>NZFC01000043.1 GCA_002689195.1 Rhodobiaceae bacterium | reverse complement strand
TGTCAGGCGGGTTGTCAGAAATTCTTGTCGAGTAGTTACCCATTCCAAGTAGCTGAAACGGCCCTCTAAATATGCGCTCTCTACTAAATCTAACGCTTCATGAAAAGCTAATACAACTTTTGCAGCTGGGGTATCCAGCCCTTTAAGCATTCCTTTATCTTTTTGTTTGTCACCATGAGCGTGAACTACAAAGCTAACCGTCATTAATAAAACGAGTAGTATATTTCTTTTTTTCATTTTCATTCTCTTTTCAGGTTTAATTTACAGGGCCGACAATACTAGTAAGCACTGCTGTTACAGATAAAATGGCAATAGCTACAAACATTTCAATTGAGATTGATTTGGATAATGTTTTTCTGCCATCATTATTTTTGAGCTGCGGGACTAATTTCAATTTATGTGTAGCGGCTATCTTCATTACGCAAATCACTAACAACAATTTAACTAATATGGTTTGTCCATAATTAGTAAATAGCAGAGCATCTAATCCACCCACCAACTGAATTGCCAATAATAAGCCAGCGATTAAGAGCAGACTTACCATGACACTAGCTTGTTTTCCAAACCTTTCCATCAATTGATAAAGCTTTTCGAATTCCAACTTATTGCAGGCTTTTTTAAGAGGGTAAAGGGCACCAAACCACCACGCCATTACAATGACATGCACCATTAATAGACCTTTTTCAAAGACCCCCATGACGGAAACGTGTCCAGCCAAAGTAAATGAATAAGAAAGAAAAAATAGACATATGACAAGCACGGCGTTTAAGACATATTTAGTATGCTTCCAAACACAAAATTGAGAAGAAATTACTACTATCGCAACCCCAATCAGGCCAATCAAGCGCCATAGTGTGGTATCGCCTATTGACGAATCCCACATGATACTAATCATATCTAGGTCTAGCGCTCCTACTATTCCTTCTTCAACCATTGCGCCAGTGTTAGCAAAGAACCAAATTGCATTTGCTAGAAAAGCTATTAAGGCGGCAATAAGGGTTATCTGACTAAATGATCTTCTTTCTCCATTTTCCAAAGTATTACCGCCGTACACATTGCCAAAAAATGTATATCCAGCAATACAGGCAAAGCCAACGTAGAACGCAGTTTTCGTCAGCACTATGACCGTATTCCAGATATAAATTTCCATAGTAATTACTCTACTTAATTAATGAACCATGAAGCCAAAGTTGTCCTTCATCTTGTGACCATCTTTACCTAAGAAAGTGACATCTACGATGTAATTGGCTGGAGCCAACTGAGGTAGCTTCCATGAGAATTCACTGCTCGCTTCTTTTGAAGGTTGAAAGCCAAACTTTACTTTTTTTCCCTGCTTATTTTTTAACGATACTTTGACTAAACGCACTTCTTTACTGAACTTAAGTGTAAGTTCCTCTGGGGATGTCATTAACATTGCATTATCCGAAGGCGAACTTTTTTCAAGATTTACGTGTGCGAACACAGGGCTACTAATAACAACGCTGATTACCGCTAAGATTTTGATTAATGCTTTCATATTTACCTCTTTTAAAATTTATGGTTTAACGACTAAATTTAGCTTTTTGATAACTCTTGATTAAAGAAATTTATTTCTCTCTTTTTAACAATTGAATAAATAGCAGGCAGTACAATGAGAGTTAGTAACACTGCACTCGTCATCCCACCGACCATAGGTGCTGCGATGCGACTCATGACCTCCGAACCAGTGCCTGTTCCATATAAAATAGGTAATAGACCGATGATGATTGTTGCCACGGTCATCATGACAGGGCGTACACGCAAACCAGCGCCATGTAACAAGGCATCTTGATAATCTGCGTCAGAAATCTGTTCTGCTCGCTCGGTCGCTTTTTCCTTGAGATCTGTAAGAGCTTGATTCAAGTAAACCAGCATGATGACTCCAATCTCTACGGCAACACCTGCTAGCGCAATAAAACCAACACCTACAGCGACGGAAAAGTTAAATCCTTCCAAATACATTAGCCATAAGCCACCAATCATTGCCATAGGTAATGTCACGACAATAATGGCTACTTCGCTAAACGAGCGGAAATTCAAATAGAGCAAGATCAAAATAATGGCTAGCGTTAAGGGCAAAACAAATGTCAATTTTTCTTTTGCTCTTTCCATATATTCATACTGCCCAGCCCAAGAGATTGAGTAACCTGTTGGAATTTCTAGATTTTGCTCAAGGTACTCTTTAGCATTCTCTACATATGTCCCGACATCCACGCCTTCGATATCAATAAATGACCAGCCATTAATGCGAGCGTCTTCACTTTTTATTCCCGGAGCGCCATTCTCAACACGGATATCTGCTACATCTCCCAATGCGATACGCTGATCATTCGGAGTAATAACAGGCAATCTAGCGAGTTGCTCAGGCGAATCTCTATAGTCTTGTGGATATCTTAAATTGACAGGGTAACGCTCTTGTCCCTCCACAGTTTGAGTGACATTCATGCCTCCAATAGCCGTCGATACCACCTGCTGAACATCAGCAATATTTAACCCGAATCGACTCGCCTTTTCACGAGAAATATCTATCTTGATATAACGGCCGCCAGCTACACGCTCGGAATAAACCGATGCTGTTCCCTCTACCGCTGGTAACAATTGTTCAATTTGCTGACCTATTTCTTGAATCTTATCAAGGTCAGGTCCTGCTACCTTTATTCCAACAGGAGTTTTGATACCCGTCGCTAGCATATCTATCCGGGTTTTTATTGGCATCACCCAAGCATTTGTTAAGCCGGGTAATTTAACCAATTCATCAAATTCAGCTTTTAAACTTTCAGTGGTTACTCCGTCTCGCCACTGCTCTTGTGGTTTCAACTGAATGAATGTTTCAATCATTGTTAAAGGGGCAGGGTCAGTGGCGGTTTCAGCACGACCAACTTTGCCAAAGACGGTCTCGACTTCAGGCACTGTGCGAAGTAACTTGTCCGTTTGTTGTAATAATTCGCGAGCTTTACCAATGGATATGCCGGGGTAAGTTGTTGGCATATACATCAGGTCACCTTCATCCAATGGCGGGATGAATTCACTACCAATCTTATTAACAGGCCAAAAACCCACGGCGGTAACCAATAACGCAATTACAATGGTTGATTTAGGGAATTTCATAACCTGTCTTAACACAGGCATATACAGAGCGGTCAGTACGCGGTTCAATGGGTTTTTCTTTTCCGATATAATCTTTCCACGAATAAAATATCCCATAAGAACGGGAACCAGAGTTATTGCCAATCCAGCGGATGCAGCCATCGCATAGGTTTTAGTGTATGCAAGAGGGGCAAACATTCTTCCTTCTTGAGCTTCTAGAATAAAGACTGGTAAGAATGACACTGTGATAATAAGTAGACTGAAAAACAATGCTGGACCAACTTCACTTGCAGCTTTAGCAACAATTTGCCAACGGTTTTCATCCGTCAATGGCACGCCCTTTTTATTAAGAGCTTCCATGTGCTTGTGCATATTTTCAATCATTACAATTGCACCGTCCGTCATGGCTCCTATCGCTATTGCAATCCCACCTAATGACATAATATTGGCATTGATACCTTGCATGTACATGATGATAAAAGACACCAAAATTCCTAAAGGCAAGGTAATAACTGCGACAATGGAAGAACGTAGATGAAACAAAAATGCCGCACAAATTAGTGCAACCACAATTAGCTCTTCAATCAATTTATCTGATAGATTGCTAACCGCTCGTTCAATTAACTTAGATCTGTCATAAACAGGAACAACTTCAACACCTTCAGGCAAAGAGGCTTTTAATGATTCAAGTTTTTCTTTTACACCGTCAATTGTTTGCTGTGCGTTTTCTCCAAAGCGCATTACCACGACGCCCCCAACAACTTCGCCTTCACCATTTAACTCCGCTATCCCTCGGCGCATCTGTGGACCCAATCCAACATCAGCTATATCGCCAATACGCAATGGCGTACCCTGCTCATTAACGCCTAACGGTATTTTTTCGATGTCACCAACGGATTGAATATAGCCAGTGGCAGTTACCATGTACTCAGCTTCGGCCATTTCAACAACAGACGCACCTGTTTCTTGGTTACCTCTTTTCAGCGCCATTTGAACGTGAGTCAATGGTATACCGTAGGCTCGCAACTTATCTGGATCAACTTGAACTTGGTATTGTTTAACCATGCCACCAATTGCAGCGACCTCAGAAACTCCCGGAACCGTTTGAAGCTCGTATTTTAAAAACCAGTCTTGGATACTCCGCAACTGACTAAGATCATGATTACCAGATTTATCAGTGAGCGCATATATATAAACCCAGCCCACACCTGTTGCATCAGGCCCTAGCTGTGGTTTTGCTGCATCTGGTAAACTCGAAGCAACTTGACTCAAATACTCCAACACACGACTCCTTGCCCAATAAAGGTCTGTGTCGTCGTCAAATATGATGTAGACATATGAGTCGCCAAAGAACGAATAACCTCGAACCGTTTGTGCTCCCGGTACTGAAAGCATCGCAGTAGTTAAAGGAAAAGTTACTTGATCTTGTACTACCTGAGGTGCTTGTCCCGGATAACTCGTTTTGATAATTACTTGAACATCTGACAAGTCAGGAAGCGCATCGACAGGTGTATTTTTTAACGCAAATATTCCACCAAATGCGATGATAAGCGTGGTTAATAACACAAAGAAACGGTTACCCACTGACCATCTAATTATTGATTCAATCATTACTAATCTCCCTATTTAATGGTTCGAATGATCGACAACAGCTTTCTGTTCATGATTTGTCTCATGTTCGTCGCTGTTTTTTTCATTTGCTTCAAGGGAAATTTCAGTGATAACCAATTCATCTCTCACTTCAAACGTGAAAGTGACGTTGTCACCAACATTAAAGTCAGCTATTTCTATATTTTCCGCGACGATAAAATCCATCGTCGCAGCAGGTCTATCCCACTTCTCTATTGGGCCTCGACTAATATTGAAAGTGCGATTGCCTAAGGTTATTTCATTAATTAAACCTGAGACTGTTGCAGAGGATACTTCTGGCTGACTCATGATATGAATACCAGTTACTTCATATCCACTATCTTCGGTTTTAGACACCTCGAAGTGTAAAGATTGACCTGACTTTAAAGAGTCAACATCAACATTCTCAGCCACATTAAAGTCCATTGTCATTTCCGGCCAATCCCAAGCTTCAGCCGGGCCATGTGTAATATTGACCATACGATGTCCTGTCATGACGCTGTTTACTTCACCTTGCATCCAGATAGAGTTCGGCACCTCATCATGTGTCATACGCTTAAAGTCTGATGACTTACTTGATTCCGAATCAATTAGGAATTGAGCAGACGTAACAACAACATCATCTTCATTTAAACCGCTCAGAATCTCGATACTATCTTTATCAACTCGACCAATAGTTACCTCAATTGATTTAAACTGTCCGTCACCTAAGGCGAGGACGACTCTGTCTTGCTTGCCTGTGCGTATGACCGCTTCTTTAGGAACAATAATCGCACTGTCGGCTTGATTCGCATGGATCGAAACTTGTGCGAACATATTGGGCTTTAATTGAAAATCAGGATTACCAAATTTCAAGCGAACTCTAAGTGTGCGAGTTTTACTGTTTAATGCTGGGTAAACATAGTCAACCACACCTGTCCAATCTTCTCCGGGCAAGTAGTCTAGAGTCATCGATACTGGCAACCCTTCTTTGATAAGCGCTGCATCTCGTTCAAACACTTCAGCCTCTACCCATACTTGGTCAAGTTTGCCGATACTAAGCAAAGTATCTCCCGGTTTCACATAGAAACCTTCTCGTATCTTTAACCCATCTACAACACCTGCTTGAGGCGAATAAAAGGTAATTGTTTGTTGAACTTTTTTTGTTTGCTCTAGTTCTTTAATCAAGCCTGCTGAAAGTTGTAAGGCTTTAAGACGATCTTTAGCTGCCGTAACTAACGAGCCGTTATTGCGCTTTAAGGCGATTAACAATTCTTCTTGAGCATTAACTAACTGGGGAGAATATAAGCTGTAAAGGGGTTGACCTTTTTCTACAGGGTCACCCTCAGCCTTAACGTATAGTTTTTCAATCCAGCCATCAACACGTGGGTGGATATGAATTAGTTTATCTTCGTCATATTGTACATAACCCACCGTAGAGATTTCAGTGTGCATATTTTCTAGCTCAACAGGTGCGGTACGAACACCAAGATTATTCACCACATGAGGAGCGACCCTAACAGCACCGGGGCCGAAGTCATCAGTTGATGATTCATCTTCATACACAGGAATTAAGTCCATCCCCATAGGAGATTTACCGGGCTTGTCCCGGCGGTAGTTAGAATCCATCGGGGCAACCCAATAAAGCGGCTTTTTCTCTTCAGAATTTGTTTTCGGTCCTTCAGAGTTAGGATTTAGGAATAAACCCAATGTCCCAGCACCTATTGCTGCACCAATGATGATCGCGATAATTATTTTTGTATTAGATGACATTATTTCTCTCCGAATTTACCAGTGTGTGCGGGTGCTGATTTTGAATGTGACTGTGCGAAGAAATAATTGATACGAGTTACTGTTTTCAATGCATCAACATCTATTTTTAGTGCGGAAATTCTGGCATTAAGCATTGCGATTCTAGCTCGAACAACTTCAGAAAAATCACCATCATCGTTGGTATAAGCAGTCAACGAAGCTTCTGCGTGGTCGTGGGTTTGCGTAAGCAATTGTTCTTTATATATTGACTGCCTTTCTGATAGTCTTTTCAGCTGCCTTAGCTCTTTTTCAATTTCGCTAATCATTTGTTTTGTTAACAGCAATTTCTCTGTTCTGACAGCTTCTGTTTCCGCGATTGATGCGGCAACTTGTTTATCTTGTCTATTTTTTGTGAATAACGGTAAATCAAACGTCACACCAACAGAAAACAAGTCTGCTCTATTATCTCCTGATGGCATATCATCACGATAGGCATAGCTGGCGTTTACTCCCCACTGGGGCTTATATTGTTGTTTGGCTATATCAACAGCTGTTTCAGTCACTTTTTTCTGAACATCAATTGAGCGAATCGCAGGGTGATTTTCTAATTCTAATGCCAGAGCATTTCGCGAATAATGAGCCTTCTTTAAAAATGCGGGGGTTTGCAATCGAATTTCAGGTAGAGTTTCTGAGACATTGAATGCCATTGGTTGCGCGTCAAAATCAAACGTTTTTTCATAGTTACTGTCATCATAAAGATGAAGCCATTCGTTTAGACGAGCAATTGAGGTTTCTAATTTTTGCCTCTGGACTGTCAACCTATCTTCCAATTGAACGATTTCTAGTTGTGCTCGAATGACATCTTGTTGTCTTGTTTTTCCAATCACATTTGAGTAACTGGCTTTTGCTATCTCCGCCATCTGCTCAAATAGTTCCCAATCGTTCTCGATTAACTTAATGGTTTGTTGCGCTAGAAAAGCGTCTAACCAAAGTTGGGAAACTTCACTTTTCAATTTCGCCTTACGATTTTCGCGTAACAGCGGGTATTTAGTTGATTCGATTTTTAGCTGTTGTCGTTTGAGTTCCAAACTATCTCCTCTAGGAAACATTTGAGAAACTCCAACTTTAAATTGAGTCATACCTTCCTGATCTAAGTTCCATGTATCTGTTGGTAAATTCATCATGCCCACAGACATAATAGGGTCAGGCAATGTTCCAGAAGCTATACTGTTATACTCAACAGCTTGCTGTTTCAACTTGCTGCCGTGCAGCCAAGGGTCATTTTGCTGTGCTAATGCTATCGCCTGATCAAGTGAAATGATCTTTTCTGCTTGGGCATAAAATGCAGAAAATCCGATCATTAAACTAAAAGTAATCTTTAACAGACTTGGAATTCCAAATTTCATTAGAATTGCTCCTCATAGGTTTTCACCTCTGCATACACTTCGCTAGTACCATCTTTAAATAGAATCAACACGTTATAAGGCATAAAACGTTCACCTACTTCCATCCCCGGAGAGCCAACAGGCATCGCTGGGACTGACAAACCAATGGCGTTGTTGTGTTTTTCAGCTAAAAATTGTTTTATGAATTTGGCAGGCACATGCCCTTCAAACGCAAAGCCATTTCTAGTAACGGCTGTATGACAAGAGCGATAATTAGGTTTGATACCGTACTTAGTTTTTATATTGGAGATGTTGCGGTAATCTTTGGAGTGCGCAATCACCCCTTCATCTTCAATATGGGTTATCCACTTTTTGCAACATCCACAAGTCGGAGTTTTGTAAACTAATAACTCGATTAGCTTTGCTTCGACATGACTTTCATGATTATGCTCGGTAGCGTGAGTAAACGCTGGTATTAGCAGTATAGCTACCGCTAACTTAAAAAATAATTTGATCATTTTGCCCCCCCAGACAATGCTGGATAAAATATAGGCGCAATAGCGCTTAATTAATTAACAAGAAAAGTTATTCTGTGCGTAAATTTTGGACGCACTAACCCTGTGTTAGGCAAATATTGGTGGACGGAAAAGGGAAGTAGTAGACATTGACTTTGGGTGTTCAGCGCCTTGGTTCACTATAGCTTCAGTAAAGCCCAAAATATCAGGTGAACCATTGTTTGAATTCAAAAATGTGACTGATATACATGCATTTGCAGGACAAATACAGTCTACGTCGCAGCAGTCTTTTGAACTTGAAGCACTAGCCTTCATATCACCATGTTCCATACCTTCATGAGACTTCATTGAAGAGTGTTCCATAGTCATATGAGATTGATGAGAATCTGCCGACATTTCACAAGACATAGATGTATAAGCCAATGCTTGCCCAACAAAGGCATTAAGCATGGCAACAACAACTAAGACTTTTGAAAGTGGTTTAAACATACAGTTCTCTTAAAAATACCTTATCATGATAATCTAAACTTGTGTTTGTGTAAATGATACAGAGCGTTCCCTCTCAAAAAAAACTAACTGAGCACAACGGTTATCAGCAATTCAGATGTGACTGTATAGACGAGGCTAGAAGTAGGATCGATGCAAGTCGCCCAATTTAAGAAAAATGCGCTTGTAGATTAGAAAAATGGAAGCACAGCCACACCAATTGCAAGCCATCCATACGCGACAATCGAAAGCGACAGCAGTATCCAGTCGCCAAGGCTTCGATTAGTTGACATCGATTTTTCTTTTTTATAGTACTGCCAAACGATGAATGCAGTGGTTAGCGCGAGAAAGAGCAAGTTCAAGAAAAACGTGTAGTCTATGTTAAAAAACTCACGATCTGTCATTGACTGAAATCCTGAAGCATCAGGCAAGTGTCCCAAGAGATCGAGTCCATAGTGCATGACGAGCGATACGCCCACAAGCGCACATAGAAATACAATCAGTATATAAATGGCCATTTTCCAGCCATAGTACTGCGCCTGAATCCGCAACACTGGAAATACCACCAGATCACTAAAGATAAACGCCATTACTCCCACTCTATAGATTTATCACTCTGAAACCCTTTATTTAAAGCGGTTTTAAAAAAGTTTGTATTAACTTTGTATAAGAGATATTTCATTTTCTATCCATTGTTGTATGAATATACCTATATCCTAGGTGTTTCATACAAAGTTTGTATCAAGGAGATTATACATTTCTTTGGGAGTGAATAGTTGGGTCTGACACAGAAAGTTGTGTCTCCCTGTGTCAGTTTTTTAGAACATCAGAAAATGGTTTTGAGATAGATTTACTCTCTGCTAAATATGTGATTAGGATGAAACTCTCCCCCTTCACACACACTGTTTTATCTAGTTCCGAGTGTAGTCATTTCGTAGTCTTTAATAATATTATTTAATGAAGACCTGACGGCATCTGACTTGGAATAAATTCCTTTCTTGATGCAATAATTTTCATTATTCAACATCTCATTTAATTTATTCTCTTGATACTGGTGCAATCTGACATTTAATGGATTATCGGTATATTTTTTCATCGTTTTATTAACTCCTAAAGATATAAATAATAGTGACTACTTGTTTAGTGACTTCATTATTGATAGTTCTCGTCTAGACAATCCTTTCTTTAATTCTTTTTCATCAGAACTCTCTTCTTCATCGTCATCAGAAGGGATTTCTGCATCCAAAGCTTCTTTGTCATCAATAAATTTCTTTAATCCATCAATGACATATTGTTTTTTCTTTAACTGTAATTTGTAATCGTAATTTAATGCCTCATGTGCATCTAATATTTCTGCAAGAGTTCTCATGGCATTATTAAATAATCGTTTACATTCTTTTAATGAACTTTTGTCATTGGGTAGACGATTAAATTCTTCAACATCTTTTAATAAATTTTTAATAGATGTATTACCTGAATATTTAACAGTATCAGGTATATCAAGTAGATCATCATATGCCCTAACTTGTTCGTATAATTTCCTCATTAAATTCTTTTTTTCCATTAGATTTGCTTATTAAGTAATTTAATTTGTTTAAGAAGTTTCTCTAACTCCTTTTCTATATCAACTAACTGTTGTTTGACTGTTTTCTTTGCCATTGTCAGAAGCTCCCTGTGTCATTTTTAAATATTTATCAACCATGTCTTTAATCTCATCTCTTCTTTGAACCCAGTAATTAAACATGGTGCTTTCTTTAGTAAATGAATCTTGATTGAGTCTTTCTTCAATGTTCTCTAACTCAATTACATATCTCTTTATGTGGTCTGTCTTAATCATTATTCAGTTTGTTATAGACATAATTAAAGAATACGAACTCAATCGCATTCAAACCCCAAACTGATACCTACTAGATGATTCTTGACCTATGCTAGATGCAGTAGACAGTTTGTTGTATCAATATTATCTGTATGCCTAGTATGTTCTTTGACTGTATAACCACCAAAAGAACGAGAGAACATTCCTGAATGAATGGTGTAGTTAGAGTCATCTCTTAACCAATCAACTAATAGACTGGTGTCTTTCAGAAACGCTTCTTGTGACCACTTACATTGATTCCAACTTAATAGACACATCTTCATAAATGTTGATGTTTCTATGCCCCCAGGGGTTTCAAGAATCATATGTGAATGCAACTTCCCATTCTTGTTTTCAATAACAATCCACCTACGAAGATTTAGAGTCTTGGCATATCTGTTGACTCTTCTCTTTAGATTATTGAAGAACATACGATTATTCATAATTGCTCTTCTTCTATTCGTCTGTGCATATCCAACATAGAAACCATTGAATGTAATTGGTTTATGCCAATCACATATCTCGTCATCTAGTTTCTTGCACCATTGATTGTTATATGAATCAGGATTACTTCTTTCCAACTCAATAAGTTCTTTTACGAACTTATGAACTTTGTTCTTTTGAATTGCACGAACTATTCCTAGACGCTTTTCACTTTCTGTCATTATGTTTTCCATACAGGTATATATGTATTTTTGTATTTCAACTGTAGTGCAGTTCTCTGTGGCTCCCTGTGTCATTTTCTGCTATCCTATTTTGTATGTTTGTAGACAAATATAGACCCACCAAAGTAAGTGAAATGATTCTCACCAGTGAGGTTAAGAAACTTATTACTGGTATTAAGAAAAAGAAGACTGTTCCTAACATGATTTTTCATGGTGGTGCTGGAACAGGGAAAACAACTCTTGCTCGTGCATTGTGTAATGACATGAACATTGAAGTGTTGGAACTGAATGCATCTCTAGATAACTCTATTGATAATGTAAGAAAAGAAGTTATGAACTTCTCTACTACTGTTTCACTTACCTCTCAACAGAAGGTCATTCTTCTTGATGAGTCAGACAATATGAGTCATCAGATGCAAAAGGCACTTCGTGGAGTGATAGAAAAAGTTTCAAACAACTGTCGTTTTATTTTCACTGCAAACTTTGTTGAGAGATTACTAGAACCAATCCAATCAAGATGCACTTTAGTTGAGTTCAAAATTGATGGTGACAAGAGAGTTGAAAAATCTGTTTTGAACCACTGTGTCACTATTCTCAAGAAAGAAAAAATCAAGTTCAAACAGGAAGACTTACTGAATCATGTTCAACATTACCTTCCTGACATTAGAAAGGTCGTAGCACAGTTGGAAATGAGTTCTAACAGTGGTTCTTTCGTATTTGATGGTAAGACCACTGCTGTGTCAAAAACGACTGCTAAAGGTGATTTAACTATTGATATGGGTAAGTGCAAAAAACTCATATTAAGACCAGGCAGAAGTAAGAATTGGATGATGCAAGTCTTCAAGGATCGGAAGAAACATCGTAAATCTTCAGGGGCCTCTGACAGGAAAGTTGCGGAACTAAAACTAGATGATTACTACAACGAAATATATGCAGATGAACCTTCTAAAGACCAAATATTAGAATCCATTGCTACAATGGAAAAGACACTATCTCATTTGAGAGGTGTCGTGGAGAGAATGAAATGAGTAAAAGATATTATGTAATAGATTTATGGGGAAGAGGTGGAGAAATTCATTTTCATGAACTAACTAAAGCAGGTTATGCAATGACCTACAATAATGCATGGCAATATGAAGATCATTGGGATTTTGATGATATTTCATTGGACAGAATGAAAGAGGCAGGTTTCAAAAACGATACTTTCTATTGGAGTGAGGGACAATCAGAATATCGTTGTGGAATGCATCAAAATTTAGACACCTGTTGGTTAGATGTCTATGAAACAACAGAAGAACATCTACAAGATTATCCTGATGAAGAAAAAGATGAATGGACAAAGATTAACAAAGAACAACTTGATGCAAAGTTT
>NZFC01000041.1 GCA_002689195.1 Rhodobiaceae bacterium | reverse complement strand
TGCACCAAATCGGCGCGCAGGACAGTTTTATCTCGCGGCGCTTTGAAAAACACTTTGTCAAGCTTACGGCGATTGCCTCGGCGCTGGGGTTTTTGGCGGCGCTGGCGTTTTTTTATGCCCTCGGCTCGCTCGTGCCCGATGCCCGCAGCGCAGCCTTTCTGGTCTATCTCGTCTGCGTTCCGGCCTTAGCGGTACCCTTTAGCTGGCAGGTCACCCGCTACTATGTCATGACAAGCCTCAA
The DNA here is from genome assembly GCA_002689195.1 of Rhodobiaceae bacterium. Classification (GTDB taxonomy): domain Bacteria; phylum Pseudomonadota; class Alphaproteobacteria; order RS24; family RS24; genus UBA7378. Next base: position 14,558 of record NZFC01000041.1, on the reverse strand, counting down.
GACGCGCGTGTAAGCTGAAAGCTCATGACGCGATTTGAAGATAATGACGAACAACACCTGGCGCGGAAAATTTTCCGCCAGCTTTTGATGATGCTGGGCGGCGCGCTGGTGGTTTTTGCATTTTTCTTTGGCCTGTTTGCCAATAGCCTCGATACCGAGGCCGGTGACGTGCCCGCGGCCGATGGCATTGTTGTTTTCACCGGCACGGCCAGCGCGCGCATTTCTGCCGGGCTCGACATGCTGGCGCGCGGCAAAGGCCAGCGCCTGTTGATTTCAGGCGTTTATGCGGATCAGAATTTCGACACGATTTTGACCATGGCACCGGACGGTGTCGACAATGTCTCATGCTGTTTGGATCTTGACTATATTGCCAAGGATACGCGTGAAAATGCTCATGAAACAGCGCTCTGGGCCGAGATCCACGGCTATCGCTCGCTCATTATCGTCACCAGCGCCCACCATGTGCCCCGTGCTTATTTGGAAATGCGCCGCGCCATGCCGGCCATTCGCCTGTCGACCTATCCGGTGGTGCCGGAAAATGTGCGTCTCGATGCGTGGTGGCGCTATTCGGGCACTTTCGCTTTACTACTCGGAGAATATGTGCGCTATATTTGGTCGCTCACCGCGCTTCCTGTATTTAGCTGACCGATTATATGTTTAACCGTTCGCGCATTTGGCTGTTTGCCCCGTTTATCGGGCTGTTTTTTCTTGGCGTCGGCTTTTTCTCTTTGTGGTCTTATGCTGGCGACGAGGTTGAAGCGCGTCTCGAAGCAGAAAATATAACTTGGCAAAGTCTGGCGCGCTCTGGCTTTCCTGCCCGCCTGACCATGGATTTCGTCGCGATGGGCTGGCGCACGCAAAACCTCGCGTGGTCGGTGCCCGCTTTGCGCTTTACCGTCATGCCGTTTGAAACCGACCATGCCGTCGTGGATTTTTCATCACCGCATCGCATCACCACAGCGTTTGGAAAAATGCGTATCGACCATAGCGGCAACCTCGCCAGCCTGGTTTTGGACACACAAGGCTTGGCGCGCGCCTCGTTCAGCTTCACCAAGCCGCAAGTTCAAATCATGACGACGAAAGAAAATATTGCGTTGGCGGGCGACGATGTAAAACTGCATATACGCCGCGCACCCGATAATGCCGCGCGCACCGATATTGCGCTGCGGACAGGGCGTATAACAGGCGATGCGCGCCTTGGCATTTCGCGCAGCGAGATCGACATTAACACGCCGCAAAGCTGGCTGACCGATGCGCCCGCGGCCGGCGACCTTGTCGGCATTGATAATTTTATCATTACCCGCGACGCGCTGACCTTTCGCGGCTCGGGGCGCATGAAACTCGCTGCCAGCGGGTTTGTCGACGGCAAGCTGGATATGGATGTGGTCAACCTCGTTGCGCTTTTTGAATTGTTGGAAGATGCGGGCCTCACCCGCAAACGCGACCGCCAAAAACTGATGTTATTGGCGCAGCTTTCCTCGGCATTTTCAGGAAAATCGCGCGACCGTTTGCAAGTGCCGTTGCGGTTTCGCGAGGCGCGCAGCTTTATCGGCTCGCTTGAGGTCGGCCCGGCTCCGCGCTGGCGTTAGCCTGTATCGGGTTTGGCGGGCAGGTCGCGGCCAAAATTCGGCACATCGACATCTTGGCCGGCATCGATCACGCTTTGGCGAATTTCGCGGGTCTGACTGAACGTGTTTTGCAAGTAATCCGCATCGCCATGGCGAATGGCGCGTTGTAGGGCGACAAGGTCTTCATTGAAACGCCCCAGCATTTCCAAAACAGCCTCTTTGTTTTGCAGAAAAATATCGCGCCACATGACCGGGTCGGACGCGGCAATGCGGGTGAAATCGCGAAAACCACTGGCGGAATATTTGATAACCGTACTGCGCGTATCGCTTTCGAGCTGGGCTGCCGTGCCGACAATATTAAAAGCGATGAGATGCGGCAAATGGCTGGTGATCGCCAGTACAAGATCATGGTGGCGTGCATCCATAAACTCGACATCGCTGCCAATATCGCGCCACAGCCCTGCCACGGTTTCGACCGCGCGCAAATTCGTCTCGCCGGGCGGGGTCAAAATGCACCAGCGCCCCTCGAATAATTCGGCAAAACCGGCATCGGGGCCGGAAAACTCCGTGCCCGCGATCGGATGACCGGGAACGAGATACACCTCATCCTTCAACAGCGGCAAGATTTCATCGAGCACGCATTGTTTGACCGAACCGACATCGGTGAGCACCGTGCCCGCTTTCAGCACCGGCATTATTTCAACCGCCAGCGGCGTCATGGCGCTGAGCGGCACGTTCAGAAATACAACATCTGCGCCGTGTGCCGCGTGTGCGGCGCTGTCATGAACGGCATCGACAAAGCCCAGTTCGCGAGCCCGCGCGCGCGTTTCTGGCGAGCGCGCATAACCGGTAATATGAGCAGCGACGCCATTTTTCTTAAATGCATGACCCAGCGACGAGCCGATGAGCCCCAGCCCGATTAACGCAATATGCGGCTTGCTCATCCGCGCCCCTCCGCGGCATCTGTCTGGTTGACAAAATCCGTCAGGGCGCTGAGCGCGGCGCGATTGGCTGCTTCGGTACCAATGCTCAGGCGCAGCGCATGAGGTAGACCATAAGCCGTGAGGCCGCGTGGGATGACACCGCGCGCGCATAAAAACGCTTCGGCGGCGGCGGCCTGTTCACCGTTTTCAAACTCGACCAAAATAAAATTGGCAAAAGACGACCGCACGCTAAACCCGATGCCACCAAGCTGCTGCGCCAGCCATTCGCGCCATTGCGTATTATGCGCGCGGCTGGTGTCGATATGCGCTTGGTCCTCAAGCGCAGCAAGACCCGCCGCCAGAGCGGGTTGATTAATGTTGAACGGCCCGCGCAGACGGTTCAAAACCGCGGCAATATCCGGCGGGCAATAGCCCCAACCCAGTCGCAAGGCAGCCAGCCCATAGGCTTTGGAAAATGTGCGCGTGGTCACGACATTATCGTGCCGCTCGACAAGGTCAAAACCCGGCCGGATAGNTTTGCGGGTCGCAATATTCGGCATANGCCCCNTCCAGCACCAANATNGTGTCNCCGCNNAGNCCNGCATGCAGNCGCANAATNNCNTCNNGCGCCAAGCATNGTGCCGGTCGGNTTATTNGGATTNGCNANNAACACCATGCGGGTGGCNGGCGTNACCGCNNCCAGCAAAGCGTGTCGACATTNGCCGTNANCGNGGNNTCNNNCACNGCNATNGGNNGNGCNCCCGNNGCGCGGCTGGCAAGNTTGTANATNAAAAACGCATGTTCGGTGTGCAACACCTCATCGCCCGGNCCNAAATAGGCTTGCGNCAGNAANTGCAAAATTTCNTCCGACCCGTTNCCGCANACNATATTNTCGGCNTTCAGCCNGTTCAGTTNNGCNAGTGCNTCANGCGTAAGGCGGTNGCNTGNCCNTCNGGATAAANCGANGGGTCGAAGGNTTNTTCNANNGCCGCNNNTGCNTGCAGNGCTGGCNCCCANCGGNTTTTCATTNGCCGACATTTTATNCNGNTNNGCNACGCCTTTNACCGCGTNGCGCCCNCCGACATANGCCGGCATGTCGAGAATGCCTTCTTTTGGAACCGGTTTCATGATCACTTCTCCTGNCCGTCTGGAACATGCAAAAGGTCATAATTTCCAAGCCAGACGACAGCNGCGCCATATTTATCGGCGATCTCATCAGCACGCAAGGGGGCACGCAAAGGCCCGCTNAAGGAAGAGCCGATTTCAATAAGCGCGTNTTGCCCGTATTGCGCCATGATAACGCCGCCCTCGACANNTTGTGCCTGCGANACGNGCGCGCGCACCAGCGTCACCATGGTTTCGCTTGGTTCAAACGACACCGCGCCATAGCAAAGAGCAACCGGCTTTTCCAAAANTGGCAGACNNGCAAAAACACCCGCCGCACCCGCGGGCGTNAAATCTGTCTCAAGCNNGANCACCGCCACCGAACGCGGGTCGCTATCGCACGCANGCACCGCATCAGCGGCGCTGTCATGGGTTTGATATTGCGCGGCCACGCCGAAATGATCGCGTGCCATGCGCGCCGTTGCCGCGCATATATGCACAATAAGACCNCCCTGCTGAACGAGTGCNGCGCCGATGATTTCNCGCCAGACCGCCAGCAGGCTCGATAAGCCGAANGGCGGTTTTTCGCTTGCATGCCAATNNGCCAGCGCCTGCATTTGCTGCATTTCNCGGGCCGGNCGCAAGGCCATGGTTTCGCGCGCATCGGCTTTGCTGCGNGCCACATCTTCCACCAGTCGCGCACGCGCAAGCAGCAAGGCGCGCATCTGCGCGTCGAGAGCNTCAATTTCTTNCCGAATTNCAGCCAATCCGGTTTTGTCCGTGTTTCGATCCATGCCTGTCCCGCAAGGTATGGGTGTTTTTCAATAGCGCCTAGTCTTAAGGTGCAAGAGCGTGTAAATCAAAGGAAAGATTGATTTTAANGATGAGNTTGGTATGCGTTCTGCACGNTTNAGANCACNGANTTTTGGCATACCGACTAGGTCGGGGGATATATGANCGGGCAGGAAAATGCNGCGGATGGCGAACGCCTTGTTCTGGAGAACGCACANCTCACCCTTGATAACGGGTCGGTGCTGGATACGTTGACGNTCGCCTATCGNACNTACGGGGCGCTGAATGCCGACAAATCAAANGCCATATTGATTTGCCATGCGCTGACCGGCGACCACCATCCGAGCGGGGCCAACCCGCTCACGGGACGCGCTGGCTGGTGGNACAANATGGTCGGCCCCNNCAAACCCATCGACACGGANAGNTATTTCGTCATCTGNCAAAACGTCATTGGCGGGNGTGCGGGCTCCACCGGCCCNTCAAGCCCGCGCGCCGACGGCACGCCTTATGGCCTCGACTTTCCGGTCATCACCATTNGCGACATGGTGCGCGCGCAAAATGTGCTGCTCGACCGNNTGGAGATACCTGATTTGTTTTGCGTCATTGGCGGGTCAATGGGCGGCATGCAGGTTTTGCAATGGGCGGCGGCGCATGGCGAGCGTGTGTTCTCGGCCATTCCGATTGCCACCGCNGCGCGNCANTCATCGCAAAACATCGCNTTTCACGAGGTTGGCAGGCAGGCAATTCTGGCCGACCCGGACTGGCNGGGTGGCAATTATGCCGCCGAAAACACCGCGCCGCGTAAAGGTCTTGCCNTTGCGCGCATGGCCGCGCATATCACCTATCTGTCGGAGGCNGCGCTGCAGCGCAAATTCGGGCGCAACCTNCAAGACCGCGACCGGNTGAGCTATGGCTTTGAGGCGGATTTCCAGATTGAGAGCTANCTGCGCCATCAGGGGATAAGCTTTGTCGACCGGTTTGACGCCAACAGCTATCTCTACATCACGCGCGCCATGGATTATTTCGACCTTGCNGCCGATTATGGCGGCACGCTNGCGCNTGCCTTTGCCAANACCAAGGCGCGCTTTTGTGTGGTGTCGTTCACCAGCGACTGGCTGTTTCCCACCANCGAGAGCATTTCGCTGGTGCGTGCGTTGAACGCGGCGGGTGCCAATGTCAGCTTTGTCGAAATTGAAAGCGACAAGGGCCATGACGCNTTNTTANTGGACGANCCGGAAATGGAACANACGATTATCGGGTTTTTGAACGCTGCTGCCATTGNGCGCGGGCTNCCNTTGGCGNACGGTTCGGAGGCGCGCCATGATTGACCCACGCGCCAGCGCCAATGGCAATNTGANCGAAAAGCGGATTGACCTCATGCTTATTGCGAGCCTTGTCGAGCAGGGCACNCGGGTGCTCGANATCGGCTGCGGCAATGGCGNGTTGATGGAATTGCTGGTGGCCGAACGCGNCGTCGATGCGCGCGGGCTGGAATTAAGCCAANAAGGGGTGAACNNNTGTGTGAGCCGTGGGCTGGCGGTGGTGCAGGGCAATGCNGATACGGATNTGTCTTATTATCCCGATCAGGGTTTTGANACGGTGATTTTGAGCCAGACATTGCAGGCCACGCAGCGCCCCAAAGANGTNTTGCAGGAAATGTCGCGCATCGGGTCAAAGCTCATCGTATCGATNCCGAATTTCGGNCATTGGCGNATCCGCCTAGCGCTGGCTCTNCGCGGGCGCATGCCGGAAACGCAAGCGNTGTCGGCGACATGGTACGANACNGCCAATATTCACCTGTGCAGCATGCTCGACCTGATCGATTTNTGCGACNCGCTTTCTNTGCGCGTGGAAACCTGCCTGACCGTGACCAANGGAAAAGTGCATCAAAGTTCGGGCCGCCCGTCAGCGNGGCAGAACCTGATGGCCGAGCTGGTGGTTTTCGAACTCACCCGCTAGCCCGCGCGCGCGCGTCGTTTTTTTCGTGANAGAACACCGCGNGAAAAGGCCGGGCGCACCGGCACACCCAAGCCAACATTTTGTCGGCGCTTGGCGCGNATGGGGGCTGGCACCTGCTTGACAATATCGACCACCCAAACGCCGCCGATTTGCGGCAACAACAGNGCCAATAGGCGCTCGGCGGGTGCTAGAAGTTGCACNAGAAATTTCGGCAGCGCCGGCGGCAGCATCAAGGCGGGGCGGATGCTGGCAATCGAAAATCCGGCGGCTTTNAGCTGGCGGCGCAACTGGCGACGGCTGAACGGGCGACCGGCACCAAAAGGCGTTGCATCNCGGCGCGCCCACATGCCGGTTCGGTTCGGCACGACAAAAATCGCGCGGCCNTTGGGCNCTAAAATCCGCCAGATTTCANTCAAAAGCGCGTTGCTGTGATTGGCCGCCTCAAGCCCGTGAATAATAATGGCGCNCCCCAAAGCGCCATCGCGCANCGGCATCAGCCCCTCATCGACCAGTGNCGAGCGCACGCCCGCGGCGCGGTCTTCCACCAGAACACCTTGCTGGGCCGGCATGCACAAATGCCAGACGGCATCGGGCCATAAAACATTGGCATAAGGCAGAACATAGCCAAATCCCAGCACGGGTTCGGCCTGCGGGTCGGGCCATAAAGCGTCTATTTTCTGCACAATTTGCGCGCGCGCGCGCGTCCCGTCCAGACCGGCATAAAATTCAGCAAGTTCGAGAATGTCGACAGCCATGACCAGAACAGTATACTCCGAAGAGGTTATGCGCCAGACACGGCGCGACATTTAAACGAGGAGCGCCACATGTCTGCCATCGAAATAGCCCAGTTTGCGTGCCTGAGTGATAATTATGGTTATCTGGTTCACGACCCTGAAAGCGGTCAGACGGCCTGTATCGACACGCCCGAAACCGGCCCGATTTTTTCCACGCTAGACGCGCGCGGCTGGACGCTGAGCCATATTTGGAACACGCATCATCATTTTGACCATGCTGGCAATAATTTGGAAATCAAGGAAAAGACGGGTTGTCAGATCATCGGCCCGGCCGGAGAAGCCGAGCGCATTCCCGGCATTGATGTGAAATTGGATGACGGCGATACGGTGAAGCTTGGCGCGCATGAGGTTCATGTGCTGAATGTTGGCGGCCACACGCTGGGCCATATTGCCTATCACCTGCCCGACACGCAAAACGCCTTTGTCGGCGACAGCCTGTTTGCGCTGGGTTGCGGGCGGGTGTTTGAAGGCACGATGGCGCAAATGTGGGAGAGCCTGCAAAAGCTCGCCGCGCTGCCCGATGCCACAACGGTTTATTGCGCGCATGAATACACATCCGCCAATGCCGCTTTTGCTGTGAGTGTCGACCCCGAAAACGACGCGCTGCAATCGCGCGTGCGCGAAATCACCGCGCTGCGCGCCGATGGCAAGCCGACCGTGCCGACGCAGATCGGCCTTGAACGCGCCACAAACCCGTTTTTGCGCCCGCATGATGCGCGCATTCGCGCCCAGCTTGGCATGGTCGATGCGGCGGATGTCGATGTGTTTGCGGAAATTCGCGCGCGTAAGGATAATTTTTAATGCGGCCACAGGCGCTGGACAAAATTTCCCCCGATATGGCAGTAACGGATGTCGCCGAAGCCTTGCACCTCAACCGGCACGCAGACGGGCATTTCGAAACGGACGAAACCTCCGGCCAGCGGCTGGTTTTGCTGGGCGCGGGCGATTTGTTTGCGTGGCAGCGCCAAACGGCACCAACCTCTTGGACATGGCTGGCGGGTGCCGCACTGGCGCTGAGCGTATCGGCAGACGGGCATGACGCGCAAGCCTTTCATCTGAGCGGCTCCCAGAAAAACGTCGATGTCGACAGCCTGGTCTGGCACACATGCGAAACGCTAGGATATTGGTCTTTGGTCGCGATAACCTGCGCCGCGACCGAACAGCCCGAAACCGAATATGCCGCGCCGGACTGGTATCCGGTTCCGCGCCGCGCGGCAGGTGCGGATAGCTGAATGCCCGACAACGCGCCCGATCTGTTGTTTTATGCCGATGCCGCAGGCGGGCTCATCGCCGAGACAGGCTGGGTGACGCCGGAGGCTGTGTTCGCGCCGCACGCTGAAACGCCGCACGCGCTGTGGCTCGATTCAAGCCATGACGCGCACGCGGCCTCGCGCGCCAGCTATATCGCCACGCGGCCCTATCAGATTATTTCAGGGGCCCCCGAACATGCGCGCCAGCATTTCGACGCGGCCGATGCCGCATTGCGCCCCGGTGCCGGGCTTTGGCAGGGCATCCCGCCAGATATTGACGCGCAACTGCCGAGTTTTCGCGGCGGGCTAGCCGGTTTTTTCGGCTATGATCTGACGCGCGGGCTGCATCCGGTACCGGAAAATATCAGCCAGAATGCCCATGATGATCTGGGCTTGCCGGGCCTCACATTGGGGCTTTATGCGACGGTTCTGGCCTTTGATATGCGCGCGCGGCGCGCCTTCATCATCGCGACCGGCCTGCCGGAAACAGACCCCAAAGCCCGCCGTCGACAGGCCGAAAGCGACATAGCAGACTGGCAAAACTGTCTCGACAGGCTGGCCGAAAACCCAAGACCGGCAGCTTTCTCCGATGCCCCCATGGGCGCGCCCCACGCACCGCAAAGCAATTTTGCCGCCGCCGACTTCAAGCAAGCGGTCGCGCAAGTNGTNGGNCGNATNTTGGANGGNGAAATTTTCCAAGCCAATATCGCCCANCGNTTTCANGNNCGCCTNGACCNCNCCGANANNGGCTTTGGCTATTANCAGCGCNTGCGCCNGTTNNNNCCCGCNCCNTTTTCNGCTTTTGCGGTTTATGAAAACTGGTCNNTGGCNTCNGCNTCGCCNGANAGGTTTTTGNANTGCGCCGCNNGGTGCCATNGAAANNCGNCCCATTAAGGGCACGCGNCCGCGCGGNGCCACNCCNGCNNTGGACGCCNANATNGCCGCCGATTTGNTGGCNAGCNGCAAAGACCGNGCNGAAAACACNATGATTGTCGATCTGTTGCGNAANGACCTTGCCAAAANNTGCCGCGACGGATCNATNGANGTGCCGCAGCTNTGCGNGNTNGANAAATTTTCAAANGTGCANCATCTNGTNTCCACCATTCGCGGNACCTTGCGCNCCGACNCCANNCCGCTTGANGCTTTGCGCGACAGTTTTCCNGGCGGCTCGATNACCGGCGCGCCNAAAATTCAGGCCATGGGCGTNATCGCCGAATTGGAACCGCATGCGCGCGGGCCCTATTGCGGGGCCATGGGCTATGTCGGTTTCGACGGCCAGATGGACACAAATATTTTAATCCGCAGTGCCGTCATTAAGGGTCGCGATGTGTATTTCCATGCTGGCGGCGGCATTGTCGCCGATAGCGAGGCCGGTGCCGAATATAATGAGACACTCGACAAAGCCTCCGGCCTCATAGCCGCGCTCACGGGCGCGGCGGCAAAGGCGCGCTCGGCATGATACTTGTCATCGACCATTATGACAGCTTCGTGGAAACACTGGCGCGCTATGTCCGCGAAGCCGGATTTGAAACCCGCATCATCAATCAGGACGCGATGGGTGCGCCGGAAATTGCCGCGCTTGAGCCCACGGCCATTATTTTTTCACCCGGCCCCGGCGGGCCCGATAATACCGGCGTCAGTGTGCCCTTAATCAAGCTGCTGTCCGCGCATGTGCCGATGCTGGGCGTGTGTCTGGGCCATCTGGCAATGGCAGCCGCCTTTGGTGGCACGCTCGCGCGCGCCGTAGAGCCCCTGCACGGCAAAGCCTCCCCCGTTACGCATGACGCCTCGGCGCTGTTTGACGGGCTGGAAAACCCGTTTGACGCCGGACGTTATCATGCGCTTATCGTGGCGCAGTTACCGGCCTGCCTAACGGCCACGGCGCATAGTGAAGCTGGCGAGATTATGGCTCTGGAACATGCAAGCGCGCCGCTATATGGCGTGCAGTTTCACCCAGAGTCCGTGCTGACCCCGCAAGGGCGAAAGCTCATCTCAAACTTTTTAACCCTTGCAACCGCTTTTGGCGGAGCGCAGAAAGCAGCGCGCGCATGATTTGGCTGAACGGCGAATTTTCAAGCTCCGATGCGGTCATATCCGCCAATGATCGCGGCCTGCTGCTGGGCGAGGCCGTGTTCGAAACCGTGCTGGCCGAAAACGGCACCCCCGCACATTGGGACGCGCATATGGCGCGGCTGTGGCAGGCTTGTGCGCTGTTTGGCTTTGCAACGCCCTATGATGCGGCAGGCTTACATGCCGCCGCGGTGAAATTATTGAACCAAAACACGCTAACTGAGGGCCGCGCTGTCATACGTCTCACCGTCACCGGCGGCGATGGTGGTCGCGGGCTGGTGCCCGCAGAGCCGGTCGCCCCGAACTGGCTGATGCAGGCAACACCCGCGCCGCGCCCGCCAGCGCATGTGGCTTTGTGCCTGTCGGCGGTTTTGCAAGCCGCTGGACAGGATTTGTCGCCGGTTAAATCAACCAATTATGCCGCACATATTCTTGCCCGCCGCGCCGCCATCGCCAAGGGTGCCGACGATGCGGTGCTGGTCAACCAGAACGGGCAGGTGACGGGCACCACGGCAGGCAATATATTTGCCTTGCAAGGCGGCACCCTCATCACGCCTGCGACGGAAGAAGGCGCGCTGCCCGGCATTACCCGCGCGCGCATTCTCGCATTGTCACAGATTGAGGACTGCACCATCACCACCGGAGAGCTAACGCGCGAAAGCCTCGCGCAAGCCTCGGCGCTGATTATGTGCAATGCAATTATGGGCGTCGTGCCTGCTTCCCTTTACCCGCACGAAATGCCGCAGAGCGAGGAACTGGCAAAAAAAATACGCGCGGCTCTCACCGCGCGCATATAAATTCCGTAAACCGATCCGGTTATCAGTCTTTAGGTTCAATCACTTGTCGACCGCGATACATGCCGCTTTTCAGGTCGATATGATGCGGGCGGTGCAATTCGCCGCTATCGGGATTTTCGACATAGGTCGGGTTTGCCAGCGCATCGGCTGACCGGCGCTTGCCGCGTCGCGACCGCGTNACTTTTCTTTTCGGAACAGCCATGTTNAATGCCTCCAGCTAAATATCGGCGCGTTATACGCCATGGGGCGGTGTGCGTCCACCCCCAAGACGGTGTAAANTTTGAAANCTAGCGGTTTGTNGCCCNNACGCGCCAAACGCGCCCATCGCCCGCGCCGGTNCCTTCCGACAGAATATACAAGGCTNCGTCNGGGCCGGTNCGAATATCGCGCAATCTTTCGCCAATCTCATCAAANAGNATTTGNTGNGAGCCCGAAACCCGACCGTCCATNTCGACACGCACNACATGGTTNAAAANCAGNGAGGTNATGAAAATATCNCCGTCCCATGNNGGAAACGCGCGCCCGCGATAAACCGTCATGCCGCTCGGCCCAAAGGANGGNTCCCAATATTCCANCGGCTGNTCCATGCCCTCATGCGAGGTGTANGGCGANATACGCAAGCCCGAATANTCNATGCCATANGTNATGGCCGGCCAGCCNTAATTNTTCGCCTGNCTCGATAATGTTCAGCTCATCCCCNCCGCGCGGCCCGTGCTCNGTCTGAAAAACNGTGTNNGTGCCNGCATCATAAATAATGCTNTGTGCNTTGCGGTGCCCGTATGACCACACNTCCGGCAGCGCNGCNGGGTCATCGACATAAGGATTGTCAGCTGGCACTTTGCCAGCCTCTGACACGCGCACGATNNTGCCATAATGATTGGCNCGGTTNTGCGCGTCTTCNCGATAGTCAAACCCGTCGCCGACCGNGACCAGCAGNGTGTTATCNGGCAAAAATGTCATTCTGCCGCCATAATGTGCNGGCGTATCTCTNGCNGGAGCTGCCTCAAANANGGTTTCGACATCCTGCAAATCCGTTCCGTCAAAACGCCCGCGTATCACGCGCAGCGTATTNGCATCCTGNTCACCGACAGCCANCGACANATAGACCATATTNTTGGTCGCAAAATCGGGATGCAGGAGAATATCCATCAACCCNCCCTGTCCGGCATAATAGCTTTCCGGCACNCCNGCTANTGGCCGCGNCTGTAATTCGCCTTCCCGAACCAACCGCAATTGCCCGGACAATTCGGTCACGAGCATGTCACCGTCAGACAGAAACGCAATGCCCCATGGCATGTCGAGGCCATTGACCACTTCTTCCAAAGTGTAGTCGGTTGCAGATGCGGTCTGGGCGGAAAAGCCGATCAGACTTAGCCAGCCAACGAAGGCCAATTTAATTGCATGTTTCATTGTTTATTCCCTATCAACGCCGGCTGGCATCATAACCATCAGCCCACAGTCATTGCAACAAAAGGACAAGCGGGAGTATAGTTCAGGTTACAGGGAGGACGCAGAATGAAAAATATCATGCCACGACGCCGAACTATAATATCATTTATTATGGGGTGGGGAATTCTGACATTTCTCTTTATCTTTACCGCCACACAATTTAATTTAGCAGAGATTTCTGCACTTGGACTTAACGTCCCCTTTACTGATCGTCTGGCTACAATAACAGATGACCTAATGAATGGTGTCACTTTAATTGCAGCAATATTTGGATTTGGATTTCTCATTGCCATGCCCGTCACTGGCGTCATTGCGCGCTGGGTCAAAATTCTGCCGCATGTGGCTCATGCTCTAGGCGGGTTTGCAGGTGTGGGAGTCACCCTATTTGCGCTAAAAGCACTGGTAATGGTCACGCCCTTCGGCGCAGCGCGAGACATTGAAGGCTTTATTGCTCTATGCCTGTCTGGTGCCGTAGGTGGTTATGTCTATTCGGCACTTAAAGCGCGCGGGCAACCTTAGCAGCGTGCCTTATATTCCAGCCGACGCGCATGCAATAGCGGCTCGGTATAACCGCTCGGCTGCTCGCGCCCTTTAAAAATTAGATCACACGCTGCCGCAAACGCAATCGACCCGTCGAAATTTTCCGACATGGGCGTGTAAGCGGCATCATCGGCGTTTTGCCCGTCAACCACCAGTGCCATTCGCTTCATCGTAACCATGACTTGATCTTCGCTGCAAATGCCATGATGCAGCCAGTTGGCAATATGTTGGCTGGAAATACGCAATGTGGCGCGGTCTTCCATAAGGCCGACATCGTGAATATCGGGCACTTTCGAGCATCCCACGCCTTGGTCGATCCAGCGCACCACATAGCCCAAAATACCTTGCGCGTTATTGTCTAGTTCCTGCTGAACGTCTTCCGGGCTCCATTGCGGGCGGGTTTCTACCGGCATGGTCAAAATTGTGTCCAGCGGCGCGCGTTGGCGCGCTTTCAGATCATTTTGAACGGCTTCGACATCGACGCGGTGATAGTGGATGGCGTGCACCGTTGCCGCAGTGGGAGAGGGTGCCCACGCACAATCGGCACCAGCGCGCGGCTGGCCGATTTTCTGCTCCAGCATATCGGCCATCAAATCCGGCATGGCCCACATGCCCTTGCCAATCTGTGCGCGCCCTTGCAGGCCACACGCCAGACCAATATCGACATTCCAGTCTTCATAAGCATTGAGCCAACCCGTAGCTTTCATTTCCGCCTTGCGGATCATCGGGCCCATTTCCATCGAGGTATGGATCTCGTCACCTGTGCGGTCCAGAAAACCAGTATTGATGAAAATCACCCGCTGTTTGGCCGCGCGGATACATTCTTTCAAGTTGACCGTGGTGCGGCGCTCTTCATCCATAATGCCCATCTTCAGGGTCAGTGCCGGCAGGCCAAGCGCCGTCTCGATGGCGGCGAACAGCGTATCAGAAAAGGCCACTTCTTCGGGCCCGTGCATTTTCGGTTTTACAATATAAACCGAACCGGCGGGGCTGTTTTTCAGCGCAGGCTCGGCTTTGCCCAGATCATGCTTGGCAAGCAGGCCAGTGGCCAGCGCGTCCATAATGCCTTCGGGCACTTCATCGCCGCGGTCGTCCAAAATGGCCGGATTGGTCATCAGATGGCCGACATTGCGAACCAGCATGGTCGACAGGCCGGGCAGCGTGAACTGGCCGCCCGCCAAATCGTGATAGCTGCGGTTATCGTTTAGCTTCCGCACCATTTCGCGGCCACCCTTTTTCATCGACACGGAAATATCGCGCCTAAAAAGGCCAAGCAGATTGCGATAGGCTTCCACTTTATCTTCGCCGTCAA
>NZFC01000002.1 GCA_002689195.1 Rhodobiaceae bacterium | reverse complement strand
AACACCCCCCGCCGTATTGAGTTTCAACGGCAGGTGCGAATTATCACCCGACATCATTTTATTGCCCATTTGCCGCTTGGGATATTGCACCAGCAAGCGCCGCTGGGCGCGCTCCATAAACACGATGAAGGCGATGACGGCGATAACCATAATCATCAACGCCAGAATGATGAATGTCGACAACGCCCCTTGGCGTCCCAATTCCAGCGTTCCGGCCAATGCGCCGGGCAATTCGGCAACGATACCAGCAAAAATAATCAGCGATATGCCATTGCCAACGCCGCGCGCGGTAACTTGCTCGCCAAGCCACATCAAAAACACCGTGCCGCCAACAAGCGTGATGACCGCGCTGGTGCGGAAAAACCCGCCCGGGTCTACCACCACGCCTTCAGCACCTTCCAGCCCCACGGCAATGCCATAGCCCTGCACGGTTGCCAGCAAAACAGTGCTGTAGCGGGTGTATTGGTTGATTTGCTTGCGGCCTGTTTCGCCTTCTTTTTTAAGCTGCTGGAGATGGGGAACGGTCGAACTGAGCAACTGAATAACGATTGACGCCGTAATATACGGCATGATGTTCAACGCAAAAATCGCCATACGCCCCACAGCACCACCGGCAAACATGTTGAACATGCCGACAATGCCCGATTGCTGCTGGCTGAACACAGCCTGCAAAGCCTGCGGGTCGATGCCCGGCAGGGGGATATAAGTGCCAAGACGATACACAAGCAACGCACCCAGCGTGAACCAGATGCGTTTTTTCAACTCATCTGCTGTCCGGAATGCGGACAGGCTCATATTTGCGGCGAGCTGTTCAGCGGCTGATGCCATGGCGAATACTCTTAATTAGCGATTAGCCGTCGTCGCCAGCCGGTTCGTCCGACGCGACTTCGGTTTTTACAGGTGCCGTGATGGTGACTTTGCCACCCAGTTTTTCAACGGCCTCGGTTGCGGCTTTCGACATGCCAGCGACATCAAAATCGAGCTTTTCCTTCAGTTCACCCTTGGCAAGTACCCGCACACCGTCCAGCTCACGACGAATGACGCCAGCGGCCACCAGCGCCGCAGCGTTCACCGTGCTGCCTTTTTCCAGCTTACCAGCCTCAATAGCCAGTTGCAGCCGACCAAGATTAACAGCGTTCAGCTTCTTGCGGTTGGGCTTGTTAAAGCCGCGCTTGGGCAGGCGCATGTGAATAGGCATTTGCCCGCCTTCAAAACCCTTAATGGCAACGCCCGAACGCGAGGTCTGGCCTTTGACGCCACGACCGGCGGTCTTACCCTTGCCGGAAGATGTGCCACGCCCAACGCGCATGCGTTTCTTGCGGGCACCTTCATTATCTACCAACTCGTTCAGTCTCATCGTTTCATGTCTCCTGCGTGCCCAGCGGGGCGACGCGTTTTAGCTTTCAATCACCCGCACGAGATGGGCCACTTTATCAATCATGCCGCGCACGGCCGGTGTGTCTTCCAGCGTGCGTATGCGGCCACGCCGCGTCAGCCCTAAACCGACCAGCGTTGCGCGCTGGTCTTTTGGGCGACCGATGGGGCTGCCGGTTTGTTCGACGGTAACGGTTTTTGCCTTCGCCATAACGCCCTCCTAGTTCGCCGCTTCTGTGGTTTCGGCATCGTCGCGGGCTTCGTCGCGCCGACGCGACACCAGTTCGCTGACTTTTTTGCCGCGACGCGCCGCAACCAGACGCGGGCTGCCCTGTTTCAGCAGCGCGTCAAAGGTGGCGTGGATCATGTTATAGGGGTTGGACGAGCCAATGGATTTGGCAACCACATCCTGCATGCCCAGAACTTCAAACACGGCACGCATTGGGCCACCAGCAATGATGCCGGTTCCGGGAGGTGCTGCGCGCAACTGCACTTTTCCGGCGCCGTGGCGTCCGGCAATATCATGGTGCAATGTGCGTCCTTCACGCAAGGGCACACGGATCATGTGCCGTTTGGCGCTTTCGGTTGCCTTGCGAATTGCTTCTGGCACCTCGCGGGCCTTGCCGTGGCCGAAGCCAACACGCCCACGCTGGTCGCCAATGACGACCAGTGCTGCGAAACCGAACCGACGGCCCCCTTTAACCACTTTTGCCACGCGGTTAATGTGCACCAAACGGTCGATAAATTCGCTTTCGCGTTCCTCGCGGTTTTCGTTTCTTGCCACGTTACTCTCCTCAGAATTTCAGGCCGGCTTCGCGCGCCGCCTCGGCCAGAGCTTTCACCCGACCGTGATAAATGTAACCCCCGCGATCGAAAATCACGTCTTCGACGCCGGCTTTAATGGCACGCTCGGCAATCTGCTTNCCGACCAGGCTGGCCGCTTCGACATTGCCNCCCTTATCGCCGCCATAATCTTTGTCTTTGGTTGAGGCAGACGCCAGCGTGCGCCCTGCCGTATCATCAATAACTTGCGCGTAAATATGCTTTGACGAGCGGTATACCGATAGGCGGGGGCGTCCGTTCGCCACTTTTTTGAGCTGGCGGCGAACACGCAATTTGCGGCGTTCATCTGTCGAAAGTTTCGTACCCATGACCAATTCCTACTTCTTCTTGCCTTCTTTGCGGAAGACGTATTCACCTTCATAGCGCACGCCTTTGCCCTTATACGGCTCCGGCGGGCGATAGGCGCGGATCTCGGAGGCAACCTGCCCCACTTTCTGCTTATCCGTGCCGGAAATCACAATCTCGGTTTGCGACGGGCATTCCACCTTGATGCCTTCGGGAACCGGAAAATCAATATCGTGGCTAAAGCCCAGCGCCAGCTTGAGCGTTTGGCCCTGAACTTGCGCGCGATAGCCGACGCCCTGAAGCTCCAGCTTGCGGTCAAAACCCGCCGACACGCCAACAACAATATTTTCAACCAGCGACCGGCTGAGCCCCCAGAAGCTGCGCGCCTTAATCGACTTGTCGACCGGTGCCACAGTGATGCCAGCATCGTCTTTTGCAACGCTCACCTTGTCCGACAGGGTCACCGAAAGCTCACCTTTGGGGCCCTTGACGGCAACATTCTGTCCGTTCAGCGTCACTTCAACGCCGTCTGGAACTGTTACCGGTTTTTTGCCAATACGAGACATAATTCAATCCTTCTCAATACCCGCCTAAAAGACGCGGCACAGAATTTCCCCACCGACATTGTTTTCGCGCGCGGCATTATCTGACATCACACCCTTGGGCGTCGAGACGATGGAAATGCCCAGACCGTTGCGGACAACGGGCATTGTTTTCACGGATGAGTAAACCCGACGACCGGGCTTAGACACGCGCTGAATTTCCTGAATGACCGGCTGGCCTTCATAATATTTCAGCTCGATCTCAAGTTCCGAAGCGCCATTGACGATTTCGGTTTCCGAATAGCCGCGAATATAGCCTTCGTCTTTCAAGACATCGAGAACCCAACGCCGCAGTTTCGAAGCTGGTGAATTGACCGACGACTTGCCACGCATCTGCGCGTTGCGAATTCGGGTCAGCATATCTCCAAGAGGATCATTCATCTGCTCACTCCTACCAGCTCGATTTAACCATGCCCGGGATCAGACCTTTGGAGGCCAGATCACGCAGCGAAATGCGCGACATATTCAGTTTGCGGTAATAGCCGCGCGGACGCCCGGTTACACCGCACCGGTTCCGCACGCGCGTCGGTGCCGAATTGCGCGGCAGCTCGGCCAGTTTCAAACGCGCTTTAAAGCGGTCCTCATTCGACATTGAGGTGTCGTTTGCAACCCGCAGCAGCATTGCCCGTTTGGACGCATATTTAGCGGCCAATTTCTTGCGTTTATTGTTACGCTCTACTGAACTCTTCTTTGCCATTTATATCTCCACCGTTCCTAATCTGTGAACGGAAAGTTGAAGCCGCGCAGCAATTCGCGCGCCTGATCGTCGTCATTGGTTGAGGTGCAAACGATAATGTCCATGCCCCAGATTGTGTCGACCTTGTCGTAATTG
Organism: Rhodobiaceae bacterium; assembly: GCA_002689195.1. Classification (GTDB taxonomy): domain Bacteria; phylum Pseudomonadota; class Alphaproteobacteria; order RS24; family RS24; genus UBA7378. The sequence continues at coordinate 13,760 of NZFC01000002.1, read as the reverse complement.
ATTTCGGGAAACACGATATGTTCCTTCAGCCCCATGGCGAAATTGCCATTGCCGTCAAAGCTGTTCGGGTTGAGCCCGCGAAAATCTCGCACGCGCGGCAGGGCGATTGTCACCAGACGGTCGACAAATTCGAACATGCGCGCCCCGCGCAAGGTCACTTTCACGCCCAGCGGCATGTCTTCGCGCACCTTGAAGCCAGCGATTGAATTGCGCGCACGGGTAATAACCGGACGCTGGCCGGCAATGGCCTGCAAATCTTCAAACGCTGAATTGATTTTCTTCGTATCCTGCGTCGTCTCGCCAATGCCCATATTGAGCACGATTTTTTCCAGCGCCGGCACCTGCATGGTGTTGGCGAGGTTGAACTTCTCTTTCAGCGCATCGCGCACAACGGTGTTGTAGTGCGTTTTAAGACGCGGCTGGTATGCTTGTGCTTCAGCCATCGATCACTTCTCCTGAACGCTTTGCAAACCGCACTTTCGAGCCATCATCAGCCACCCGAATGCCGATCCGTGATGCTTTGCCGTCCTTGGGGTCGGCAATCGCAATATTGGACAGATGAATTTTGCTTTCGCGGCTGATAATGCCGCCTTCGGACTGCGCCGACTGCTTTTGATGCTTACGCACCAAATTGACGCCCTGCACCAGCGCGCGGTCTTCGGCTGGAAACACTGCCAGGACTTCGCCCGCTTTGCCTTTGTCACGACCAGACATGACCAGCACGCGGTCGCCCTTTTTGATTTTAGCAACCATTACAGAACCTCCGGTGCCAGCGAAACGATTTTCATGTGATTACCGCTACGCAATTCGCGTGTGACGGGGCCNAAAATACGCGTGCCAACCGGCTCACCAGCATTATTGACCAGNACGGCGGCATTGCGGTCGAACCNNATGGCGCTNCCATCGGCGCGGCGAATTTCCTTCGCGGTACGCACGATAACGGCTTTCATCACATCGCCNTTCTTGACGCGGCCGCGCGGNATAGCCTCTTTCACGCTGACAACAATCGTGTCGCCAACAGANGCTGTCTTGCGTTTTGAGCCGCCNAGAACCTTGATGCACTGCACCCGGCGCGCGCCCGAATTATCGGCAACATCCAGATTAGTTTGCATCTGTATCATAGCTTCAATCCTTCAAAACCGGGCCGAGGCCCAACTTACTCACTTTGGCCGGAAACAACTTCCCAGCTTTTCAATTTGGACACCGGACGGCATTCACGGATGGTGACCGTTTCGCCGACTTTGATATCGTTTGTTTCATCATGCGCGTGGTAGCGCTTTGATTTACGCACGGTCTTTTTCATCACCGGATCGGTGAACCGACGCTCGACATTAACGACAACTGTTTTGTCGCCCTTATCGCTGACCACTGTGCCCTGTAGAATTCGTTTCGGCATTTTGCTTCCTACCCTTTAACCCGTCTGACCGGCAGTTTGCGCCAAGGCGCGTTGTGCTGTTCTCAGCCGCGCGATGGTATGGCGCACCTGCTTGATGCGCGCAGAATTTTCAAGCTGACCTGAGGCTTGTTGAAAGCGCAGATTGAGCTGCTCTTTTTTCAGCTTTACCAGTTCGTCGGAAACCTGGTCAGCCGTCAGATCGTTAATTTCCGTCATCTTCATGATCACTCAGCCCCTTTTTGGTCACCCGGACGCGACACGATACGGGTGGCAACGGGAAGTTTGGCCGCCGCCAGTTTCAGCGCCTCATGCGCGATATCATGTGGCACACCGTCAACCTCGAACATGATGCGACCCGGCTTCACACGGCACGCCCAATATTCGGGTGAGCCTTTACCTTTACCCATTCGTACTTCGGTTGGCTTTTTCGAAACCGGCACATCGGGAAAAATGCGGATCCAGACACGACCGGCACGCTTCATGTGACGGGTGATGACCCGACGCGCGGCCTCAATCTGGCGCGAAGTGACACGCTCCGGCGAGGTCGCCTTCAGCCCGTAGGAGCCGAAAGTCAGCGCCGTGCCGCCCTTGGCGTTGCCACGGATGCGGCCCTTATGCGCTTTGCGGAATTTGGTACGTTTTGGTTGCAACATGGTTCTAGTTTCCTGCTGCCGGACGCTGCGGACGGCCTGCGTCCGAGCCCTGCTCTTCACGGCGGTCACGAGCCATCGGATCATGCTCCATGATTTCGCCTTTAAAAATCCAGATTTTTACGCCGCAAATGCCGTAAGCCGTCATCGCTTCGGCAACGCCATAGTCGATATTGGCGCGCAATGTATGCAGCGGCACACGCCCCTCACGATACCATTCGGTACGCGCAATCTCTGCGCCGCCCAAACGACCACCGCAATTAATACGGATGCCGAGCGCACCAAGGCGCATGGCCGATTGCACGGCCCGCTTCATGGCACGACGGAAACCAACCCGACGCTCCAATTGCTGCGCGATGCTTTCGGCAACCAGCTGGGCGTCCACTTCGGGTTTGCGAACCTCGACGATGTTCACCACAACTTCGCTGTTCGTCATGCTGGCGATTTTGCTTTTCAGCTTTTCAATATCGGCGCCTTTTTTGCCGATAATTACGCCGGGGCGCGCCGAATGAATGGTGACGCGGCATTTTTTGTGCGGACGCTCAATAACCACGCGCGCGACACCGGCTTGGCGCAGATCGCGCATCAGCGTGTCGCGGATTTTGAGATCTTCATGCAGCAGCCCCGCATAATCGCCCTTGCTGGCGTACCAGCGCGACTCCCATGTGCGGTTGACGCCCAGACGCATGCCAATCGGATTGACCTTCTGACCCATTACGCTTTCTCCTCAACTTCGCGCACAACAATGGTGAGCTGGCTAAACGGTTTGATGATGCGCGCAGCACGGCCCTTGGCGCGCGCGCGGAAACGCTTCATGACGAGGTTCTTGCCGACATAAGCCTCGGCAACAACCAGACTGTCCACATCGAGATTGTGATTGTTCTCAGCGTTCGCAATGGCGCTTTCGAGAACCTTTTTCACATCAGAGGCAATGCGGCGGCGCGAAAAGGTCAGGTCTGACAGCGCGCGCTCGGCCTTTTTGCCNCGAATGAGCTGCGCCACCAGATTGAGCTTTTGCGGGCTGGTGCGGATCATCCGACCAACCGCCTTGGCNTCGTTTTCCGGCAATTGCCGTTGTGCCGATGGTTTTCCCATGACTANTTCCTTCTCGCCTTCTTATCCGCGGCATGGCCGTAATAGGTGCGCGTGGGCGCAAATTCGCCAAATTTATGACCGACCATATCTTCCGTCACCGAGACGGGAATATGCTTCTGGCCGTTATGCACGCCGAATGTCAGGCCGACAAATTGCGGCAGAATTGTCGAACGACGGCTCCAGATTTTGATGACTTCATTGGTGCGGCCACTGTCGCGCACGGCTTCCGCCTTTTTAAGCAGATAACCGTCAACAAACGGGCCTTTCCAAACTGAACGTGTCATGCCTNGCGCTCCTTANCGTTTCTTCCGCAGATGTCGGCTGCGGAGAATATATTTGTCTGANGTGGTGTTCGACCGCGTGCGNCGGCCCTTGGTGGGCTTGCCCCACGGNGTCACCGGATGGCGNCCACCAGATGTTTTACCCTCACCGCCACCATGCGGGTGGTCGACCGGGTTCATCGCAACGCCGCGCACTGACGGGCGCTTGCCGAGCCAGCGGTTGCGGCCTGCTTTAGCCAGCTTGATGTTTGACTGATCCGGATTGGACACGGCNCCCACGGTTGCCATGCAGGTGCCCAAAATCAGGCGCTGCTCGCCNGAGGTCAACCGCACAATCGCGTAAGCCTGATCGCGGCCAACGAGCTGCGCGAACGCCCCTGCGGAACGCGCGATTTGACCGCCTTTGCCGGGCTTCATTTCGATATTGTGAATAATCGTGCCAATGGGAATTGATTTGAGCGGCATGGCATTGCCCGGCTTAACGTCAACACTGTCGCCGGAAATCACACTGTCGCCCGGTGCCAAACGCTGCGGTGCCAGAATATAGGCCAGTTCGCCATCTTCATATTTAACCAGCGCNATGAAAGCAGAGCGGTTCGGATCATATTCCAGACGCTCGACCGTCGCGCGCATATCAAATTTGGTGCGCTTAAAATCAACAATNCGGTAGCTGCGCTTATGCCCACCACCACGCCGACGCGCCGTGATGCGGCCGGCATTGTTGCGCCCGCCGGATTTCGTCAACCCTTCGGTCAGGTGCTTCACCGGCTTGCCAGCGTGCAGACCCGAACGGTCGACCTGAATAAGACCACGTTGTCCGGGGGTCGTCGGCTTGTATTTTTTCAGTGCCATATCTTGCTATCCCCGTCCTAAAGACCCGTTGTCACGTCGATCGAATGACCGTCTTCAAGCGTNACAATCGCTTTCTTCATCTCGTTTTGGCGTCCGGGAATACCCCGAAAACGCTTTGCCTTGCCTTTGCGCCGCAAAGTGTTCACGGCCTTAACCTTGACGTCGAACAACGCCTCGACCGCTTCCTTGATCACTTTTTTGTCGGCATCAATGGCGACGCGGAAAACGATTTGGTTGTTCTCCGATGCAATCGTCGCCTTTTCGGTAATGATTGGCGCGCGAATGACGTCATAATATTGCTGTGTGCTCATTTGAAACGCTCCTCAAGGCTCGACAGGGCGGCCTTTGTCAGCACCAATTTGTCGCGNCGCAAAATGTCATAAACATTAATGCCTTGCGCTGGCAGCACATCGACACACGCAATGTTACGCGCGGCGCGGGCGAAGTTTTCATCAAGCTCCGGGCCGTCAATAATCAGCGCATTGTCAATGCCCAGCTTGGCAAGCTGCTGGCGCAAGCCNGCCGTTTTGCCGTCTTTCGACTTGGCATCTTCCAGCACAACAAGCTGCTCGGATGCGGTTTTGCTGGACAGCGCCATTTTCAGCGCCAATGCGCGCACTTTTTTGGGCATATCAATCGCATGGCTGCGCGGCACGGGCCCATGCGCCTTGCCACCACCGACGAAAATATTTGATTTGCGGTTACCGTGACGCGCGCCGCCGCCACCTTTCTGGCGGCCAAACTTTTTGGTCGTGCCAGCAATTTCACCGCGCGGCTTGGTTTTATGCGTNCCGGCCTGACGCGCGGCAAGCTGATAGGTCACCATGCGCTGCAGAATATCCGCGCGCGGGACAACGCCGAACAACGCCTCGTTCAGATCGACCGAGCCGTTTGTTTCGGCGTCAAGCGTGGTTACATCGGCCTTCATCACTCACCATCCTTTTCGCCATCTGGCGTGTCGGTTTCTTCAGCTTCGGCTTCGGCTGGTGCTTCGGCCTCAACAGCGGTTTCAGCTTCGCCTGCCTCGGCTGTTTCGATTGCCTCAGCTTCTTCCGCCTGCGGCTCTTCGGCTTCNGGCTCTTCCGGTTGGGCGTCTTCGAACAACGCCGCTGGCAGGGGCACATCAGCNGGCAGCGGACGNTTGACCGCATCGCGCAGCAACACCCAGCCACCTTTGGCACCGGGNACCGCGCCTTTAACCATTACAAGACCGCGCTCAATATCGGTTTTGACCACGGTGAGGTTTTGCGCNGTTACACGCACATCACCCATGTGACCGGCCATTTTCTTGCCCTTGAAAACCTTNCCCGGATCCTGACATTGCCCNGTCGANCCNTGGCTCCGGTGCGAGATAGACACACCGTGCGAGGCNCGCAAACCGCCAAAATTATGTCGCTTCATGGCACCGGCAAAACCCTTACCGATGGAAACGCCCGTAGCATCAACATGCTGGCCTTCCACGAAGTGATTGGCGGCGAGCTTGGCGCCTACATCAATCATGTTTTCCGGCGACACGCGAAACTCGGCCAGACGGCGCTTCGGCTCAACCTTGGCGCGCGCAAAATGCCCGCGTGCGGCTTTGGTGGTGCGTTTGACCTTGGCAAAACCGGCACCCAGCTGAACGGCGGTGTAGCCGTCCTTGTCTTCGGTGCGCTGGGCCACAACCTGACAGCCGTCAAGCTTCAGTACCGTCACCGGCACATGCTGGCCGGCCTCGGTAAACAGGCGGGTCATCCCCACTTTTTGAACAATCAATCCGGAACGCATGTTCACGTCTCCCAAATTCTTACAGCTTGATCTGCACGTCGACACCGGCGGGCAGATCAAGTTTCATCAGTGCGTCAACCGTTTGCGGGGTCGGGTCGACAATATCGAGCATGCGCTTATGCGTCCGAATTTCGAACTGCTCGCGGCTCTTTTTGTCGATATGCGGCCCGCGCAACACGGTGAACTTTTCAATATGCGTAGGCAGCGGAATTGGACCACGCACATCGGCNCCAGTCCGCNTGGCGGTATTGAGAATTTCACGCGCCGAATTGTCCAACACACGGTGGTCNAACGCCTTCAGGCGAATGCGGATATTTTGGCTCTGTACCATCTTGCTTCCTGTTCCCACAAAAAAGAGCGCATCGCTGGGATGCGCTCTGATATCTTCCTACTCAATAATAGCTGCGACGACGCCGGCGCCGACGGTTCGGCCGCCCTCGCGGATAGCGAAGCGGAGTTTTTCTTCCATGGCGATCGGCACAATCAGCTCGACCTCCATTTCGATATTATCTCCCGGCATCACCATTTCCGTGCCCGACGGCAGGTGCACAACACCCGTCACATCCGTCGTACGGAAGTAAAACTGCGGACGGTAATTGGTAAAGAACGGCGTATGACGACCGCCCTCTTCCTTCGTCAGAATATAGGCTTCCGCTTTGAACTTCGTATGCGGCGTGATCGAACCCGGCGCACACAAAACTTGGCCGCGCTCAACCTCTTCGCGCTTCGTACCACGCAACAAAACACCAACATTGTCGCCCGCCTCGCCGCTGTCCAGCAGCTTGCGGAACATCTCAACGCCCGTGCATGTCGTCGTTTGCGTGTCTTTGATGCCGACAATCTCAATCTCGTCGCCAACATTGATAACACCGCGCTCAACACGACCCGTCACAACCGTACCGCGGCCCGAGATCGAGAACACATCCTCAATCGGCAGCAAAAACGNCTGGTCTTTCGGACGCTCAGGCTGCGGGATATATTTATCCACCTCGCCCATCAGCTCCATAATCGCATTGGCACCGATCGCCTCATCACGCCCCTCAAGGGCAGCCAGCGCAGAACCCTTAACAATCGGAATATCGTCGCCCGGGAACTCGTAAGAAGACAACAACTCGCGCACTTCCATCTCGACAAGCTCCAACAACTCGTCATCATCAACCTGGTCGACCTTGTTCAAAAACACAACCAGCGCCGGAACACCAACCTGGCGCGCCAGAAGAATATGCTCGCGCGTCTGCGGCATCGGACCGTCAGCAGCGTTCACAACCAAAATCGCGCCATCCATCTGCGCCGCACCTGTGATCATGTTCTTCACATAGTCAGCGTGCCCCGGGCAGTCCACATGCGCGTAGTGACGACCTTCCGTCTCATACTCAACATGGGCCGTCGAGATCGTGATCCCGCGCGCCTTTTCTTCAGGCGCCTTGTCAATGTCAGAATAATCCGAAAACTCCGCGCCCCCAGATTCCGCCAAAACCTTCGTAATCGCCGCCGTCAACGTCGTCTTNCCATGGTCAACATGACCAATCGTTCCAATGTTGCAATGCGGCTTGTTACGCTCAAATTTCTCTTTCGACATTTTTTCTCTCCGTCGGGTCTTCTAATTCGGTTAGGCCAGTTTCGAAATAACTTCGTCAGATACCGCTTGCGGCACCTGTTCATAATGGTCAAACAGCATNGAATATTGCGCGCGCCCTTGTGTCATTGAGCGCAGCGTATTCACATAGCCAAACATATTTGCCAGCGGCACCATTGAGGTNATGACAGATGCATTGCCGCGGGTTTCCGTGCCACGCACTTGTCCACGCCGGCTGTTCAGATCGCCGATAACATCGCCCATATGCTCNTCCGGTGTCACCACCTCGACCTGCATAATCGGCTCCAGCAATTTCGCACCGGCATCGCGCGAGGCTTCACGGAAAGCAGCACGCGCGGCAATCTCAAAAGCCATAACGCTTGAGTCCACATCGTGATACGCCCCATCGATAAGCTCGACCTTGAAGTCGATCATCGGGAAGCCAGCAAGCACGCCGTTTTCGCGCACGCTTTCAATGCCTTTTTCAACACCGGGAATATATTCGCGCGGGATGGCACCACCGACAATCTTATTGTCGAACTCGTACCCGCCGCCCGGNTCCATNGGCGTGATAATCATTTTCACGCGCGCAAACTGGCCCGAACCGCCGGTCTGTTTCTTGTGCGTGTAATCCACCTCAGTGTGTTTGGTGAAAGTCTCGCGATACGCCACTTGCGGCGCGCCGACATTGGCCTCCACCTTGAACTCGCGCTTCATGCGGTCAACGATAATATCGAGATGCAATTCGCCCATACCGGCAATCACGGTTTGGCCGCTCTCTTCGTCAGATTTCACGCGGAATGAGGGGTCTTCTTGGGCAAGACGGCTGAGCGCCAGACCCATTTTTTCTTGNTCGCCCTTGGTTTTCGGCTCAACGGCAACCTCGATAACCGGGTCCGGGAACTCCATGCGCTCAAGAATAACCGGGCTCTCAGTGGCGCACAGCGTGTCGCCTGTGGTTGTATCTTTCATGCCCACCAGCGCCACAATGTCGCCAGCATAGGCTTCTTTGATTTCCTCGCGCGAATTGGCGTGCATTTGCAGCATCCGCCCGATGCGCTCGCGCTTGTCCTTAACGGTATTGACGACCGACGACCCGCTTTCCAGCTTGCCCGAATAAATCCGCGCAAATGTCAGCGAACCAACAAATGGGTCATTGGCGATTTTAAANGCCAGCATGGANAGCGGCTCATCATCGGATGATTTACGCACAATTTCTTCTTCGGTTTTTGCGTCAATGCCCTGAATGGCGGCCACATCAAGCGGCGACGGCATAAAATCGACAACGGCATCCAAAAGCGGCTGAACGCCCTTGTTCTTAAAGGCCGTACCGTTCAATACCGGCACGAAATTCTGGTCGATCGTGCCTTTACGAATGCACCGCACCAGCGTTTCTTCGTCGGGCTCATTGCCTTCGAGATAGGCTTCCATCACATCATCATCGACCTCGACGGCAGCCTCGACCAGCATGGCGCGATATTCGTCGGCCTGATCTTTGAGCGCATCGCGGATATCGACATATTCATATTCCGCGCCCAGCGCCTCGTCTTTCCAGACGACCTCTTGCATCCGCACCAAATCGATCAGCCCTTCATATTCGGCTTCGGCACCGATTGGCAGTTGCAACACCAGCGGCGTGGCCCCAAGGCGGTCTTTAATCATATCGACGCAGCGGAAAAAATCTGCGCCCATGCGGTCCATTTTGTTGACGAAACACATGCGCGGCACGGAATATTTGTCAGCCTGACGCCACACTGTTTCGGATTGCGGCTCAACGCCGGCAACGCTGTCAAACACGGCAACCGCACCGTCAAGCACACGCAAGGAGCGTTCCACCTCAATGGTGAAGTCCACATGGCCGGGTGTGTCGATAATGTTGATGCGCTTGTCGCGCCAGAAGCATGTGGTGGCGGCGGATGTAATGGTAATACCGCGCTCTTGTTCCTGCTCCATCCAGTCCATGGTGGCAGCACCATCATGCACTTCACCGATTTTGTAACTCACGCCCGTATAATAAAGGATACGCTCCGTGGTCGTCGTTTTGCCGGCATCGATATGCGCCATAATGCCGATATTGCGATAATCATTCAGTGAAGTTTGGCGTGCCATGGGAAGGTCCTCGGGAGAAAGTTACCAGCGATAATGAGAGAAGGCGCGGTTGGCTTCGGCCATGCGGTGCGTGTCTTCACGCTTTTTCACCGCTGTGCCACGATTGTTCACGGCATCCATCAGTTCACCGGCCAGCCGGTCAACCATGGTGTTCTCGCCGCGCCCGCGCGCCGCTGTAATGAGCCAGCGAATCGCCAGCGCCTGCTTGCGGTCGGTACGCACCTCGACCGGCACCTGATAGGTTGCCCCACCAACGCGGCGCGAGCGCACTTCAACCGCCGGCATGATATTTTCCAGCGCCTCGTGAAACACCGATACAGGCTCGCGGCTCAGCTTGCCTTCAATCGCGTCCAGCGCGCCATAGAGAATACGCTCCGCCGTTGATTTCTTGCCGTGCAGCATCAGGCTGTTCATAAATTTGGTCAGCACCTCGTCGCCATATTTGGCGTCGGGGATAACGTCTCGTTTTTCTGCGCGATGGCGGCGTGACATTGGCTGTTCTCCCTATTTCGGACGCTTGGCGCCGTATTTCGAACGACGTTGCTTACGGTCTTTGACGCCCTGGGTATCGAGCACGCCGCGAATAATGTGATAGCGCACGCCCGGCAGGTCTTTCACACGACCACCGCGGATCATGACAACCGAGTGCTCCTGCAGATTATGTCCCTCGCCGGGGATATAGCTGGTCACTTCGTAACCGCTGGTCAGACGCACACGAGCAACTTTCCGCAAAGCCGAGTTCGGCTTTTTCGGCGTCGTTGTATACACGCGCGTGCACACACCACGACGTTGCGGGCAGGCCTCCATGGCCGGCACTTTGTTGCGTTTCAAAACCTTTGTCCGCGGCTTGCGGATTAACTGGTTAATGGTAGGCATTCAGCCAACTCCCCATAATCAAACACGAACGGGCCAAGCGGAGATCACACCCGTGGCACAATCCCGAAAGCCCAAATGCCGAAAGGGAACAGCCTTGTTCCAACCCGACGGTTGCAGAGGATTCCAGCGGAATCATGCGCGTAAAAATCACTTCAGATCAGAAACAGCGTTTAGGTCGTCTGGATATTGGGTTGGCCCCGCCATCGCTGTAAACCTACAGCCCTGTTACCAAAGTGTGCGTTTCTTACGAAAATCAGCGTGTTTGGTCAAGCGTTGATTGCCTTTTTATTGATTTTTCGAAAATCCGGAATGCGCCACAAAAAAACGCCGGAAACCTCAAAAGGCTCCCGGCGTCTTTATCGCGCAAAACCCGCCGCTTTAGGCGCCGGTTTCGCCCGCCGTTTCGCTCGTTGTTTCGCTGTCTTCGCTGGCCGCTTCAATGCCCACAGGCACCTCGACCGCCAGTTCCGCGTCGCGCGCACTCGCCTCGCCTTTCAGACGCTGCATAATGCCGCCCGTACCGGCCGGAATAAGCCGCCCGACAATCACGTTTTCCTTCAGCCCGATCAGTTCGTCATATTTGCCGTTGATCGCAGCTTCGGTCAGCACACGCGTGGTTTCCTGGAAGGACGCAGCAGAGATAAATGACCGCGTTTGCAGCGAAGCCTTTGTAATACCGAGCAAAATTGGGGCTCCGGTCGGTATTTCCTTACCTTCGGCCTGCAATTTCTCGACCGCTTCGTCAAACTCCATACGGTCGATTTGCTCGCCCGACAGGAAGTCACTATCGCCCGTGGTCTGAATTTCAATTTTCTGCAACATCTGACGGACAATCACCTCAATGTGCTTGTCATTAATCGTCACGCCTTGCAGACGATACACATCCTGAATTTCATTCACCAGATAGGCTGCCAGTTCTTCAACACCGGAAATCGCAAGAATATCATGCGGCGCAGGGTGGCCGTCGATGAGATATTCGCCCTTTTCAATGACGTCGCCTTCCTGAACCGACAGGTGCTTGGCTTTGGGAACCAGATATTCCACCGGCTCCATATCGGCCTCTTCCGGATGAATGATGATCCGACGCTTGTTTTTATAGTCGCGGCCAAACTCCACACGCCCGGTAATTTCGGCAATAATCGCGTGGTCTTTGGGGCGACGGGCTTCGAACAGCTCGGCAACGCGCGGCAGACCGCCGGTAATATCGCTCGATGTTGCGCCTTCCGTTGGAATACGCGCCAGCGTGTCGCCAGCATGTACTTCCGAACCCGGCTCGACCGACAAAATGGCACCGACCGCAAGAATATAGCGGGCCTCATTGCCATTTGAGAGCTTTTTGACCGCGCCCTTGCCATCTTTGATGACCATGGCCGGTTTCAGATCGGCACCGCGTGCCTGACTGGAACTGTCGGCGACAACGCGCTGGGAAATGCCAGTGGCCTCATCCGTCACTTCCGTGATGGACACACCTTCGACAAGGTCTTCAAATTCGACCGTACCTTCCAGTTCGGTCAAAATCGGAATGGCATAAGGCTCCCATTCGGCCAAACGCGCACCGCGTTTGATTTCATCGCCTTCATCGACGCGCAAACGCGCACCATAAGTCAGCTTGTGGCTGGCGCGCTCCAGACCGTTCGCATCGACAATCTTGATGGCTACATTACGGCCCATCACGACCGAGCGGCCCGAACTGTCGGTTACGATATTTGCATTTTCGATCTGCACTTGGCCTTCGGCATTGGACTCGATAAACGACTGGTCAACCACTTGCGCCGTACCACCAATGTGGAACGTCCGCATGGTCAACTGCGTGCCCGGCTCACCGATCGACTGGGCCGCGATCACGCCGACCGCCTCGCCCATATTGACCGGCGTTCCGCGGGCAAGGTCGCGCCCGTAACACGCCGCGCAGACACCGTTTTTCGTTTCGCATGTCAGCGCCGAGCGAATTTTGATGCTCACCAGATTGGCTTCTTCAATCGCGCCCAGATGTTCTTCCGAAATCAGCTCACCAGCTTTGACGATAACCTCGTCATTGGCCGGATTGACCACATCGGCGACCGGCACACGACCCAGCACACGGTCGCTGAGCGAGGTTATCACCTCACCGGCGTCGATCACGGCGGCGACGGTAATGCCTGCCGTGGTGCCGCAATCGACCTCATTGACGATGCAATCTTGCGCCACATCGACGAGACGCCGCGTTAGATAGCCCGAATTGGCTGTTTTCAGCGCGGTATCGGCAAGGCCTTTACGCGCACCGTGGGTTGAGTTGAAGTATTCCAGAACCGACAGGCCTTCTTTGAAGTTGGAGATAATCGGCGTTTCGATAATCTCGCCCGACGGCTTCGCCATCAGCCCGCGCATACCGGCAAGCTGTTTCATTTGCGCCGGTGAGCCGCGCGCGCCCGAATGTGACATCATGTAGATGGAATTAATGAAATTCTCATCTTCTGTATCTTCGGCATCGACGGTCGAAATTTTCGCCATCATGGCGTCGGCAACACGGTCGGTGCAACGCGCCCACGCGTCGACAACCTTGTTATATTTCTCGCCTTGCGTAATCAGACCATCGATATATTGCTGCTCATATTCCTTGGCGAGATTGGTGGTTTCCTCGATGAGATCCACTTTGGTTTCGGGAATAACCATATCGTCTTTACCAAACGAAATACCCGCGCGGCAGGCTTCGCGGAAGCCGACCTTCATAATGTGGTCGCAAAACAGCACGGTTTCTTTCTGCCCGCAATGGCGATAAACGGCGTCGATGACCTTGGAAATTTCTTTCTTGGACATCAGCTTGTTAATCGTCTCATACGGCAGATTGACGTGCTTCGGCAGCTCTTGGGCGAGAATAAACCGGCCCGGCGTGGTATCGACAATGCGCGTGAAAAGATTGCCCTCGGCATCCATTTCCTCGACACGCGCTTTGATTTTCGAGTGCAGGGTCACGGTTTTCTGGTCGAGCGCATGTTCCAGTTCGGCAATATCGGAAACCAGCATGCCCTCGCCCGCAGCACCATCGCGCTGCAGGGTCATGTAATAAAGACCCAGTACGATATCCTGCGACGGCACGATAATCGGTGTGCCATTTGCAGGATGCAAAATATTATTGGTCGACATCATCAGCACGCGCGCTTCCAACTGCGCTTCGAGCG
>NZFC01000001.1 GCA_002689195.1 Rhodobiaceae bacterium | reverse complement strand
ATGCAATAAAATTATCGCGCCGAACGGACATAGACAAGTCAATCTTTAGGGGTTTTTTGTCTCAGCTTGCAGTGACTTTTGCGGGTGCACACCGTCAACATATCCCATAAATGGCGGATGGATCGAATATCCGATCAGTTCGCGGGCACGCTGGGGCAGTTCTGCGGCAATTTCTTTAGGCACGGAAAGGCTCATATTCTCAAGCGGCCGCACCCAGCCCGGGCAATATTGCGGCGTCAAAATAAGCCGCGGCGCGTCGGACTTATTGGCGCCGCCGCTGTGCCACAAAGTGCCCTTGGCGAGCATTAATGAACCGGGCGCGAGACATATTTGGATGGCGTCGGGATGCGCGCCCGGGTCGGCGTCGGGGTCGCGCGTGCCAGTTTGGGTTTCGACGGCTTTGAGATAGCGGCCCAGCGCGAAAGCTGCCAGTAAAAAAGCCATATTTGTCACCGCATTGATAGGCTCGGCCCAAAGCTCGAATCCCGCGCGTTCGCAATAGCCGTCCAACTGTTCCACTAAGCGTTCCAAATGCAACTCCCTTATATTCGGTTTCTATTTTGGGTTTTTAAGCTGGTATGTTCTAACAAACCAGTTATGAATGGTCCGTAGCATGGCCTCAAATGCTCAGCCAGAGAGAATTATGTTAAACGACGCCCGCAACGGGGGTTCCCCCGACACAACAAAAAAGGCAAGACGGCGGCGCGGCTCGCGTGGAAAAGCTTGGGATACCAAACTCTATGCCGCGATTGATTTGGGGACGAATAATTGCCGCCTGCTGATTGTTGAAGCCACCCGTAGCAGTTTTCGGGTGCGCGACTCGTTTTCGCGCATCGTGCGCTTGGGCGAGGGGCTGGATAAGGACTGTATTTTGTCCGAAGGCGCGATGTCGCGCACGCTGTCTGCGCTATCAATATGCGCTAGCAAAATTCGCAAAGCCGGTGTCGCGCGCGTGCGCTGCGTTGCTACGGAAGCGTGCCGCAACGCTGAAAATGGCGCGAATTTCATCAAACGGGTGCGCGATGAAACAGGCTTGCGCCTAGAAATTATCGACGGCGCGGCAGAAGCTGAACTGGCAACNGTTGGGTGCGGGTCGTTGTTTGAAAATCAGGCCGACCACATTATCGTTTTCGATATTGGCGGTGGNAGCACCGAGATTATGCGGCNCGACAAGGAAGCCAACGGGTTTTTCNAACTGGCCGATGTCGCTTCCGTGCCGATNGGNGTGGTGCGCCTTGCCGAGCGCTTTGGCGGCCCCGGCCCGCACGACCATGGCTATGATGAAATGGTCGAGGAAGCGCGCGCACAGTTGCAGGAATTTTTCGCGCGCCAGTCTATGATNACGGATATGGAAAAACTCCAGATTATCGGAACTTCGGGGACAGTNACCACGCTGGCCGCCGTGCAGCTTGGTCTTGCCAAATATGACCGTAATGTCGTTGACGGTTGNAAAATTGCNGCATCCGATGTGCGCTGCGTGATCGATGATTTGCGCGCAAAGAGCCGCGACGAGCTGGCGGCAAACCCGTGCATTGGACGACAGCGCGCCGACCTTGTGCTGGCTGGGTGTGCGGTTTTGGATGTCATCCATGAACATTGGGCGGTGGATGCGTTTAGCGTTGCGGACAGGGGTTTGCGTGAAGGTATTTTATTGCGAATGATACGCCGTGACCGGCGACGCGCGCGCCGAGGCAAACGCCGGGGCGCATCAGCTTCGTCGACTTCGGATGCGGCGCACCCCTCCTCATGAGTGGCGACCGGAAATCCGACGGGGCGGGGCATGGGCAGCGTCGCGGCGACCGGCTGCGCACACGGGTTCGCACNGCAAAGGGACGCAAACTTTCCTCAACCCGTTGGCTGGAGCGACAGTTAAACGACCCATATGTGGCNGCCGCCAAAAAAGANGGCTANCGGTCGCGCGCGGCCTATAAAATTATCGAGCTTGATGNCCGGTTTTCGTTTTTTACCCGTGGCGGATGCGTGATNGATCTGGGCTGTGCGCCCGGCGGCTGGGCGCAAATTGCAGCNGACCGCGTTGGGCAGGGCGTCGATAAGGGTATGGTCGTTGGCGTTGATATTCAGGACATGGAGCCGGTGGCGGGGGTCGAGTTTGTCAAGCTTGATTTTCTCGATGATAGCGCGCCCGAAAAAGTGCTGGCGCTGGCTGGTCGGCGCGCCGATGCGGTTATTTCAGACATGGCCGCGCCAGTGACGGGGCACCGACAAACCGATCATTTACGCACCATGGCTCTGGCTGAAGCGGCGGCGTGGTTCGCCTTTGACGCGCTGAAACCCGGCGGTAGCTTTTGCGCCAAAGTTTTTCAGGGCGGTACATCCAATGAATTGCTGAAAGAGCTGAAGGCGCGATTCGGGCGCGTGCAGCACATGAAACCAAAGGCGAGCCGCCAAGAATCCGTAGAATTATATGTGGTAGCACAAAGCTTTAAGGGATAAGACGCGCGTCCCCGCGAGAATTTTTGCACAGACCCTGAAATTGGTGCTACTAAACCTCGTCAAAGCCCCTTTGAAGGATTTGACCCATGTTACGCGAAGCTCTTACTTTTGATGATGTGTTGCTGGTTCCCGCCGCTTCATCAATTCTGCCCACCGACGCGGACACAACAACCCAAGTTACAAAAGAAATATCGCTCGGCATTCCGCTCATATCTGCCGCGATGGACACCGTTACCGAAAGCGAACTTGCCATCGCCATGGCGCAAGCTGGCGGGCTGGGGGTTCTGCACCGTAATATGACGCCGGAAGAACAGGCTGGCGAAGTGCGAAAAGTGAAAAAATTCGAAAGCGGCATGGTGGTCAACCCGTTGACCATCCGCCCCGATGCGACCCTCTCCGAAGCGCTGGGGCTGATGACCGAAAACAAGATTTCCGGCGTGCCGGTAACGGAAAAAAATGGTCGCCTTGTTGGTATTCTCACAAATCGCGATGTGCGGTTCGCGTCCAATCCCGACCAGAAAATTTCTGAATTGATGACGCATGAAAATCTGGTGACGGTGCGCGAAGCCGTCGACCAAGAAGAAGCCAAACGGCTGTTGCACCAGCACCGGATTGAAAAACTACTGGTCGTTGATGACGCCTATTGTTGTGTCGGTTTGATTACCGTCAAAGACATGGAAAAAGCCCAATTGCACCCCAATGCGGCAAAAGACGCGCAAGGGCGTTTGCGGGTGGCCGCGGCCTCGACGGTGGGGGATGACGGGTTTGCCCGTTCTGAGGCACTGGTTGATGCCGGTGTGGATTTAATCGTTATTGATACCGCGCATGGGCATTCCGAGCATGTCGCCAAAGCCGTCTCGCGGATAAAATCCGTGTCCAATGAAATTCAGGTCATGGCTGGCAATGTGGCAACCGCGGACGGGGCAAAGTCCTTGATTGATGCNGGTGCCGATGCGGTGAAGGTCGGCATTGGGCCGGGCTCGATTTGCACCACGCGCGTGGTCGCCGGGGTCGGCGTGCCACAACTCACGGCGATTTTAGATGCTGTCGATGCGGCGCGCGCCACCAACACGCCCGTGGTCGCCGATGGTGGCATTAAATATTCCGGCGACCTCGCCAAGGCGATAGCGGCGGGTGCGAGTTGTGCAATGGTCGGTTCATTGCTTGCAGGCACGGCGGAAAGTCCGGGCGAAGTGTTTCTCTATCAGGGCCGAAGCTACAAAGCCTATCGTGGCATGGGCTCGGTGGGCGCTATGGCGCGCGGCTCGGCCGATCGATATTTCCAGCAGGATATTTCGGAAACTCACAAACTCGTGCCCGAAGGCATTGAGGGTCAAATCCCATTTAAAGGGCCGGTCGGACAGGTGCTGCATCAGCTTGTCGGGGGGTTGCGCGCGGCCATGGGCTATACAGGCTCTGCCAATATTGCCGCTATGCATGAACACGCCGAATTTATTCGCATGACGTCGGCATCGCTGACCGAAAGCCATGTTCATGATGTAACCATCACGCGCGAAGCGCCAAATTATCCGGGTTCCGGTAAAAACTAGTGCGTCCGGCTGCACGGCTTAAAACGGTCAGCGACTTGCTGCCCGAAATTCTAGGCTCTGCCACCGCCGCCGACCGTCTGGTGCACGACTGGGGACGCAAAAACAGATATGCGGGCGCGGGCGATCGGCGCGATATTGCCGACCAGATTTTCGCCATTTTGCGCCATTACTCGAAACTGTGTGCATTGGTTGACAGCAGCGACCCAGTATTGGTGACGCTGGCCGCGCGCATGGTTCTGTTCGACGATACGCTGGTCGGTGTTTGCGCGCTGGCAGATGGCGCGCGCCATGCGCTTGACCCGCCAAGCCCGGAAATGCGCGCGCGGCTTGCTTGTGTNAAGGAGCGCGACGCCGACCTTGAACCGCATGAGCGCGTCGCGCTGCCGGCATGGTTATATGCCGAGGTCATGTCGGGCGATTTAACAGACGCACCCGCGGTACTGGAAAAGTCGAACGCCCGCGCGCCGCTTGATTTGCGCGTCAACACATTGCGCGGGTCGCTGGCGCAAGCCCGTCAGAAACTCGCCGATGAGGGCGTGCGGTCGCGTCCGCTTACAAAAGTGCCATTGGCTTTGCGTGTCGAGGGCACGGGCCAGATAACCGGTGGGGTGGTGTTTCAGTCAGGCCGTGTCGAAATACAAGATGCCGGTGCCCAAATAGCCGCCGGGTTATGCCAAGCCCAGCCGGGCCAGACGGTGCTGGATTTTTGCGCCGGTGCGGGAGGCAAAACCCTCGCGCTGGCCGCGCAAATGCAAAATAAGGGCCGCTTATATGTGCATGATAGTGACCCCAAACGCTTGCGGCCCATGGCGGCACGCTTGAAGCGCGCTGGCATTGGCATTGTTCGCCAGATGGAGGGCGACGCTGCGGCAGGCCTTAAGGCGCGCTGCCAGCTTGTTGTGTCGGATGTGCCNTGCAGNGGNTCGGGCCGNTGGCGGCGGGCACCGGAAACCAAATGGCAGTTGACGCCAAAAAGCCTTGATGAGCTGGTCGCCTTGCAGAAGNAAATTCTNGCCGATAGCGCTGCTTATGTCGCGCNGGGGGGGCGNTTGGCCTATATCACCTGCTCGATTATCGCNCGTGAAAATGAACACCAGATAGCNNACTTTNTGAACACCCACCCCGAATTCGAAATTGATGAAACNGNCAAATTCGCNAANCAGCGTNGNCGCATTCAGCTTGACCCGCATAACACGGATACAGACGGGCTGTTTTGTGCCATTATGCGTCGCANCGGGCCATGATTCTGGCGTTGAAAGGTTGNTATTTATGGTTTCCAAAACCCTTATNNCGTTTTTACTNATGCTCTTGCTTCCNGCCACGGCNGGGGCTGTNTCGGATGCGTANNAAAGCCTGTCGATGGATCTGGTCGTCAAGGCGGAGGATGACATTTCNGCCGCGCGNAATGACGNAGCCAATGCGCGGCTGGATCTGGCGCTGGTTGCCGACCCTGGNAATGCGCGTGCTTTTGTTCTGAAAGGTCANGTTCAGCATTTGCTGGGCGACACGGACGAGGGTTTGCGACTGGTGGGCATTGGNTTGCAGATTGACCCCGTTATGCGCGAGGGNCTGGTGTTGCAGNCGCGGCTGGCGTCTGAGCTTGGCAATGTAATCGTCGCCGAAGCAGCGCTNGANCGGTTTCGCCAGATTTGCAAAACCAACTGCACGGAAGCNGACCANCTTGGCGCATTGGTGGAAACGGCGCGAAACGCNAGCGAGCNNAGTGACGCTGACAAAACCGATANCGCCAGCNCGAAAATCGNNGAGGAATAACNACACATGGATCAAGACGTGGATCGACTGCTGATTGTCGATTTTGGCTCNCAGGTCACCCAGCTTATTGCCCGCCGCGTGCGNGAAAGCGGNGTTTATTGCGAGATTGTACCGTTTCATGGCGCGGGCGAAAAATTTNCNGAAATTANCCCCCGCGCCGTCATTTTGTCGGGCGGGCCGAACAGTGTNGCCGACATGGACACACCGCGCATTCCCGAAAACATTCTGNATGGNGGNACGCCNATATTGGGNATNTGCTACGGGCAGCAGGCACTGTGCGCCCAGCTTGGCGGCAGTGTTGAGCAATCNGACGAGCGCGAGTTTGGGCGCGCTNNGCTAACGGTTGAGGCCACGCACAGCTTGTTTGACGGCTTNGCATCNGCTGGNGACACGTTGCCCGTGTGGATGAGTCATGGCGACAGGGTGAACGCNTTGCCGGACGGGTTTTCGGTGGTNGGCACCAGNGACAACGCNCCNTNTGCGGCCATCGCGGACGACGCGCGCCAGATTTACGGCGTGCAGTTTCACCCCGAAGTTGNGCATACGCCGGACGGTGCCGCNCTGTTGCGAAATTTNACCCATAATATCGCCGGATGTCGCGGCGACTGGACAATGGCCNCCTTCCGCGAAAAAGCGATTGCCGATATCCGCGCGCAAGTGGGTGAGGGNCNCGTGATTTGCGGGCTTTCCGGCGGCGTNGACAGCTCCGTCGTCGCGGTTTTGCTGCATGAGGCCATTGGCGATCAGCTCACTTGCGTTTATGTCGACACTGGCATGATGCGCGCCGGTGAAAGCGATGAAGTCGTCGGTCTTTTCCGTGACCATTTCAACATCAGCCTCATCCATAAAGACGCAGGCGCGGTGTTTCTCGACAAGCTGGCTGGCGTCGATGACCCTGAGGCCAAGCGCAAAATTATCGGCGGCACATTTATCGACATTTTCGAGGGCGAAGCCAAAGCCATTGGCGGCGCGGATTTTCTGGCCCAAGGCACGCTCTATCCGGATGTGATTGAAAGCGTGTCTTTTACCGGCGGGCCCAGCGTCACAATCAAAAGCCACCACAATGTCGGTGGTTTGCCCGAACGCATGAATATGAAGCTTGTCGAGCCGGTGCGCGAATTGTTCAAAGACGAAGTGCGCGCCTTGGGGCGCGAGCTTGGCCTGCCGGAAGCTTTTGTCGGGCGTCATCCGTTTCCGGGCCCCGGACTTGCAATCCGCATTCCGGGCGCGATTACAGAAGAAAAACTCGATATTTTGAGAAAAGCCGACTTCATCTATCTCGACGAAATTCGCAAAAGCGGCCTTTACGACGACATTTGGCAGGCATTTGCTGTGCTGTTGCCGGTGCGAACCGTCGGCGTTATGGGCGACAGCCGCACTTATGATTATGTGTGCGCGCTTCGCGCCGTCACCTCGACCGACGGCATGACGGCCGATTATTATCCTTACGAGCATGAATTTCTGGGGCGCGTTTCAACGCGCATCATCAATGAGGTGCGCGGCATTAACCGCGTCGTCTATGACATCACATCAAAACCGCCCGGCACGATCGAGTGGGAGTAATCCATACCTACCTATAACTAACTAAAATATTGTTTTAATTACATTCCTTTATCAAATCTATAATATAAGACTGACACTTAACCTATGGAGGTGTGAGATGAAATCTTATGATGAATTGAAAGCTGAAATGGAAGCAATTCAGCAGCAGATGGTTGAAGCCAAGAAGAACGAACGTGCTAACGCACTGAAAGAAGTAAAGCGCCTTTGCAAAGAGTTTGGCTTTACTGCTGGAATGTTGAAAGGCTCGTTAGCAGAAGGACGGAAGAAGCATTGAAATTCTCAGAGATTGAACTTCCTTCCAATCGAAAGTTTGGGTTTTTCTTTACGTTCGTCTTTTCGGTAGCAGC
>NZFC01000040.1 GCA_002689195.1 Rhodobiaceae bacterium | reverse complement strand
TCGCTATCCGCGAGGGCGGCCGAACCGTCGGCGCCGGCGTCGTCGCAGCTATTATTGAGTAGGTGCGATCTGGAGGAGTGTAGCTCAACTGGCAGAGCACCGGTCTCCAAAACCGGGGGTTGGGGGTTCGAGTCCCTCCACTCCTGCCACCCCTAAAGGCAGGGTTGGCGGGAAATAGGTAAACCGGTTTGAACCGGCGCGTGGCACCACAAGGTATAGGAATAGGGTTGAATGGCAAATCCGCTGAAATTTGTGCAAGAAGTCAGAGCCGAAACGTCGAAAGTGACGTGGCCGACCAGAAATGAAACCCTCGTGACCACGGTCATGGTGTTCATTCTGGTGTTTTTGTCCTCGGTATTCTTTTTTGTTGCGGATCAGATTTTGAACTGGATTGTGTCGTTTCTTCTAGGGTTGGCAGGCTGATATGGCAAAACACTGGTATATCGTTCACGCATACTCGAATTTCGAGCATAAAGTTGCCGAGAGCATCCGCGAGCAGGCCGCGATTGCTGGCTTGCAGGACAGCTTTGAGGAAATTCTCGTGCCGACGGAAGAGGTTGTCGAGATGCGCCGTGGCCGCCGGGTCAATGCCGAGCGGAAATTCTTTCCGGGCTATGTGCTGGTGCGTATGGACATGTCGGATGAAGCCTATCATCTGGTCAAAAACACACCGAAAGTCACAGGCTTTTTGGGGCAGCAGAACCGCCCATCGCCAATCTCGCAAAACGAAGTCGACCAGATTGTGAACCAGGTGCAAGAAGGTGTCGAGCGGCCCAAGCCCTCCATCGTCTTCGAAATTGGCGAACAGGTGCGCGTATGCGATGGCCCGTTTGCAACCTTCAGCGGCCTTGTCGAAGAGGTTGATGAAGAAAAGGCGCGGCTCAAAGTGGCGGTGTCTATTTTTGGCCGGGCAACCCCGGTTGAACTTGAGTACGGGCAGGTCGAAAAGGGCTGACCGTTCGTTCGTGGGAGGCAGAGCAAACTGCCCGACCACGGCCCATAATCGTATCGTCGGCACGCCGGCATGAAAGGAACGAGAGATGGCAAAAAAGATTGAAGGCTACCTGAAAATGCAGGTGCCGGCGGGGAGTGCAAGCCCCTCGCCACCGATCGGGCCGGCGCTGGGTCAGCGCGGTCTGAACATTATGGAATTTTGTAAGGCTTTCAATGCGAAGACGCAGGAAATGGAAGCTAATATGCCCATTCCGACCATTGTTACCATATTCGAAGACAAGTCTTTCACCTTCGAGATTAAAACCCCGCCCGCCTCGTATTTCTTGAAGAAAGCGGCGAAGCTGGACAAGGGTGGCAGCACACCGGGACGCGAGGTTGCCGGTTCGGTGACGATGGCGCAGTGCCGTGACATTGCTGAGCAGAAGCTGAAGGATTTGAACACAAGCGATCTGGACGAGGCGCAGAAAATGATTGCTGGTTCTGCGCGTTCTATGGGTCTGGAGGTGCGTGACTGATGGCACATAAAGGAAAACGGATTGCGACGGCGCTGGAAAGCGTCGACAAAAACAAGCTTTACGCGCTGGATGAGGCCGTCAAGATTGTCAAAGCCAATGCCACGGCCAAATTCGATGAGACGATTGAATTGGCGATTAATCTGGGCGTTGACCCGCGTCATGCGGACCAAATGGTGCGCGGCGTTGTCGAATTGCCGAACGGAACCGGGCGCGCGCAGCGCGTTGCTGTTTTTGCCCGTGATGAAAAGGCCGACGAAGCCAAACAAGCCGGTGCCGATGTTGTTGGTGCCGAGGATTTGGTCGAAACCGTGCAGGGCGGGACGATTGAGTTTGACCGCTGCATCGCCACACCGGACATGATGCCCTTGGTGGGGCGTCTGGGTAAGGTGCTGGGCCCGCGCAATTTGATGCCGAACCCGAAGGTTGGCACGGTGACGGCGGATGTCGCCGAAGCGGTGCGTGCGGCCAAGGGTGGCTCGGTTGAGTTTCGGGTGGAAAAAGAAGGCATTGTGCAGGCAGGCGTCGGCAAGGCCAGTTTTTCCGAAGAACAGCTTAGCGGCAATATTCGCGCGCTGGTTTCGGCCATTCAAAAGGCCAGACCGTCGGGCGCAAAAGGAACATATGTTCAGCGCATCGCGCTCAGCTCCACCATGGGGCCGGGCCTGAAGTTGGACGTAACAGGCCTTGAGGCCTGACAAGAATTTCCGCGCCGTTTCGATGGCGCGGGAGTGACCGGAGCCTAGGCTCCGGCCTGTCCGAGATTACAGGTGTGCGGCAAATGCCGGACTTAATGGCCTGTATGAGACGGGAGAACAGTTTTTTCGTGCGGCAACGCACGGTATCGGCTGGGCCCGGGACAGGAAGAGCGTCGTCAGGAACGTGAATTCCTGGTGACAATTCCGAACCGGTGGAACTTTTGTTCCGCCCCCAAGCGCGCAGGGGTTGCGCGTGTGGAGAGAGAAAGTGGAAAGAGCTAACAAAGAAGAGCTCGTGACGCAGTATAATGGCATTTTTAAAGATGCCGGCGTTGTTGTCGTGACCCACTATTCCGGGCTTTCTGTTCCAGAAATCGATGATTTGCGGAA
Source organism: Rhodobiaceae bacterium (assembly GCA_002689195.1). Lineage (GTDB taxonomy): Bacteria > Pseudomonadota > Alphaproteobacteria > RS24 > RS24 > UBA7378. Next base: position 12,753 of record NZFC01000040.1, on the reverse strand, counting down.
CCAGATGGCAGAGGTCGGCGGCACGGTCAAAGTGACCAAAAACCGACTGGTCAAGCTCGCTCTCGCAGGCACATCAGCTGAGCCGATCAGCGACCTTTTTGCCGGCCCGACCGCGATTGCGTATTCGCAAGACCCGGTCGCGGCACCTAAGGTTGCGGCGAAGTTTGCCAAGGGGAACGATAATCTCGTGATCATTGGTGGCATTATGGACCAGACGGTTCTGGATGCCGATGGTGTGAAAAATCTGGCGTCGCTGCCGTCACTTGACGAATTGCGCGGCAAGCTTGTCGGTCTGCTCAATGCTCCGGCCACGAAAGTGGCGGGCGTGTTGCAGGCACCGGCAGGTCAGCTTGCTCGTGTGGTTGGCGCCAAAGCTGCACAGGGTGATGCCGCGTAAAGCGGTGAAATCCCGGATTAACCGATTGGAGAAAGAAAATGGCTGATCTTGAAAAGATTGCTGAAGACCTGTCAGCCCTGACCGTTTTGGAAGCGGCAGAGTTGTCAAAACTTCTGGAAGAAAAATGGGGCGTTTCCGCCGCGGCACCAGTTGCCGTTGCTGCTGCGCCAGCCGCTGGCGGCGACGCCGGNGGTGATGCCGNCGAAGCCAAGGATAGCTTTACCGTTGTNCTGGCCTCTGCGGGCGACCAGAAAATTAACGTCATCAAAGAAGTTCGGGCAATNACCGGNCTGGGNCTGAAAGAGGCCAAAGANATCGTTGAAAGCGCGCCGAAAGAAATCAAAGAAGACGTGCCGACAGCCGAAGCNAANGAGCTGAAAGAAAAGCTCGAAGGCGTCGGAGCGACCATCGAACTGAAATAGTTCGAANGNNAAAATTGGGGTGGTCGATGAACNGTTTTGTCGGCCACCCCGTATNGCCTTTAAGCACTTGTGCTTGGGCCCGGCCTAAAATCAGGCCAAAACGCAGGTTTCCCCTANACGGGGCTTAGAAATTGAGGACTACACATGTCGCAAGCCTATGCCGGTCGTAAACGTATCAGACGCTCATTCGGACGAATTCCACAAGTTGTGGAGATGCCCAATCTGATTGAGGTNCAAAAATATTCATATGATCAGTTTTTGCAGGTGGAATCTCCNACCGAAGGCCGCGACGAGGACGGTCTGCAGGCGGTNTTCAAATCCGTGTTTCCAATCTCCGATTTCAGCGGCGCATCCATGCTGGAATTTGTTTCCTATGATTTTGAGCGCCCGAAATACGATGTCGAGGAATGCCAGCAACGCGGCATGACCTATGCGGCACCGCTGAAAGTGACNCTACGTTTGGTTGTTTTCGACGTTGACGACGAANCCGGCGCGAAATCTGTCAAAGATATTAAAGAGCAGGAAGTCTATATGGGNGACCTGCCATTCATGACCGAAAACGGCACCTTTGTNNTCAATGGCACCGAGCGCGTCATCGTTTCGCAGATGCACCGCAGCCCGGGCGTGTTTTTNGACCATGACAAAGGCAAAACCCANNTGTCCGGCAAGCTGTTGTTTGCGGCCCGTGTTATTCCCTATCGCGGCTCNTGGCTGGATTTCGAATTTGATGCCAAAGACATTTTGCATGTGCGTATTGACCGTCGGCGCAAGCTGCCGGCCACCGTGTTGTTGCANGCGCTGGATTATGNNTCCGATGAAATTTTGAACATGTTCTATGACCGTGTGTCTTATTCGCGNNGCAAAGAAGGCTGGGTAACGCCGTTTGATCCAGAGCAACGCCGCGGCTCAAAACCGATTTACGACCTTATCGACGACAAGACCGGCAAAATTGTGGTCGAGGCGGGCCAGAAAATCTCGCCNCGCAAGGCCAATAAGCTGGCCNAAGATGGCCTGAAATCCCTGCGCGTCAGCGACGAAGAGCTTTATGGGCGGTTTTTGGCGGATGAGCTTATCAGCGCCGAAACCGGCGAGATTTTTGCCGAGGCTGGTGATGAAATTACTGAGGAGCTGCTCGCCAAGCTGAGCGAGCTGGGCTACACCGAAATTGATACGCTGGCGATTGATATGATTAATCGCGGCCCGTTTATTCGCAACACGCTGGTCGCCGATAAATCGTCGGACAAGCTGTCCGCGCTGGAAGAGATTTATCGCGTGATGCGGCCCGGTGAGCCGCCGACGCCGGAAACGGCCGAGACGCTTTTTGACGGCCTGTTCTTTGATAGCGAACGCTATGATCTGTCGGCTGTCGGCCGCGTGAAAATGAACATTCGTCTGGACCAGGAATGTCCCGATGATATTCGGGTCTTGCGGAAAGAAGATATCGTAGGCGTTGTCAAAACGCTGGTCGATCTGCGCGATGGCAAGGGCGATATTGACGATATCGACAATCTCGGCAACCGGCGCGTGCGCTCTGTCGGCGAATTGATGGAAAACCAATATCGCGTTGGTCTGCTGCGTATGGAACGCGCGATTAAGGAGCGCATGAGCTCGATTGATATCGACACGGTCATGCCGCAAGACCTGATTAACGCCAAGCCGGTTTCGGCTTCGGTGCGCGAGTTTTTCGGCTCGTCGCAACTGTCGCAGTTCATGGACCAGACCAATCCGCTTTCCGAGATCACCCATAAGCGCCGTCTGTCCGCGTTGGGCCCGGGCGGGCTGACGCGCGAGCGTGCTGGCTTTGAGGTGCGCGACGTGCACCCCACCCATTATGGCCGCATCTGCCCGATTGAAACGCCGGAAGGCCCGAATATCGGGCTTATCAACTCGCTGGCAACTTTCGCCCGNGTCAATAAATACGGCTTTATTGAAAGCCCNTACCGGAAGGTTCAAAACGGCAAAGTGACCAATGAAGTGGTGTATTTGTCGGCCATGGAGGAAGCGCGCTTCCGCGTGGCACAAGCGACCATTACAATTGGGTCAAACGGAACCATTGAAGAAGACCTGATCAATTGCCGCGTCAATGGCGATTTTGAAATGGTGCCGCCGGAAATGGTGGACCTGCTCGATGTGTCGCCGAAGCAGATTGTCTCTGTTGCCGCCGCGCTCATCCCGTTCCTTGAAAATGATGACGCCAACCGCGCGCTGATGGGTTCAAACATGCAACGCCAAGCCGTGCCGCTCTTGCAGGCCGAGGCGCCGCTTGTCGGCACCGGCATGGAAGAGGTTGTGGCGCGTGACTCCGGTGCCGCGATTTCGGCGCGCCGCGCCGGTGTTGTCGACCAAGTTGACGCNACCCGTATCGTTATCCGGGCGACGGAAGAAACCGACGCCTCCAAATCCGGCGTGGATATTTACAATCTGCGTAAGTTCCAGCGGTCGAACCAGTCAACCTGCATCAACCAGCGTCCGCTGGTGCGTGTCGGCGACCGGGTCGAAGTGGGCGATGTTGTTGCCGATGGCCCGTCGACGGAACTGGGCGAATTGGCGCTGGGCCGCAATGTGCTCGTCGCCTTCATGCCGTGGAATGGCTATAATTTCGAGGACTCGATCCTGATTTCCGAGCGTATTGTGCGCGATGATGTGTTCACCTCAATTCACATTGAGGAGTTCGAGATCATGGCCCGCGACACCAAGCTTGGGCCGGAAGAAATCACCCGNGATATTCCAAATGTCGGCGAGGAAGCACTGAGCAATCTCGACGAAGCTGGCATTGTCTATATCGGTTCGGAAGTGAACCCGGGCGATATTCTGGTTGGCAAAATCACGCCGAAAGGCGAAAGCCCGATGACGCCGGAAGAAAAACTTCTGCGCGCTATTTTTGGCGAAAAAGCCTCGGACGTGCGCGATACCTCCCTGAAACTGCCGCCCGGCACCACCGGCACGGTCGTGGAAGTGCGGGTGTTTAACCGCCACGGCATTGACAAGGACGAACGCGCCTTGGCAATCGAGCGGGAAGAAATTGAAGCGCTGGCAAAAGACCGCGACGATGAATTGTCNATTTTGGAGCGTAATATTTACAACCGCCTCGAAGGTCTGTTGACCGGCAAGCAGGTGGCTTCCGGCCCGAAAGGTATGGACGCTGATGCCAAGATTACCCAAGCCATGTTGCAGGATTTGCCGCGCGGCCAGTGGTGGCAAATCGCGTTGAAAAANGAAGGCGCTATGGCCGAAGTNGAAGCNATGAAAAAGCAGTTCGATGATGCCAAAGCGGCATTGGAAGAGCGCTTCGAAGACAAGGTCGACAAGCTGCAACGCGGCGACGAGTTGCCGCCCGGNGTCATGAAAATGATCAAGGTGTATGTGGCTNTCAAACGCAAATTGCAGCCNGGCGACAAAATGGCCGGTCGGCATGGCAATAAGGGTGTCATCAGCCGCATNGTTCCGGTTGAAGACATGCCCTATCTCGATGACGGCACCTCCGTCGATATTGTNCTCAATCCGCTNGGNGTGCCGAGCCGCATGAATGTNGGNCAAATTCTGGAAACCCATTTGGGCTGGGCATGTGCCGGGCTTGGGCGNCAGATCGGCGATGCNNTGAGCGTTTACGAGCGCGAAGGCAATGTNTCGCAAGTGCGGGCCACGCTCAAGGATGTCTANTCCGATGATAAGGAAGTNGCCAAACTTTCAGACGGCGAAGCCATCGAGATGAGCCAGACATTGCGCCGCGGTGTGCCCGTGGCAACGCCGGTATTTGACGGTGCGATTGATGNCGACATTGTCGACATGCTCGGCAAGGCCGGCATTGACAGTTCGGGGCAGGTGCGGTTGCGCGATGGGCGNACNGGNGATGAGTTCGACCGGAAAGTNACGGTCGGNTACATCTACATGCTCAAGCTGCATCACCTTGTTGATGACAAGATCCACGCCCGCTCCATCGGCCCCTATAGNCTGGTGACCCAGCAGCCCTTGGGCGGCAAGGCCCAGTTTGGCGGCCANCGCTTCGGTGAAATGGAAGTGTGGGCNCTGGAAGCNTATGGNGCGGCNTATACNTTGCAGGAAATGNTGACCGTNAANTCNGACGANGTNGCNGGACGCACCAAAGTATACGAGGCCATTGTCAAAGGNGATGANACATTTGAAGCCGGTATACCGGAAAGCTTCAANGTGCTTGTCAAAGAAATCCGTTCGCTTGGGCTGAATGTCGAATTGACCGAAAGCCGCAAAGAAAATCAGGGTTAATGGGGCGCGNGCGCACCCGAAAAGGAGACGACCGATGAACCACGAGGTCATGAACATCTTCAATCCGCANGCCAGCCAGCAGGCCTTCGANCAGATCAAGATTTCCATCGCTAGCCCGGAAAAAATTATGTCTTGGTCTTACGGGGAGATTAAAAAACCCGAAACCATAAACTACCGGACGTTTAAGCCGGAGCGCGATGGTCTGTTCTGCGCGCGGATTTTTGGCCCGATCAAAGATTATGAATGTCTGTGCGGCAAATATAAGCGGATGAAGTTTAAAGGCGTCATCTGCGAAAAATGCGGTGTGGAAGTAACGCTGGCCAAAGTGCGCCGCGAGCGCATGGGCCATATCGAACTGGCCGCGCCGGTTGCCCATATCTGGTTCTTGAAATCTCTGCCGAGCCGCATTGGTCTGTTGCTGGACATGACGCTGAAGGATCTGGAACGGGTTTTGTATTTCGAGCATTTCATCGTGCTTGACCCGCTTCTGTCGCCGCTCAAAAAAGGGCAGCTTCTGTCGGAAGAAGAATATTTCGAAGCCCAAGACGAATATGGCGAAGACACATTTGTCGCTGGCATTGGTGCCGAAGCGGTGCGCGTTATGCTGGAAGAAATTAACCTTGAGCAATTGCGCGACGACTTGCGCGTCGAGATTGCCGAGGCGACGACCGAACTGAAACCGAAAAAACTGGCAAAACGTCTGAAAGTTGTCGAAGCGTTTTTGCGCTCGGGTGGGCGTCCCGAATGGATGATTATGAATGTCGTGCCGGTCATTCCGCCGGAACTGCGCCCGCTCGTGCCCCTTGATGGTGGCCGTTTTGCGACCTCTGACCTGAATGACCTCTATCGCCGCGTTATCAACCGGAACAACCGTCTGAAGCGGCTGATTGAGTTGCGCGCGCCGGACATTATCGTTCGCAATGAAAAGCGTATGCTGCAGGAATCCGTCGATGCGCTGTTTGACAATGGGCGGCGTGGCCGCGTGATTACGGGTGGCAATAAACGCCCGCTCAAATCCTTGTCGGACATGCTGAAAGGCAAGCAGGGCCGCTTCCGGCAAAACCTGCTCGGCAAGCGCGTTGACTATTCGGGCCGCTCGGTGATCGTTGTTGGCCCCGAACTGAAACTGCATCAATGCGGCCTGCCGAAGAAAATGGCGCTGGAACTGTTCAAGCCGTTTATCTATTCGCGTCTGGAAGCCAAGGGACTGTCGGCGACGGTCAAGCAATCGAAAAAAATGGTCGAGAAAGAACGTCCTGAAGTCTGGGATATTCTCGATGAGGTGATCCGCGAACATCCGGTTATGTTGAACCGTGCGCCAACGCTGCACCGGCTAGGTATTCAGGCGTTTGAACCGACTCTGATTGAGGGCAAGGCCATTCAGTTGCACCCGCTGGTTTGCGCCGCCTTTAATGCCGACTTTGACGGTGACCAAATGGCCGTGCATGTGCCGCTATCGCTCGAAGCGCAGTTGGAAGCGCGCGTGCTGATGATGTCGACCAATAATATTTTGCATCCTGCAAATGGCACACCGATTATCGTGCCGTCGCAGGATATCGTGCTGGGTCTTTATTACATGACCCTGCAGCGCGATGGTGCTGCGGGCGAGGGCATGCTGGTTTCCGATATTGCCGAACTGGAACATGCGCTCGACCAGAAAACCGTGACCCTGCACTCGAAAATCAAAGCGCGTGTCGAGGAAATGGATGCCGAGGGCAATCTTTTCACACGCATTGTCGATACCACGCCGGGCCGGTTTATTCTCGCCCAAGAGCTGCCGAAGCATGTCAATCTGCCGTATGAGACGATTAACAAGCTGATGTCCAAGAAAGAAATTTCCAAGGTCATCGACGCCGTTTATCGCCACTGCGGCCAGAAAGAAACCGTGCTGTTTTGCGACCACATTATGAAGGTCGGCTTCCGCGAAGCCTGCCGCGCGGGTATTTCGTTTGGTAAAGACGATATGGTTATTCCCGAAACCAAAGTGGATCTCATCGAGGAAACCACCAATCTCGCCAAGGAATATGAGCAGCAATATATCGATGGTTTGATTACGCAAGGCGAGAAATATAACAAGGTTGTCGACGCGTGGGCGCGTTGCACCGACCGTGTTGCCGACGCCATGATGGCGAAAATTTCGACCGTCGATGCCGAAGATACAGAAGATGAGAATTTCATTAATTCCATCTACATGATGTCTCATTCGGGCGCGCGCGGCTCACCGGCGCAAATGAAACAGCTTGCCGGTATGCGCGGGCTGATGGCGAAGCCGTCGGGCGAGATTATCGAAACGCCGATTATCTCCAACTTCAAAGAAGGCCTGTCGGTTCTGGAATACTTCAACTCGACCCACGGTGCGCGTAAAGGCCTTGCAGATACCGCGCTGAAAACGGCCAATTCGGGCTATCTAACGCGGCGTCTCGTCGATGTGGCGCAAGATTGCATCGTCAATGAGGTCGATTGTGGCACCACGGCAGGCATTACAGTCGCAGCCGTGATCGACGCCGGTGAGGTGATAACCTCGCTCAGCGACCGTGTGCTGGGTCGTGTGCCGGTTGCCGATGTGGTCAATCCGGCCAATGACGAGGTTATCGTCAAAGCTGGTGAGCTGATTTCGGAAGAACATCTGGGCGCGATTGAAGAAGCCAATCTGGTGAGCATCAAAATTCGCTCGGCGCTGACATGCGAAACGAAAAACGGTGTCTGCGCGGCGTGTTACGGGCGCGACCTTGCCCGCGGAACGCCGGTCAATATGGGCGAGGCGGTCGGCGTGATCGCGGCCCAGTCGATCGGTGAGCCGGGCACGCAGTTGACCATGCGGACGTTCCACATTGGNGGTACNGCGCAAGTNGTTGACCAGTCGTTTATCGAGTCCAATGCCGAAGGCCAAGTGCAGATNGAAAATGCAAATATCGTAACCGACAGTTCGGGCCGCTCGGTCGTNATGGGCCGNAATGTANCNATCAAGATTGTCGATGCGAACGGTCTGGAGCGCGCNAGCCANAAGNTGACNTATGGTGCGCGTTTGCGCGTCNANGAAGGCGATGAAATCNAACGCGGNGCGCGTTTGGCCGAATGGGAGCCNTATGCCATTCCGATTTTGACCGAACTGGAAGGTNCGGTCGAATTTGAAGACCTTGTCGAAGGTGTGTCNATCACGGAAGTGACGGATGAGGCCACTGGCATTTCCCAGCGCGTTGTCGCCGANAGTTCCAGTCAGGCACGCGGTGCCGATNTGAAACCGGCNATGGTCATCAAAGATGGCAAGGGCGCGGTCAAAAAGCTCTCNAATGGCAANGAGGCCCGCTATATTCTTGCGGTCGGTGCNATTTTGTCGGTCGAGCCGGGTTCNGAAGTNCATGCTGGCGACACGCTGGCGCGTATTCCNACGGAAGGCGCAACATCGAGCGATATTACCGGCGGTCTGCCGCGCGTTGCCGAGCTGTTCGAAGCCCGTCGNCCCAAAGACCANGCGATTATTGCCGAAATTACNGGGCGTGTGGAGTTTGGCCGCGACTATAAAAACAAGCGNCGGATCATCATTCATCCNGAAGAGGCCGATATGGAGNCGGTGGAATATCTGGTTCCCANAGCCAAGCANCTGTCGGTTCAGGAAGGCGACGTNATTGAAAAGGGCGAATATCTCATCGACGGCCACCCTGCGCCGCATGATATTCTTGCGATTTCCGGTGTTGAAGAACTGGCAGCCTATNTGGTGAATGAAATTCAGGATGTGTATCGTCTGCAAGGCGTGACNATTAATGACAAGCACATTGAGGTGATTGTNNGTCANATGTTGCAGAAAATTGAAATTCAGANNACNGGCGATAGTGACTTCCTGTCGGGNGAGCAAATCGACCGTATGGAGTTTGACGAAGCGGTCGAGAANTTGCAGGCCGAAGGTAAGGAAATACCGACCGGAGCCCCAATTTTGCTNGGTATTACAAAGGCTTCNNTGCAAACGCGGTCATTTATCTCTGCTGCGTCCTTCCAGGAAACCACGCGTGTGCTGACNGAAGCTGCGATCAACGGCAAATATGACGAACTGATCGGNCTGAAGGAAAACGTGATTGTCGGGCGGCTTATTCCGGCCGGTACGGGCGGCATTATGCAGCGTCTGAANGGNGAGGCGAGNGCGCGCGACGCGGAACTGGCGGTCGAGGTGCCNGTGGGCATTGAAGCGGCCAGCGAAGACANCGAAACAACNAGCGAANCGGCGGGCGAAACCGGCGCCTAAAGCGGCGGGTTTTGCGCGATAAAGACGCCGGGAGCCTTTTGAGGTTTCCGGCGTTTTTTTGTGGCGCATTCCGGATTTTCGAAAAATCAATAAAAAGGCAATCAACGCTTGACCAAACACGCTGATTTTCGTAAGAAACGCACACTTTGGTAACAGGGCTGTAGGTTTACAGCGATGGCGGGGCCAACCCAATATCCAGACGACCTAAACGCTGTTTCGTTCTGAAGTGATTTTTACGCGCATGATTCCGCTGGAATCCTCTGCAACCGTCGGGTTGGAACAAGGCTGTTCCCTTTCGGCATTTGGGCTTTCGGGATTGTGCCACGGGTGTGATCTCCGCTTGGCCCGTTCGTGTTTGATTATGGGGAGTTGGCTGAATGCCTACCATTAACCAGTTAATCCGCAAGCCGCGGACAAAGGTTTTGAAACGCAACAAAGTGCCGGCCATGGAGGCCTGCCCGCAACGTCGTGGTGTGTGCACGCGCGTGTATACAACGACGCCGAAAAAGCCGAACTCGGCTTTGCGGAAAGTTGCTCGTGTGCGTCTGACCAGCGGTTACGAAGTGACCAGCTATATCCCCGGCGAGGGACATAATCTGCAGGAGCACTCGGTTGTCATGATCCGCGGTGGTCGTGTGAAAGACCTGCCGGGCGTGCGCTATCACATTATTCGCGGCGTGCTCGATACCCAGGGCGTCAAAGACCGTAAGCAACGTCGTTCGAAATACGGCGCCAAGCGTCCGAAATAGGGAGAACAGCCAATGTCACGCCGCCATCGCGCAGAAAAACGAGACGTTATCCCCGACGCCAAATATGGCGACGAGGTGCTGACCAAATTTATGAACAGCCTGATGCTGCACGGCAAGAAATCAACGGCGGAGCGTATTCTCTATGGCGCGCTGGACGCGATTGAAGGCAAGCTGAGCCGCGAGCCTGTATCGGTGTTTCACGAGGCGCTGGAAAATATCATGCCGGCGGTTGAAGTGCGCTCGCGCCGCGTTGGTGGGGCAACCTATCAGGTGCCGGTCGAGGTGCGTACCGACCGCAAGCAGGCGCTGGCGATTCGCTGGCTCATTACAGCGGCGCGCGGGCGCGGCGAGAACACCATGGTTGACCGGCTGGCCGGTGAACTGATGGATGCCGTGAACAATCGTGGCACAGCGGTGAAAAAGCGTGAAGACACGCACCGCATGGCCGAAGCCAACCGCGCCTTCTCTCATTATCGCTGGTAACTTTCTCCCGAGGACCTTCCCATGGCACGCCAAACTTCACTGAATGATTATCGCAATATCGGCATTATGGCGCATATCGACGCCGGCAAAACGACGACCACGGAGCGTATCCTTTATTATACGGGCGTGAGTTACAAAATCGGTGAAGTGCATGATGGTGCTGCCACCATGGACTGGATGGAGCAGGAACAAGAGCGCGGTATTACCATNACATCCGCCGCCACCACATGCTTCTGGCGCGANAAGCGCATCAACATTATCGACACNCCCGGCCATGTNGACTTCACCATTGAGGTGGAACGCTCCTTGCGTGTGCTTGACGGTGCGGTTGCCGTNTTTGACAGCGTTGCNGGCGTTGAGCCGCAATCCGAAACAGTGTGGCGTCAGGCNGACAAATATTCCGTGCCGCGCATGTGNTTCGTCAACAAAATGGANCGCATGGGCGCAGANTTTTTCCGCTGCGTCGANATGATTAAAGACCGCCTTGGGGCCANGCCGCTNGTGTTGCAACTGCCAATCGGNGCCGAAGCCGANTATGAAGGGCTGATCGATNTGGTNCGGATGNAAGAGGTCGTCTGGAAAGACGAGGCGCTGGGCGCGGAATATGAATATGTNGATATCCGCGATGCGCTCAAAGATCAGGCCGACGAATATCGCGCCATNCTGGTCGAGGCTGCCGTCGAGGTCGATGATGATGTGATGGAAGCCTATCTCGAAGGCAATGAGCCNGANGAAGAAACGCTGGTGCGGTGCATTCGNAAAGGCACNATNGACCANAATTTCGTGCCGGTATTGAACGGNACGGCCTTTAAGAACAAGGGCGTTCAGCCGCTTTTGGATGCCNTNGTCGATTTTATGCCGTCGCCGCTTGANGTGGCCGCCATTCAGGGCATTGACGCAAAAACCGAAGAAGAAATTGTGCGTAAATCATCCGATGATGAGCCGCTCTCCATGCTGGCNTTNAAAATCGCCAATGACCCATTTGTTGGTTCGCTGACATTTGCGCGGATTTATTCGGGCAAGCTGGAAAGCGGGTCGTCGGTCGTCAATACCGTTAAGGACAAGCGCGAGCGCATCGGGCGGATGCTGCAAATGCACGCCAATTCGCGCGAGGAAATCAAAGAAGCCTATGCTGGCGACATTGTGGCGCTGGTGGGNATGAAAGATACNACCACAGGCGACACGCTGTGCGCNACTGAGAGCCCNGTTATTCTTGAGCGCATGGAGTTCCCNGACCCGGTTATCGAGGTTGCCGTTGAGCCGAAAACCAANGGNGACCAAGAAAAAATGGGTCTGGCGCTCAGCCGTCTTGCCCAAGAAGACCCCTCATTCCGNGTGAAATCTGACGAAGAGAGCGGCCAAACCGTGATTGCCGGTATGGGCGAATTGCATCTCGATATTATCGTTGACCGCATGAAGCGCGAGTTCAANGTGGAGGCNAATGTCGGCGCGCCGCAAGTGGCGTATCGCGAGACTTTCACCAAACACACTGAGGTGGATTACACGCACAAGAAACAGACCGGCGGTTCGGGCCAGTTTGCGCGCGTGAAAATGATTATCACGCCNATGGANCCGGGCGGCGGGTACGAGTTCGANAATAAGATTGTCGGTGGTGCCATNCCGCGCGAATATATTCCNGGTGTTGAAAAAGGCATTGAAAGCGTGCGCGANAACGGCGTNCTNGCTGGCTTCCCNATGATCGACTTCAAGGTCGAGCTTATCGATGGGGCNTATCACGATGTGGACTCAAGCGTTATGGCNTTTGAGATTGCCGCNCGTGCTGCTTTCCGTGAAGCCTCGCGCGATGCCGGTGCGAAATTGCTGGAGCCNATTATGCAGGTNGAGGTGGTGACACCGGANGAGCATATGGGCGATGTTATCGGNGATCTGAACAGCCGGCGNGGACAAGTGCGTGGCACNGAANCCCGNGGCAATGCATCTGTCATNACCTCAATGGTGCCGCTGGCAAATATGTTTGGCTATGTNAATACGCTGCGCTCAATGACACAAGGGCGCGCGCAATATTCCATGCTNTTTGACCATTATGAACAGGTGCCGCAAGCGGTATCTGACGAAGTTATTTCGAAACTNGCCTAACNGAATTAGAAGNCCCGACGGAGAGAAAAAATGTCGAAAGAGAAATTTGAGCGTAACAAGCCGCATTGCAACATTGGAACGATTGGTCATGTTGACCATGGCAAGACGACGTTGACGGCGGCGATT
>NZFC01000039.1 GCA_002689195.1 Rhodobiaceae bacterium | reverse complement strand
ACCCCGCTGGCGGGGGGCCGGAGTCGCCAATGAAACCGTGGGGCGATTTTGGCTGGAAAAATTTCGCCATCCAATATGCGCCCAACAACTTGCGCGACCGCTTGCTTGAAGTCGGCGGCGGCAAAATTGCTTTGCGGTGCGTGGGGCGCGCCCATGGGGGCATCGGAGAAAGCTGCCGGTCTTGGGTTTTCGGCCAGCCTGTCGAGACAGTTTTGCCAGTCTGCTATGTCGCTTTCGGCCTGTCGACGGCGGGCTTTGGGGTCTGTTTCCGGCAGGCCGGTCGCGATGATGAAGGCGCGCCGCGCGCGCATATCAAAGGCCAGAACCGTCGCATAAAGCCCCAATGTGAGGCCCGGCAAGCCCAGATCATCATGGGCATTCTGGCTGATATTTTCCGGTACCGGATGCAGCCCGCGCGCCAGATCATAGCCGAAAAAACCGGCTAGCCCGCCGCGAAAACTCGGCAGTTGCGCGTCAATATCTGGCGGGATGTCCTGCCAAAGCCCGGCACCGGGGCGCAATGCGGCATCGGCCGCGTCGAAATGCTGGCGCGCATGTTCGGGGGCCCCTGAAATAATCTGATAGGGCCGCGTGGCGATATAGCTGGCGCGCGAGGCCGCGTGCGCGTCATGGCTTGAATCGAGCCACAGCGCGTGCGGCGTTTCAGCGTGCGGCGCGAACACAGCCTCCGGCGTCACCCAGCCTGTCTCGGCGATGAGCCCGCCTGCGGCATCGGCATAAAACAACAGATCGGGCGCGTTGTCGGGCATTCAGCTATCCGCACCTGCCGCGCGGCGCGGAACCGGATACCAGTCCGGCGCGGCATATTCGGTTTCGGGCTGTTCGGTCGCGGCGCAGGTTATCGCGACCAAAGACCAATATCCTAGCGTTTCGCATGTGTGCCAGACCAGGCTGTCGACATCGACGTTTTTCTGGGAGCCGCTCAGATGAAAGGCTTGCGCGTCATGCCCGTCTGCCGATACGCTCAGCGCCAGGGCGGCACCCGCCAGCCATGTCCAAGAGGTTGGTGCCGTTTGGCGCTGCCACGCAAACAAATCGCCCGCGCCCAGCAAAACCAGCCGCTGGCCGGAGGTTTCGTCCGTTTCGAAATGCCCGTCTGCGTGCCGGTTGAGGTGCAAGGCTTCGGCGACATCCGTTACCGCCATATCGGGGGAAATTTTGTCCAGCGCCTGTGGCCGCATTAAAAATTATCCTTACGCGCGCGAATTTCCGCAAACACATCGACATCCGCCGCATCGACCATGCCAAGCTGGGCGCGAATGCGCGCATCATGCGGGCGCAAAAACGGGTTTGTGGCGCGTTCAAGGCCGATCTGCGTCGGCACGGTCGGCTTGCCATCGGCGCGCAGCGCGGTGATTTCGCGCACGCGCGATTGCAGCGCGTCGTTTTCGGGGTCGACACTCACAGCAAAAGCGGCATTGGCGGATGTGTATTCATGCGCGCAATAAACCGTTGTGGCATCGGGCAGCGCGGCGAGCTTTTGCAGGCTCTCCCACATTTGCGCCATCGTGCCTTCAAACACCCGCCCGCAACCCAGCGCAAACAGGCTGTCGCCGACAAAGGCGTTTTGCGTGTCGGGCAGGTGATAGGCAATATGGCCCAGCGTGTGGCCGCCAACATTCAGCACATGAACCTCATGCGCGCCAAGCTTCACCGTATCGCCGTCATCCACTTTCACATCAATGCCGGGAATGCGCTCGGCTTCTCCGGCCGGGCCGATGATCTGACAACCCGTCTTTTCCTTGATTTCCAAATTATTGCCAGCATGGTCAAAATGATGATGCGTGTTCCAAATATGGCTCAGCGTCCAGCCGCGCGCGTCTAGCGTGGAAAAAATCGGGCCGGTTTCGGGCGTGTCGATACAGGCCGTCTGACCGCTTTCAGGGTCGTGAACCAGATAACCATAATTATCACTCAGGCACGCAAACTGGGCTATTTCGATGGCAGACATGTGGCGCTCCTCGTTTAAATGTCGCGCCTTGTCTGGCGCATAACCTCTTCGGAGTATACTGTTCTGGTCATGGCTGTCGACATTCTCGAACTTGCTGAATTTTATGCCGGTCTGGACGGGACGCGCGCGCGCGCGCAAATTGTGCAGAAAATAGACGCTTTATGGCCCGACCCGCAGGCCGAACCCGTGCTGGGATTTGGCTATGTTCTGCCTTATGCCAATGTTTTATGGCCCGATGCCGTCTGGCATTTGTGCATGCCGGCCCAGCAAGGTGTTCTGGTGGAAGACCGCGCCGCGGGCGTGCGCTCGGCACTGGTCGATGAGGGGCTGATGCCGCTGCGCGATGGCGCTTTGGGGCGCGCCATTATTATTCACGGGCTTGAGGCGGCCAATCACAGCAACGCGCTTTTGAGTGAAATCTGGCGGATTTTAGTGCCCAATGGCCGCGCGATTTTTGTCGTGCCGAACCGAACCGGCATGTGGGCGCGCCGCGATGCAACGCCTTTTGGTGCCGGTCGCCCGTTCAGCCGTCGCCAGTTGCGCCGCCAGCTTAAAGCCGCCGGATTTTCGATTGCCAGCATCCGCCCCGCCTTGATGCTGCCGCCGGCGCTGCCGAAATTTCTAGTGCAACTTCTAGCACCCGCCGAGCGCCTATTGGCGCTGTTGTTGCCGCAAATCGGCGGCGTTTGGGTGGTCGATATTGTCAAGCAGGTGCCAGCCCCCATTCGCGCCAAGCGCCGACAAAATGTTGGCTTGGGTGTGCCGGTGCGCCCGGCCTTTTCGCGCGGTGTTCTATCACGAAAAAAACGACGCGCGCGCGCGGGCTAGCGGGTGAGTTCGAAAACCACCAGCTCGGCCATCAGGTTCTGCCTCGCTGACGGGCGGCCCGAACTTTGATGCACTTTTCCATTGGTCACGGTCAGGCAGGTTTCCACGCGCAAAGAAAGCGCGTCGCATAAATCGATCAGGTCGAGCATGCTGCACAGGTGAATATTGGCCGTCTCGTACCATGTCGCCGACAGCGCTTGCGTTTCCGGCATGCGCCCGCGCAGAGCCAGCGCTAGGCGGATGCGCCAATGTCCGAAATTCGGTATCGATACGATGAGCTTTGACCCGATGCGCGACATTTCCTGCAAAACTTCTTTGGGGCGCTGCGTGGCCTGCAATGTCTGGCTCAAAATCACCGTGTCAAAACCCTGATCGGGATAATAAGACAGATCCGTATCGGCATTGCCCTGCACCACCGCCAGCCCACGGCTCACACACGCGTTCACCCCTTGTTGGCTTAATTCCAGCCCGCGCGCATCGACGCCGCGTTCGGCCACCAGCAATTCCATCAACACGCCATTGCCGCAGCCGATATCGAGCACCCGCGTGCCCTGCTCGACAAGGCTCGCAATAAGCATGAGGTCAATCCGCTTTTCGTTCAGATTGCCATTGGCGCTGGCGCGTGGGTCAATCATGGCGCGCCTCCGAACCGTCCGCCAAAGGTAGCCCGCGCGCAATGGCAGCAGCGTTCAAAAACCCGATAATCGTTTGTTCCATTTCCGGCTCGTCCAATAAAAATGCGTCATGGCCCTTGTCGCTTTCAATTTCGACAAAGCTGACATTGGCACCCGCCGCGTTCAACGCACGCACCAGCGAAATGCTCTCGCTGGTGGGAAACAGCCAGTCACTGGTGAACGACACCACACAAAAGCGCGCCTTGGTATTGGCAAAGGCACGCGCCAGCGTGCCGCCATAATCGGCGGCAAGGTCGAAATAATCCATGGCGCGCGTGATGTAGAGATAGCTGTTGGCGTCAAACCGGTCGACAAAGCTTATCCCCTGATGGCGCAGATAGCTCTCAATCTGGAAATCCGCCTCAAAGCCATAGCTCAACCGGTCGCGGTCTTGCAGGTTGCGCCCGAATTTGCGCTGCAGCGCGGCCTCTGACAGATAGGTGATATGCGCGGCCATGCGCGCAACGGCAAGACCTTTACGCGGCGCGGTGTTTTCGGCGGCATAATTGCCACCCTGCCAGTCCGGGTCGGCCAGAATTGCCTGCCTGCCAACCTCGTGAAACGCGATGTTTTGCGATGAATGGCGCGCCGCGGTGGCAATCGGAATGGCCGAGAACACACGCTCGCCATGCGCCGCCGCCCATTGCAAAACCTGCATGCCGCCCATTGACCCGCCAATGACGCAAAACAAATCAGGTATCTCCAGCCGGTCGAGCAGCACATTTTGCGCGCGCACCATGTCGCCAATGGTGATGACCGGAAAGTCGAGGCCATAAGGCGTGCCGTCGGCGCGCGGGCTTGACGGGCCGGTGGAGCCCGCACACCCGCCAATGACGTTTTGGCAGATGACGAAATATCTATCCGTGTCGATGGGTTTGCTGGGGCCGACCATGTTGTCCCACCAGCCAGCGCGTCCCGTGAGCGGGTTGGCCCCGCTCGGATGGTGGTCGCCGGTCAGCGCATGGCAAATCAATATGGCGTTTGATTTGTCGGCATTCAGCGCCCCGTAGGTGCGATAGGCGAGCGTCAACGTATCCAGCACCGACCCGTTATCAAGGGTGAGCTGTGCGTTCTCCAGAACAAGGCGTTCGCCATCCGCCGCATTTTCCTGCCCGATCATATATCCCCCGACCTAGTCGGTATGCCAAAATTCCGTGGTCTTAACCGTGCAGAACGCATACCAACCTCATCGTTAAAATCAATCTTTCCTTTGATTTACACGCTCTTGCACCTTAAGACTAGGCGCTATTGAAAAACACCCATACCTTGCGGGACAGGCATGGATCGAAACACGGACAAAACCGGATTGGCTGCAATTCGGGAAGAAATTGACGCTCTCGACGCGCAGATGCGCGCCTTGCTGCTTGCGCGTGCGCGACTGGTGGAAGATGTGGCGCGCAGCAAAGCCGATGCGCGCGAAACCATGGCCTTGCGTCCGGCCCGCGAAATGCAGCAAATGCAGGCGCTGGCCGATTGGCATGCAAGCGAAAAACCGCCCTTCGGCTTATCGAGCCTGCTGGCGGTCTGGCGCGAAATCATCGGCGCGGCACTCGTTCAGCAGGGGGGTCTTATTGTGCATATATGCGCGGCAACGGCGCGCATGGCACGCGATCATTTCGGCGTGGCCGCGCAATATCAAACCCATGACAGCGCCGCTGATGCGGTGCGTGCGTGCGATAGCGACCCGCGTTCGGTGGCGGTGGTCCCGCTTGAGACAGATTTCACGCCCGCGGGTGCGGCGGGTGTTTTTGCGCGTCTGCCACTTTTGGAAAAGCCGGTTGCTCTTTGCTATGGCGCGGTGTCGTTTGAACCAAGCGAAACCATGGTGACGCTGGTGCGCGCGCGCGTATCGCAGGCACAAGCTGTCGAGGGCGGCGTTATCATGGCGCAATACGGGCAAGACGCGCTTATTGAAATCGGCTCTTCCTTTAGCGGGCCTTTGCGTGCCCCCTTGCGTGCTGATGAGATCGCCGATAAATATGGCGCGGCTGTCGTCTGGCTTGGAAATTATGACCTTTTGCATGTTCCAGACGGGCAGGAGAAGTGATCATGAAACCGGTTCCAAAAGAAGGCATTCTCGACATGCCGGCTTATGTCGGCGGGCGCGACGCGGTGAAAGGCGTAGCGAACCCGCATAAAATGTCGGCCAATGAAAACCCGTTGGGCGCCAGCCCTGCCGCACGCGCGGCCTTGGAAGAAGCCTTCGACCCGTCGGTTTATCCCGATGGGCATGCAACCGCCTTGCGCGAAGCACTCGCAAAACTGAACCGGCTGAACGCCGAAAATATTGTGTGCGGTAACGGGTCGGATGAAATTTTGCAATTACTGACGCAAGCCTATTTAGGGCCGGGCGATGAGGTGTTGCACACCGAACATGCGTTTTTAATCTACAAGCTTGCCAGCCGCGCCGCGGGTGCGCGCCCGATTGCGGTGGGCGAGCGCGCGCTGACAGCAAATGTCGACGCTTTGCTGGGCGCGGTGACGCCAGCCACCCGCATGGTGTTTCTCGCCAATCCCAATAACCCGACTGGCACAATGCTTGAGCGCGATGAAATTATGCGCCTGCATGCGGGTCTTAGCGGGGACACCATATTGGTGCTGGACGGGGCTTATGCCGAATATTGCGACCCGCAAAACTATCCGGCCGGGTTTGACCTCGTTGAACAGCACGATAATGTCGTGACCACGCGCACATTTTCCAAGGCCTATGGGCTGGCGGCTCTGCGGCTGGGCTGGGGCTATTGCCCGCCTGACATTGCCAATGTGCTGAACCGTCTGCGCGGGCCGTTCAATATCAACCAGCCGGCCATGGCCGCTGGTCTTGCCGCCCTTGACGATCAGGGCCATATCGAGGCCAGCCGCGCGCATAACGCGCAATGGCGCGAGTGGTTGGTGCAGCAGCTTGGCGGCATTGGTTTCAGCGTGCGGCCATCATTTGCCAATTTTATTCTTGTCGAGTTTGACAGCGACAAGCAGGCCAGCGCCGCTGAAGCGTTTTTATGCGCGCGCGGTGTCATCCCGCGCGGCCTTACGGCATATGGCCTGCCGCATGCTTTGCGTTTGAGCATCGGTACGGAAGCGGGCAACCGCGCCGCCCTTGCCGCATTGACGGATTTTATCGCCGAAACGGATGTTGCGGAGAAAAGTGGATGAGCAAACCGCATATTGCCCTCATCGGGCTGGGGCTTATCGGCTCGTCCCTGGGCCATGCGTTTAAAAAACATGGGGTAGCGGGCCACATCACCGGCTATGCGCGCTCGCCGGAAACGCGCGCCCGCGCCCGCGAATTGGGCTTTGTCGATGCCGTTCACGACAGCGCGGCCAGCGCAGCAGACGGGGCTGATGTGGTGTTTTTGAACGTGCCGCTCAGTGCCATGGCACCGCTGGCAAAAGATATTATGCCGGTGTTGAAATCCGGCGCGGTGCTGACCGATGTCGGCTCGGTCAAGCAATGCGTGTTGGACGAAATTCTGCCGGTTTTGAAAGACGATGTGTATCTCGTGCCGGGCCACCCGATTGCGGGCACGGAATATTCCGGCCCCGATGCCGGTTTTGCCGAATTGTTTGAGGGGCGCTGGTGCATTTTAACGCCGCCGAGTGAGACGAATTTGCACGCGGTTGAAACCGTGGCGGGTTTGTGGCGCGATATTGGCAGCGAGGTGGAGTTTATGGATGCGCGCCACCATGACCTTGTGCTGGCAATCACCAGCCATTTGCCGCACCTCATCGCGTTTAATATTGTCGGCACCGCCGCCCAGCTGGAAAGCGATACGCGCAGCGCCGTCATTAAATATTCCGCCAGCGGCTTCCGCGATTTCACCCGCATCGCCGCGTCCGATCCGGTCATGTGGCGCGATATTTTTCTACAGAACAAAGACGCGGTTTTGGAAATGCTGGGACGCTTCAATGAAGACCTCGTTGCCCTGCAACGCGCCATCCGGCATGGCGATGCTGATTATTTGCAAAGCACGTTCAGCCAGACCCGCGAAATTCGCCAAAGCGTGATCGATGCCGGTCAGGATGTCGATGTGCCAAATTTTGGCCGCGACCTGCCCGCCAAACCCGATGCGGGCTAGCGCCAGCGCGGGGCGGGGCCCACATCAAGCGGGCCGATAAAGCTGCGCGCCTGCCGGAACCGCAAGGGCACTTGCAGGCGGTCGCGCGATTTACCCGAAAATGCCGAAGACAATTGCGCCAGCAACATCAACCGGTTTCGGTCGCGGGGATTGGTGAGACCTGCATCTTCCAGCAGCTCAAACAAAGCCACGAGATTGACCACATCCATATCTAGTTTGCCGTCGATAAAGCCGCTGGTAGCGAGTTTTAAACGTCCCGAGCCGCGAAAGGTCAGCGCGTCGCGCACGATGATAAACTTGTCAATGCCGACAAGATCGCCGGCGGCCAGCGCACCGGTCAGCCAGCTTTGCGGTGTGTCGATATCAACTTCGCTGCGCGTGATACCCAGCCGCGCATCGCCCGTGATGCGCCCGGTTCGCAAGGCAATATCGGCGCGGGCAGCATTATCGGGCGCGCGCCGGACATGCAGGGCCACATCATCGCCCGCCAGCGCAATATCCTCATCATTTGCCGTGACCCGCAATTGCGGTTTGGTGAAGGCGAAGGACGCGCGCGCCAGCCCTTGCGTGTCCAGAACAAGGCTCGCGAGATTGCCGCTATGGTCGAGGCGCATTTTGGCAAACTGCGTGGTGAGCGTGTGCGGGGACGAAAAATCCACGACTGCGTGGTCGGTTTCAAACGGCATGACGGTAAAGCGCAAAGCGGGCACCGACCAGTTTAGCTTTTCCTGCGCCCAGCCCATCTCCACGAAATCCATGGTCAGGCGTGCCGGAAAGCCCGCGCGCACCGCGCTTTTCCATGTGATGTTTTCCGCGCTCAGACGGGCCTCAATCTCGTCGCCAGCATAAGACCACAAAAAGAAAAAGCCGACGCCGAGCGCAAACAGCGCGATAAACGGGGCAAACAGCCAAATGCGGGAGCGGTTCAACATGCGATCAGTCAGGTGAAAACGGGCAAGCCAGTGAGGGCCCAAATATAGCGCACATATTCACCGAGCAGCAAAGCGAAAGTACCGGAATAGCGCCACCACGCATCGATACGGACATTTTCGGGAACCACCGGATAGGCCGATAGACGGATGGCGGGCATGGTGCGGCGCATTTCCAAATAGGCGCGCGGCACATGATGGGCGCTGGTGACGATGATGAGCGATTTGTAGCCGTGAACCTCAGCCCAAAACGCAGTTTCATGGGCATTTTCTCTGGTATCTTTGGCAACATAATCTAGGTCGAGACAGCATGCGAGCTTATCCAGACCGGGCGGGGCCATGGTTAAAATAGTGTCGAAATTCTGGTCGGCATAGACGCCGGATATCAACAGCCTTTGGCCTTTGCCGCGCGCCAGCATATCAAGCCCGGCGCTGATGCGGGCGCTGGCCGTGCCGGTGAACACAACGATGCCGTCCGCCGCTGGTACGTCGCCAGCCTCAGTGTCGAGACTATTGGCAAAGACCCCGAAGAAAAACGCGAAGACAACCAGCGCGCCGCCACAGGCCAGCAAAAACTGGCGCAGAATTTTTTTTGGCAGGCTTGGAGCGTCGCTGTTTTCAAATCTCGTCATGAGCGTTCAGCTTAAACGCGCGTCTTGAGACTTGTCATGACATAGTATCTTGTGACCTGCCAGCTAAACGGCACGGCGATGGCCGGAACGCAAATGAGATAGACCAAAAAGCCGCTGCTGCGAGCATCGGGCACCAAGGGGCCGAGCGCGTAAAAAAACGCCAAAGCAGCCAGAAATCCAAGCGTTGAGGCGATGGCGGTCAGCTTAACAAAGTGCTTTTCAAAGCGCCGCGAGATAAAGCTGTCCTGCGCGCCGATTTGGTGCAACACATCCAAAATATCTTCATTTGTTTTCAATCCGGCACGCGTGGCGAATAAAATCACCGTGCCGGTCGCCAAAGTCACCATCACCAGCACAAGCCCGGCAAAAAACCGCAAAGCGCGCGCCATGCGCTCCAGCGTCTCGCGCCACCGCCCATGCGTGTCAAGCTGCGCGCCTGGTGCCACAGCCGTTAGCCGCGCGCGCAAGGCGGCTTCGGCAAAATTTTCCGCCCGCTCGGGCGTCACTTCGATCAGCAGCGGCAGCGGCAAATCGGTCGAGATATTGCCTGCGCCAAGCCACGGCTCCAACAGCCGAACCAGTTCGCTCTTATCTAGCACGCGGAAATTGGCGACGCCGGGCGTGGCAGACAATTCGCGCAAAACCGCAGGCAATTGCTCGTCGGCTGTCTGGTTGCGGGTTTCCACAATCTGAATGCTCACAGCACTGGTGGCGCGCGTTAGCCAGCGTTCGGCGGCGCGGTCGACAAGCAGAGTGCTGCCAAGGGCAAGGCACGCCAAAAGCGTCATCACCAGGGTGACGGCCAGCAGCGCCGGCCCCGCCATATTGCGCGGCGGCAAAAGCGCCGCCCCGGAAGCGCCGCGTTTAGACATAGGAAGGGGCCTCCGGCGACAGGCGCTGAATGTGCTGGTTTTCCAGATGCAGGCGCGGGGGGTTGAAACTCGACCATATGTAATTGTCGTGCGTCGCAATCAAAATGGTCGTGCCCATTTTGTTCAATTCATCCAGCAGGCGCAGCAAACGAATGCCCATTTCCGGGTCGACATTGCCGGTCGGCTCGTCGGCCACGATGAGGCGCGGGCGCGCGATGACGGCGCGGGCGATGGCGGCGCGTTGTTTTTCGCCGCCCGATAATGTTTCGGGCTTGGTGTCCATTTGGTGCCCAAGGCCGACCCAGCGCAGCAATTCGATCACATTATCGCGATAGGCGGCTTCGCGTTTGCCAGCAATGCGTAAGGGCAGGGTGACATTTTGATAAACGCTCAGATGGTCGATCAGCCGGAAATCTTGAAACACCACCCCAATTTGGCGGCGCATCATGGCGAGCTGGGCGCGNGTCAGCTTGGTTACATTTTGTCCAAACAGGTCAAGCTGGCCGGCACTGGGCCGGTGCGCCAGAAATATGAGTTTCAGCAACGACGTTTTGCCAGCACCGGATGGGCCGGTCAGAAAATGAAACGAGCCCTCATCCAGCGCCAGATCAATATTGTCCAGAATGTTGGGCCCNCCATCATAATTTANGCAGACATTTTGCAACCGGATCATCGCTACACCTTCATATNACGGGGGCATATCACNNGNGNTAGTGTGGCAGAAAATCGACGCCCGCGCACCTTGCTTTCGCGCGCTTTTTCTTGGCCTTTTCTTGGCCTTTCTCTGGCCCTTANGAACTGAGCCAGTCGGGGACTTTCTCGCCAGCCAGCATGTCCGCATAGCTGGGCCGGCGACGCACGACANCATGGCGNGCGCCCTCGACCAGAACCTCCGGCGCGGCAGGCCGCGTGTTATAGCTAGAGCCCAGCACCGCGCCATAGGCACCCGCGGAAAACACCGCCAGCAAAGCGCCGGGTTCCAGTTCGGGNAGCTCGCGCGCCAGTCCTAGAAAATCACCACTTTCGCAAACCGGCCCGACAACATCCCACGCCAGCAGCTTCTCCTCGCTTTGGCGCACAAGGCCGATATCGTGATGNGCGCCATAAAGGGTTGGGCGCACCAATTCNGTCATGGCGGCATCGACAATCATGAAGTTTTTGGCTTGGCCTTGCTTGGTNCGGATGACGCGCGTGACCAAAATACCGGCATTGGCNGCAATAAGCCGACCCGGTTCCAATATGATCTGGCAGCCGCTATCGGCAAAATTTTCGGCAATCAGGCGCGCATAGGCCGCCGGGTCGGGCGGGGTTTCATTATTGCGCTGATAGGGCACGCCCAGCCCGCCGCCCAAATCAAGCTGCGTGATGGTCTGGCCTTTGGCGCGCAGGCGCGCCAGCAGGTCGGCGGTTTTTTCAAATGCGGTTCTGAAGGGCCCAAGATCGGTGATCTGGCTGCCGATGTGAATGTCGATCGCNCNAGGGGAAAGACNNGCCANCCCCGCAGCATGGGCATAAGCGGCTTCGGCGTCTTCCCACGNAATGCCGAATTTGTTTTCGGCTTTGCCGGTTGAAATTTTCTCATGCGTGCCGGCATCGACATCCGGATTGACGCGCANTGCNACGCGGGCGGTTTTCCCCAGCCGGTCGGCGACCGNGCCAAGCTGGTCCAGTTCGGCAAGGCTCTCGACATTAAACTGCCGGATGCCGGCCTCAAGCCCGGCTGCNATTTCGTCATCGGTTTTACCNACGCCTGAAAACACAATTTTTTCCGGCGCAATGCCCGCCGCCATNGCGCGGTGCAATTCGCCCAGNGAGACAATATCNGCGCCNGCNCCGAGGCGCGCCANCGTTGCGATTACGCCGATATTTGAATTGGCCTTAACCGAATAACAGATNAGCGTGTCGTCNAGTCCNGCTTGCGCGCACGCGCCGTGCANCACGCTATAATGATGGCGCAGNGTGGCCGTGCTGTAGCAGTAAAACGGCGTGCCGATGGTTTCTGCCAGGTCGACAAGATTTACGTCCTCGGCGTGCAAAACGCCGTCGCGGTACTCAAANTGATCCATAGGTTTGNTCCAATCGGTCTGGCCTAATCGGACTGGGCCGGNGGCAGAACCAAGGTCCCGCGTTTGCCGCATGCCGAAAGNGGTGCCGCAAGCAATAGGGCTGCCAGCAGTAGCAAATTTATCATTCTCATCACGCGTCCCCGATTTCCTTTACAACCCNTCTAAGATTGGTCATCGCCAAGCGCGGCGCACCAGTNCCGCGCCGCNGCCCGAACATTTTCCGGTGCCGTGCCGCCNAAGCTCGTGCGGCTGGCGACCGAATTTTCCACACTTAGCACGGAATAAACATCATCGGTAATGCGCGCATCGACATTTTGCATGTCNCCAAGCGCNAGNTCGGCCAGATCGCAGCCATTTTTTTCAGCCAGCGCAACCAGCGCGCCGGTGATGTGATGGGCATCNCGAAANGGCACATCGGCCTNNCGCACCAGCCAGTCGGCCAAATCTGTCGCCGTGGAAAAGCCTTTGCCAGCGGCGGCCAGCATNCGCGCGGGNGCAGGTGTCAGGGTTTCTATCATGCCGGTCATGGCGGCAAGNCACAAAGACAGGCTGTCGAGGGCGTTGAACACGCCTTCCTTGTCTTCCTGCATGTCTTTGGAATAGGCCAGCGGCAGCCCTTTCATCACAATAAAAAGCCCNGTCAGCGCGCCGATAATNCGCCCNGTTTTGGCGCGCACCAGTTCTGCCGCATCCGGATTGCGNTTTTGCGGCATNATGGACGAGCCGGTCGAAAACGCATCCGGCAGCACCAGAAAGCCAAAATCGGGTGAAGCAAAAATCACAATTTCTTCGGCCAGCCGCGACANNTGCGTGGCGCAAATCGACATGGCGGACANGGCCTCCAGCGCNAAATCGCGGGCCGAAACACTGTCGATGGAGTTTGCCGTCGGCGCATCAAAGCCCAGCGCGCTGGCCGTGGCGTGCCGGTCGATCGGAAACGATGTGCCAGCCAAGGCCGCCGCGCCNAGNGGCGATTGGTTCAGCCGCGCGCGNGCATCNGCAAACCGGCNANGGTCGCGCGACAGCATTTCGACATAGGCCAGCAAATGATGGCCGTAAGTTACCGGCTGGGCCGGTTGCAAATGCGTGAAGCCGGGCATAATCAAGNCCGCGTGGGTTTCGGCTTGNTGGGCCAATGCGCGCATCAGCGCGGTGGTCTGGGCAGCGAGATGGTCGAGGCTATCGCGCACAAACAGCCGGAAATCGGTNGCCACTTGGTCATTGCGCGAACGCGCCGTGTGCAGGCGTCCGGCGGCGGGGCCGATCATGTCNGTCAGCCGCGCTTCGATNTTCAAATGAATATCTTCCAGNGACCGCGAAAACGAAAATTCNCCGGCTTCAATCTCNGCTTCAATCTGCGTCAACGCGCCTAAAATGGCGGCGGCGTCTTCGCNGGAAATAATGCCTTGGGCCGCCAACATATCGCAATGCGCGCGCGACCCGCGAATGTCCTGGGCAAACAGCCTCTGGTCAAATCCGATGGATGCGTTTATTTCTTCCATTATGTCGTCGGGGCTGCCGCCAAATCTGCCGCCCCACATGCGATTGCTCATTTAACTCTCCAAAGCAGGAGGCCCGATGCAGTTCTCATTTCGCCACGCCGCCCTCATTGCCAGTGTTTTGCTCGGTGTGNTTGCCACCGTGTCTTTGACCCTATACCTGAACGGGGGTGGCAAAGGCAAGCCGCCCGGTGCCGCGCAAAGCCAGCCACACGAAGAAGGGCTNGAAAATTTCGTGCAATTTTCGCCGCCGCGCGCGGTGCCCGAAATATCTTTTGANCTTTTGCTGCCGACCNGCGAGGCGCAAAAAGCGGGTCTTGCGCGCTTTGAGGGCGAGGTTCTCGTGGTCAATTTCTGGGCGACCTGGTGTGCGCCGTGCCGCCGCGAAATGCCGCTATTCGATGCGTTGCAGGCGCGTTATGCGGATGCGCCGGTGCGCGTTCTGGCGCTGGCGCTCGACCGCGGCTCGGCTGACAAGCCCCGAAAGTTTTTGGACAAATTGAATGTGCAACATCTNACGCAAGCCCATGACCCAAGCTATGCCTCGGCNCGCGCGCTTGGGCTTATTGGTCTGCCGACGACGCTTGTGCTGGANGCAAGCGGGCGNGAAATAGGCAGGCTGGCCGGNGNAGCCGAATGGAACAGCCCCGCCGTGCATGCAATNTTAGANGCGGAATTGGAAAAAATGGCCGCCGATTAGCGTGTCGGCCCTAACGTGTNGGAACTGGCGCTTCGCCGGAATAGTCGTAAAAGCCGCGACCGGCTTTGCGTCCCAGCCATCCGGCTTCGACATATTTGACCATGAGCGGGCAGGGCCGGTATTTGGTGTCGCCCAGCCCGTCATACAAAACTTGCATAATCGACAGGCATGTATCCAGACCAATGAAATCAGCCAGTTCAAACGGGCCCATGCGGTGATTGGCCCCCAAGCGCATGGCCTTGTCGATGCTCTCGACATTGCCGACACCTTCATAAAGCGCGTAAACGGCTTCATTGATCATCGGCAGCAAAATACGGTTGACGATAAAGGCCGGAAAATCTTCCGCCGCGCATGAGGTTTTGCCCAGCGAGGCGACAATCTCGACGGCCTTGCCATAGGTTTCGTCATCGGTGGCGATGCCGCGGATAATTTCGACAAGCTCCATCACCGGTACGGGATTCATGAAATGCATGCCGATAAATTTTTCCGGTCGGCTGGTTGACGCCGCAAGCCGGGTTATGGAAATCGAAGATGTGTTCGAGGCGATCAGGGTATCGGGCGATAAAACCGCGCAGACTTCCTTCAAAATGCCGGTTTTAACCTCTTCGTTTTCGCTGGCCGCTTCGATAACAAGCGCGGTGTCGGCCATGGTGTTCAGGCTGGCGGCGGGCACAATGCGCTCCAGCGTGCCATCGCGGGTGCTTTCGTCAATGCGCCCCGACGCCACCTGCCGGTTCAAATTGCCCGAAATCGTGGCAATGCCAGCTTCGATGCGGTCTTGTGCGACATCGTTCAGCAATACGCGATATCCCGATAGCGCGAAGACATGGGCAATGCCACTGCCCATTTGTCCCGCACCGATAATACCAACCGTGGTGTCCGCCATAATTCTTATTCTCCTTGGCGGGCCGCGCTTTTTTTACAGGCCCGCTTTTTCCAATTCGCTTTCCAGTTCCGGCACAGCCGTGAAGAGGTCGGCAACAAGGCCGTAATCAGCTACCTGGAAAATCGGCGCCTCTTCATCCTTGTTGATGGCAACAATGACTTTGGAATCCTTCATGCCGGCCAGATGCTGAATGGCACCTGAAATGCCCACAGCGATGTATAATTCGGGCGCAACAACTTTGCCCGTCTGCCCGACCTGATAATCATTGGGCACAAAACCAGCATCCACAGCGGCGCGTGAGGCACCAACCGCGGCACCCAGCTTGTCGGCGATTTTCTCCAGCAAGGGGAAATTATCGCCCGACTGCATGCCGCGCCCACCGGAAACAACGATTTTTGCCGATGTCAGTTCGGGGCGGTCGGATTTGGTCAGCTCTTCGCCGATAAACTCCGAAAGTCCCGGATTGTCGCCCGTGCCGACAGCCTCGACAGCGGCACTGCCCCCGTCTCCGGCGGCGGCAAAGGCCGTGGAGCGAATGGTGATGGCTTTGCGCGCCTCGCTTGTGCGTACGGTTTGAATGGCATTGCCCGCATAAATTGGACGCTCGAAAGTCTGCCCGTCAACAACCGCCGTAATGTCGGAAATTTGCGAACAATCCAAGAGCGCGGCAATGCGCGGCATGAAATTCTTGCCATTGGTCGAGGCCGGTGTGGCGATGGTGGCATAGCCGTCGGCCATGCTTGTCACCAGCGCGGCCATCGGCTCGGCCAGCTGCTTTTCATAAAGCGCATCATCGGCCACCAGCACTTTGGCAACGCCGTCCAGTTTTGCAGCCGCTTCGCCNACACTGGCGCAATTTGCACCGGCAACCAGCACATGCAGGTCGCCGCCCATTTGTGCGGCGGCGGTGACGGATTTGACGGTGGCGTCGGCCAGCGTCGCGTTATTGTGTTCTGCGATCAAAAGCGTGTTCATTACAGCACCCCTGCTTCGTTTTTCAATTTTTCAACCAGTTCGCCCACGGTTTCCACTTTTACCCCGGCTTCGCGTTCGGGCGGTTCGGAGACGTTTACAATCTCAAGCCGCGGGGCGACATCGACGCCGTAATCGGCGGTCGTTTTTTCATCGATCGGCTTCTTCTTGGCCTTCATAATATTGGGCAGCGACGCATAACGCGGCTCGTTCAAGCGCAGATCGGTCGTCACCACGGCTGGCGTGGTCAGCTTGACGGTCTGCAGGCCGCCGTCGATCTCGCGCGTGACTTGCAGCTTGTCATCGGCAAAATCCAGCGCCGAGGCGAAAGTGCCTTGCGGCCAGCCCAACAGCGCGGCCAGCATTTGTCCGGTCTGGTTATTGTCGCCGTCAATCGCCTGTTTGCCAAGAATAACGAGGTCTGCGTTTTCTTCGGCGATAACGGCCTTNAGCAGCTTGGCAATGCCCAAAGGCTCCATATCGTCTTCTGTCTGCACAAGAATACCGCGGTCGGCGCCCATGGCGAGGGCTGTCCGGATGGTTTCTTGAGCTTGGCTCGGGCCAACGGAAACCACGACAATCTCGCTTGCTTTGCCAGCTTCCTGCAGGCGCACGGCCTCTTCCACGGCAATCTCGCAAAACGGGTTCATCGACATTTTTACATTCGCAAGGTCAACCCCCGACCCATCCGGTTTCACGCGGATTTTCACGTTGTAATCGACCACCCGTTTGACAGGGACCAGAATTTTCATGTGTGTTCTCCATAATTGGGCGCGTGTCGGNACGCATTGCCGCATAATTAGAGAATTGGCCCTGATAAGTCAATTCGCGCAAGGTTTCGGGCCTGCGTCAAAATGCGCGGGATTTCCGGCTTATCTGTTCAGCCCCGGCTGCCAGAGAATGTCGGATTTGCCNTTATTATTCGCNACTCTTGCCGCGACAAACAGAAGATCCGAGGCGCGGTTCAAAAACTGTCTGGCGGCGTNCGAAATTGCNGTGTCGCCTTCGGCAATCGCGGCGCATAATTCGCGCTCGGCGCGCCGTGTAATGGTGCGGGCAAGATGCAGATAGGCCGCCGCCGGTGTGCCGCCGGGCAAAATGAAGCTTTCAAGCGCGTCGAGCGTGGCGTTGAGCGCGTCGATTTCTTTTTCCAGCCGCGCCACCTGATCATCGGTGATCCGCAACGCGCCTTCCATATCAGGGTCGGGTGTCGCCAAATCTGCGCCCAGATCGAAAAAATCGTTCTGCAGCCGCAAAATTATCTCGGAAAGCGCACCGGNTCCTNCCACGCCAGCGCGTGCAAGGCCCAGCGCGGCATTGGCTTCATCAATCGTGCCGTAACANGCAATTCGCAAGTCATGCTTGGACCGCCGTGTGCCGTCTGCGAGGCCGGTGGTGCCATCATCGCCCGTGCGCGTATANATTTTTGTCAGCTTGACCATGCCGGATTTCCCGAATTTCCAGTAGTTTCCGTCAAATTTATTAGCTTGAGAAGTAAAATCCCAGCATCACCAGCACNACTGTCGCAAATTGAAGCCCGACGCGCCAGCGCATCAGCTTTTGCGAGGTGCTGGCACTGCCGCTACGCAACATATTCAACAGCCCCGCGAGCAAAACGGCGGTGACCGCCGCCAGTCCCAGAGGAATCATATAATTGACCACTGCCATGATTTTTTCCCGTNTTACGTTTTTCGGTTGCTNATTATTATTTAGTTGGCACAAGGCGGCGGGCAATAATATCGGCCTGAATTTCCGCCGCACCCTCGAAAATGTTGAGAATTCGGGCATCGCACAANACGCGGCTAATCGGATATTCAAGCGCAAAGCCGTTGCCACCATGNATTTGCAGCCCATTATCAGCCGCCGCCCACGCCACGCGCGCGGCNAGCAATTTTGCCATGCCCGCTTCCAAATCGCAGCGCGCGTCCATTTCTTTGCGCCGCGCGGCAAAATACGTCAATTGGCGTGCCGCCAGAATTTCCGCCGCCATCATCACAATTTTGCCGCTNATGCGCTCAAAGCTGAAAATCGACTTGCCGAATTGCTGCCGGTCCAGCGCGTATTTGAAGGCGAGGTCCAGCGCGCTTTGCGCCACGCCCACGGCGCGTGCCGCGGTTTGAATGCGNGCGCTTTCAAAGGTCTGCATNAGCTGNTTGAAGCCAGCACCGGGCTGCCCGCCCAATAGCGCGCCCGCGTCGATGTGAAAATCGTCAAAGCCCAGATCATATTCCTTCATGCCGCGATAGCCNANAACGCTGAATTTCGCCGCCGCTTGAGCCCGTCNACNGGAAANTCNTCNTCNNCCGTGCCGCGCGGCTTTTCTGCCAAAAACATGGAAAGCCCGCCATGGCCTTTAATGTCGGCCTCGGTGCGAACCAGCAAAGTCATCAGGTCGGCGCGCGCGGCGTGGGTGATCCATGTTTTGGCCCCGAACACGCGGTAGCCATCATCGGTTTTTTTGGCGCGCGTCGTCAGGCTTGCGAGGTCTGAGCCGGTATTGGGTTCGGTGAACACCGCCGTTGGCAGAATTTCACCGCTGGCAATGGCGGGCAGATATTTCTCTTTTTGCGCTTGCGTGCCGTTCTGCATAATCAGTTCGGCGGCAATATCCGTGCGCGTGCCCAGCGAGCCGACGCCGATATAGCCGCGCGATAATTCTTCCGACACAACGCACATGGCCTGCTTGCCCATGCCCAGCCCGCCAAAGTTTTCTGGAATGGTGAGGCCAAACACGCCAAGCTCGGCCATCTCTTCAATCAGTGCCAGCGGGATAAGCTCATCATCCAAATGCCAGCCATGCGCGTGGGGGATAACCTTATCCTCGGCGAAACGGCGAAACTGGTCGCGGATCATCAAATGGGTTTCATCAAGGCCGCCATCGGCNTCGGGCGTCACGAGCTNGGCGAGGAGTNCTGCGGCTTGCGCGCGCCGTGCGCCGGTATTGCCGTGCGTGCGGAAATACGCGATGTCGGCANTGTNAAAGCCCGGCAACGGGTCGTCGAGCCCCATATCGACCGGACGCACAATCTCGCCTTGGCTCATCGGCAGGCCACCGGCAAGCTGGTTCAGATACTCGCCATACACAANATGCACCAGATGATATTCCAGNGCGCCCAAGCGCGATTGCGCGCTCATNTCGGCGCAGTAATCCGCCAGTTGCGTGAGCACAGCCACATAAGTTGCGGCCCATGCGCGCCCATGGCGGGCAAANTGGCTTTCGGCCAAGCCCGCTGGCAGCGGGNTCTCCAAGCCGCTTTGACACGTTTTCAGCGCCTCGGCGACACGACCCGCACGCGCCNCAAGCGCGTGAATATCGGGCGTTTCATTGGNAGACATATCTAATGCGACACTCATNGCGCCAGCATACAGGACGCGCNCATCTTGGCAAACATTCCAATACTCACAAGCGTCAAAGGGGCGCACCGCTGCCGACCGGCGCGGGCAGGGCGGCAATCACACTGTCNCGGCTATNTCCGTCTTGGCGCAAGCCCCGAAAGCCTGGGTCNCCTGCCTGTTTCGACAAGCGCCGACCGGATGTGTCGCGCACCAGTTCGTGATGAAAATATTGCGGTTCGGGCAGCCCCAGCAAAAGCTGCAACACGCGGTGAATATGCGTCGCGGCTNTAAGGTCACGACCGCGCGTCACATGGGTAATGTCTTGNTCGGCATCGTCGATCACCACGCTNAGATGNTAGCTGGTGGGCACATCTTTNCGCGCCAGCACCACATCGCCAAAGTGCTGNGCCTCAACCGCGACCTGCTGCGGTGTGCCGCCGGATAGTTCGGTGAAAAATATTGGCCCGNCATTTAGTTTTTCGGCCTCGGCAATGGCACGGTCCATCCGCAAGCGCCACGCATANCTGCCGCCGCGCCACATCAGGCTTTGGCGTTGTTCGNTGCTNATATCGCGGTAAATGCCCGGATAGACGCGCGCGCCATCGGGGTCGCGCGGCCAGGTTTCATCACCCCCCGGCATGGNNTNGATTTNTGCCGCAATCTCNGCGCGCGAGGCCCAGCACGGATACACCAGATCGCGGTCGCGCAAGCTGCCAAGTGCGGCCTGATANGNNTCAAAACGGGTGGATTGCACGAGCACTGGCTCCGGCCATGTCAGGCCCAGCCANGCAAGGTCTTGATAAATGCCGTCGACAAAATGCNCGCGCGCGCGGCCTGTATCAATGTCTTCGATACGCAGCAAAAACACNCCCTCATGGGCCGCTGCTTGACGCGCCGCCAGCAGCGCAGAATAGGCGTGACCCANATGNAGCCAGCCATTTGGACTGGGCGCAAATCGGGTCACGAAATTTTTTTGCTTTTCCATCATCGACAATCCGCNNATACTGTGGGCGNATGAGAAAATTTAAAACCAATGCCGATCTCGACTATGCGTGTCGACNGCTTGNGGCGCAAGATGCCCGTCTCGCCCATGTTTACGAAACTTANGGGGTTCCACCCATGCGCCGTGGACCGACGGGTTTTGNAGGGCTTGTTCGAATTTTAATCGCGCAGCAAGTGTCAACCGCCGCCGCGACCGCCATTCAAGGCCGGGTGGATGCGCTGCTGCCGGAAACGACACCGCAAGCGTGGTTGGCGCTTGATGATGCGGCGCTGGCNGCNTGTGGCGTGTCGGCTCCCAAGCGGCGTTATCTGTCCGGACTGGCAGAGGCTGTGTTGGATGAGCGCTTGGTGTTTTCNGCCCTGCACCGCGCTGAAAATACGCCNGCCCATGANATGCTGACGGCGTTAACCGGTATCGGGCCATGGACGGCGGATTGCTATTTGCTGTTCAATATGTGCCGCGCTGATTGCTTTCCGGCNGGCGACCTNGCCCTGCAGGAGGGCTATCGCCTGCTCTACCGCAAAAACAANCGCCCCGATGCGGCGCAGTTGACNNTATGGGCGCAAGACTGGTCGCCCTTGCGCGCCGCGGCTGCGCGCCTGTTATGGGTGTATTATGGGCAACAGCGACAAAAGGTCTGATGGCGCATGACTTGGCATTCGNCCCGGCTCTATGTAACACTTGCGTCACTTTTTGCGGCATAATCGTAAATAGTTGATTCGGTAATAAATCGAAGGGTTTGGGTCAGGCAGATCAGAAAGGATATGGCAGCGATGCAAACAGCACGACCGGATATAAGCGATTTCGTCAAAGCGGCGCCNCCGGATTTCAAAAATCCGGAAAGTTGTCCGGCGNTGGTGCTCAATGCCGATTTCCGCCCGCTCAGCTATTATCCGCTGTCGCTCTGGGCGTGGCAGGACACGCTGAAAGCAGTATTTCTAGACCGTGTGAACATCGTATCCGAATACGACACNATTGTGCGCTCGCCCTCGACCGATTTCGTTCTGCCCAGTGTTGTCTCGCTGAAAACTTATGTAAAGCCGCCGCGCTATCCGGCGTTTACGCGGTTTAACGTGTTTTTGCGCGACGGGTTTAGCTGCCAATATTGCGGCTCCCCGCAGGATCTGACCTTTGACCATGTTACCCCGCGCCGCGCTGGTGGCCGCACGACATGGGNAAATGTGGTGGCGGCGTGCAGCCCGTGTAATTTGCGAAAAGGCGGGCGGCTGCCCAAACAGGCCGGCATGGTGCCNCGCAATAAGCCGCGTCNGCCGACAGTGTTTGAGTTGCACGAAACCGGACGACGGTTTCCGCCAAATTACTGCCATGAAAGCTGGCAGGANTATCTGTATTGGGATNCCGAGCTTGAGCCGTAAGCGCGGCTGAAATCAATAACGCTCAATAANGTTCAGACGCGCGGATGGCGGCGCGACACCCCAGCCTTATAATGCGTGTCATAATGTCATATCCCGGAGCTTCTTCGGCACCTTCGTCCAGCGCGGTTTGGCGATGTTCGGCTTCATCGGCGCGAAATTGCGCGATTGCCGCGGCNAAATCTGCTTCGCCATCATGCNCTTCAAGCTCGGCTTCTTGAGCCCCATAATGCGCGTCAATCTCGGCTTCAACGGCGGCAGTGCAGGCCATGGCAGCCTTTTCGCCCATCAGCGCGGTCACGGCCCCCANCGCAAATCCGGCGACATTCCACGCNGGGCCAAAAANCGTAGGGCGCACACGGCGCGCGGGCAGGAGTTGGTCAAAATGGTCGAGATGGGTCTGTTCGTGCTGCGCCATCTCACGAATGAGATTGGCGGTTTTTTCCATCCCCGGCACATGGGCGAAAACGGCAAGCTGCCCATCATAAATGCGAACCGCGCCATGTTCGCCGGCATGGTCGACGCGGATCATTTCGGCAATNCGTTTCGGTGTGCGCTTCGGTGTGCGCTCNNGTNCNGGAGTTTGTGCGGGTTTTTTTTTCGTCATTTTNTCGTTTCCTGTGATGTCTCCTGCGGCANGGCGCGTGTGGCACCGTGCCAAGCCAAAAGTGCCAAGCCGGAACTTGCGAGAAAATTATACCCCGCCATGGATATGCCGAAAAGTGTGAAGGCTGCTTTATCGCAAGCCACCGGTTTGGCGCGCGCCATGGCGTCCAGCAGGTCGGCGGTGGTTTCAAATCCGCCGCTACCGCCAGCGAGCCCGCCGCCACAGCCAGACGGCCCGGCCCACAGCGCGTATTCGACACCGGCATGGTAAAAGCCCAAAGCNGCNCCAAGCTGCGAAAATCACCCCGACCGGCACCAGCANCCCGCGCAAAGCGATCGGCGCGTGATGCGCGCCGAGCCAAATAAGGGCGGCCAGCGGCAGGGCGATGTAATAGGGCCAGCGTTGCNGGNGGCACAGCGNGCACGGGGTCAACCCGCCCCAAAACTCGCTCGCCAGCGCGGTCGCCAATATGCCCGTGCNAGCCAGTGTGATGATAAATGCGTGTGTTTTAAAATTGGTTTGCATGNCGNGCGCGTTTCCTAATGCCGCAAGAAAAGATAGACAATCAGCNCCAGCGCCAAAACGCCAGTGACNGCNGACATGCGGGCAAAATTGCGTTCAAATTGCTGGNGCATGCCNGGGCCTANATAATAAGCTCCCGCGGCAACCAGATAGAACCGCAAACCCCGCCCGACAAGGCTCGTTANAAAAAATCCGGCCAGTGGCAGGCCTGCCACGCCGCTGGCAATGGTGGCAATTTTGAACGGCAAAAAAGTAACCGCGGCNGCCAGCAAAACCAACANCCCCCATTCGATATAAAATGCCTGAAAACTGTCAAACGCCTCNTGCCCGCCATAGAGGAAAACGATTTGGCTGCCCAGCGTGTCCCAAAACAGGGCGCCGATGGCGTAGCCCAGCAGGNCCCCCAACGCCGAGGTGATCGTGGTGATTGCCGCCAATGTCCACGCCCGCGCACGTTCGGCGAAAATCATCGGCACGAGCAGCAGGTCGGGCGGCAGCGGGAAGNCCGAGCTTTCAATAAACGACACCGCGCCCAACACCCAGCTTGCGCGGCGGTGGGCGGAAAGTCTTAAAACAGCGTCATAAAGGGCTCGCAACATGGNCGAACTATATAGCTGCAGGCAGGGCAGGGAAAGGGNCAAGGATGANGGGTGAACAGCCGCGCGCTCTTGCCGCAAGCAAACCGTGGACGCTAGCTTGCGGCTTCTGTATAGTGNNCTNACGCGAGCCCTCGTGGCGGAATTGGTAGACGCGACGGATTCAAAATCCGTTTCTTTCAACGGAGTGTCGGTTCGAGTCCGACCGAGGGCACCATGAGNCANATNTATGGCCTGAACAGGGCCTTANGAGGTTTTTAAATGTTTGGATTTGGTAAGTGGCGGATAATTGCCACCGCATTGCAAAGGCTGATTGCGGACAAAGAAGACACCAAGCAAGTGTTCATCATTNTGCAGGCCATGGGGGGGCGCTCCGGCATTCGCTCNTNTAAGCGTTTTCGTAAAAGCNCCCATGCGGGAAAAATTCTANCGGCCAAGCAGCCGCTGGTTTCCTATCTGAAGGACCGCGACTGGCTGGCNGCGCAGCCGGAAGGCTCGCTGGGGCGGGCGTATCTTGATTTCACCACCATCGAACAAATCTCGGCNGACGGCCTGACGCAAGCCAGTGTTGACGGNGGCGGAGCGGGCACGGAATTGACCGGNAACCATTTGGTGTTTTCCNANCGCCAGCGCGACGCCCATGATTTGTGGCACGTCGTNACNGGCTATGGCCGNGACGGGCTGGGCGAACTGGCTTTGCNGGCGTTCACATGGCGTCAGCTTGGCAATCCGGGCATTTTGATGATTATCGCCATGGGCTATCACGCCTCCATGCGCGAGGCCCCGCAGCTTAAAATCGGCAAGGCGATCCGCGAAGGCTTTTCCATGGGTCGACGCACGGCATGGTTGCCGGCGGCGGATTGGGAATATTTGCTGACCCGNCCGATCAGCGAGGTNCGCCGCACNCTGAACATCACGCCGCCCGATGCTTATAATGCGATGGCCGACGAGGTGCGCGAATTTGAGCAGGCGGCGTTGGCGGCCGCTGAATAATGGCACTCACGCTTTACGGCATTCCGAATTGCGATACGGTGCGAAAGGCGCGCAAATGGCTGGAAGCCGAAGCCATCGCGCACCAGTTTCACGANTTCAAAAANCAAGGCCTGACGGCACAAACCNTNCAGGGCTGGCTGGCCNATCAACCGCTTGANATTTTGCTGAACCGGCGCGGCACAAGTTGGCGCAAGCTGTCTGATGCNGAAAAAGCCATAACCGATGAAGCCCAATTGGTGGCGCTGATGGTTGCCAATNCGAGCCTCGTTAAGCGTCCNGTCTGCGTGGCTGNNAAAANCNTCACGGTCGGGTTTTCCGAAGACGTTCAGGCAACGCTNAAAGCGCTCTAGCGCTTACANATCACAAATTCGAAAAGCNTCATNCCGCCGGGCCCCGCGNCCGCTNTGGCCGTCGTTTCGACAAGCACATGGCCGTNTGCGTTCACAAAATGCGGCACATCTATTTCGCTCATCGGGTCGGTGGCGTGCAGGCAGATGCGCGTGTCGGGTGCCAATTCGCGCAAGGCTTTTTGCAACCGCAAAACCGGCAGCGGGCAGGTTAACCCCGTGGCGTCGAGATGNACTGTGGNGTCAGCTTCGCGCATGTTTCGCTTTCGCGGCGCGCTTATCGCTCTTGCGGNCGGGCGGCTGCATAAGCGGCCATGCCAGCAAAAAGCTCGGCAATTTCGGGCTCATGCCCGGCCCCGAACTCGCGGTATAAAGTGGCGCAATTGACCACAATGCGCTCGCGGTCGCCCCANNCGTCAAAAACGCCCAGNGCGATATCCATGGCCGCTTCTTGATAGCTCATGNCCGCCTCAAACCNNAGGCGCGCCTCATTGCGNATGGTCAGCAAATATTGCCGCACCTCCTCAACGCCCTGTTTGGTGGTGATGGGCCCGTGCCCGGGCACGATGGTTTCGACATCCATGGCCTGAATTTTTTCGCACGCATCAATCCAGTTTTGCACCGGGCCTTCCCATAAAATNGGGTGGCCGCCAATGAACANAATGTCGCCNGTATAAACCGTGCGGTCGGCGGGCACATGCACCAGCGTGTCGCCGGNCGTGTGCGCCGGGCCCACATGCAATAAATGCACTTCTTTGCCGCCGACATGGATGGNGGTGTCTTCGTCAAACAAAGTGTCGGGGATTTTNTGGTCAACCGATTTGAAATCAAACGGGCCGAAGCAACTGGTCACATATTTGCCCAATTCGCCCATTTCNGGTGCCATGTCNAGAAACCCCTGCACCAGCGTCGGCGGCTCCAGCGCCATATGTTCNGCCGTGGCCCGATGCGCGATGATTTGCGCGTCCGGACAGCAGCAATTTCCGTTGCAGTGGTCGCCATTGTGATGCGTGTTCACCACCATATTGATGTTCTCGGCTGCCTTGTTCGCGTCGGCATAGGCCGCNANCATGTCGCGGGTCAGCGGCACATCGAAAAGCGTGTCGATNACGAGCGCCTGATCATCATCGACGATAAGGCCGGAGTTCGACCAGCCCCAGCCGCCATCGGGTTGCAGCCAAGCATAAGCGCCATTGCCAAGCTGATGCAGGCCTTTTTCATAAGCGAATTTCGGATGAGCTACAGTCATGACAAGGGTCCTCCTGCACAGATGTTAGGCAATNNTGCGCGTGTTTTCTAACGAAATCCGCCCGCAATCGGAGCGCTAGGCGATACGCAAGCCCGCATTGAGGGTTTTTATCTGACGTTTTTTTTCAGCATCCGACCAGTTGAGCCGCTTGCTCATATATTCGGCAATCGCCGCGATTTGGGCTTCGTCAATCTCACCTGTCTGGCCTTCAGTCAGGCGCCGNAACACCACATCATCCAGACAGACCGCCATTTCTTGGTCGACGGCATAGGCCGTTTGCGCCGCCAGATGCGCTGGCAGGTCGGGGGTGAGNTCNGCGCANGCGGTCGCCAGCATATCGTCGAGCCGGTTTCCGTANAGCCGCGCGAGCCGNNCAACCTGTTCGGGCGCGAAGGTGCTGTGACGCGCGCACGCAGCTTCCAGAAATTCTGCAAGCGGGGCATCGGGCGTGTCGGCCAGCGGTTCCTTCATGGTGCGGCAGCCCGGGTCGTTTTGCGCGATATAATCAAACGCCAGATCGACCACTTGTTCGCCCAGACGNCGGCATGTTGTCCATTTGCCGCCCAGTGCCGAGATCAAGCCAATGGGCCCGCNCTCGCTTGCATGGTCGACAATTTCCGCGCCGCGGCTCATGCCATAGGTTTGCCCGACCGCATCTCCGGCGTCAGCCACCAAGGGCCGCAATCCGGCATAGGCGTACACAATATCATTGCGCGTCAGGCCGAGGCGCGGCAGCGCGGTTTGGACTTTTTTCAGCAACGCCGCAATGTCGTCAGCGTCGGGGCGCACCGTGTCGGGNTNTTGGGTAAAGCCCGTNTCGGTGGTNGCNAACAGCGTGTGCCCCTGCCACGG
Source organism: Rhodobiaceae bacterium (assembly GCA_002689195.1). GTDB lineage: Bacteria > Pseudomonadota > Alphaproteobacteria > RS24 > RS24 > UBA7378. The sequence goes on along the minus strand of NZFC01000039.1, from coordinate 39,850 downwards.
CAGCACAAATAAATGTTCGTNCTCNAGCGGAANAGCCANNGCCGTGCCATTGGTAATGTCGCGNGTGACGAAGTGAATGCCTTTTGAACGCATAATTTGTTTGGGCGCAGGCGCGGGGCTGGCCGCCTGCATCACGAAATCGGCCCACGGGCCAGCCGCGTTCACCACTGTTTTGCTCCGCACGATTNTTTTGCGCCGCGACCGCATATCGCGCACCGTCACATTATGCAGGCCGGTTTCGTCACGGGCAAAAGCATCGGCGCGNGCATAATTGACGCCGACGCCACCGCCTGCCACCGCCGAGCGGATCATCGACAGGCACAAACGCTCCGGCGATAGCATTTGCCCGTCATGGTAAATATAGCCNCCGGTCAGCCCGTCGCGCGCAAGGCCGGGGGCCAGCCCCAGCGTTTGCGCTGCGGTTAGCGACCGGTGGCGCGGCATGTTCTGGGCCGGGTCGGTTTTGCGGTTTGTGTCAAACGCCAGCAAATCATAGGCCANCAGCCCCAGCCCCATCACCCATTTGCTTTGCATNAGGGGCGCATATGTCGGCAGAACAAAGGGGAGGGGCTGCACGAGATGNGCGGCGANGCGACCCCAGACNCGGCGTTCGCGTAACCCCTCGCGNACCAGCGCAATNTCGCCATTTGCCAGATAGCGCAAGCCCCCATGCATGAGTTTGGACGAGGCGGCTGATGTTGCCGCCGAAAAATCCGACTTGTCGATAATCGCCACATGAAGCCCGCGCAAAGTGGCATCCCACGCAATGGCCGCGCCGGTGGCACCGCCGCCAATGACCAGCATGTCAAAGACCGGATTGNTTAGAGAAGAAAAATCGCGTTCCATAGGGGNGCAGCTTCTTTGCGCGAACAGGATGGTTNGCAANCCATATNTAGCATGAATTTCGCTGCGCCGGAAATCGGAGACGAAAATGGACTTTGTTGAAGCCAATGATGTGATGCTGGCCTATGAGGTTTTTGAGNCGCGCGCGCCCCGCCGCGCCCCGCCGCTGATTTTGATGCGCGGGCTCAGCACCCAGATGATCCAGTGGCACCCCAGCCTGATTGACAGCTTTACCGCGCAAGGCATGGATGTGGTGATATTCGACAATCGCGATGTCGGGCGCTCGACCAANCTGGANGCGGCNGGTATTCCCGATTTTTCGGCGCTGNCGGCAGCGGCCTCGGTCGGCACCATGTTTCCCGTGCCCTACACGCTGGATGANATGGCCCGCGATGTGGTTGGCCTGATGGACGGGCTTGATATNCCCAAGGCNAATTTTTTCGGCATTTCAATGGGCGGCATGGTGGCGCAGCATTTGGCGTTTTCTTATGCCGCGCGGTTCGAGCATATTATCTGCGTCATGTCGAGTTCGGGCGGGCCGGANGTACCCCAACCCGATAGCNGCAATTTGGAAATGCCCGATATCAATGACCGCGNCGCANTGNTCGATTATCTTGTCGCTTCGCTGAAGCAATATATGGGGCCGGCCTTTCCGGTGTCNGACGCCGATTGTNTGCNAATGGCCGAGCGGATNNCTGAACGCGGCTATTATCCGCCCGGCATTGCCCGCCAATATGCCGCGATTATGGCCGACGGGTCNCGCGTCGAGCGGCTGAAAAATATTGCGTCACCGTTTTTCGTGATCCATGGCGANCATGANACATTGCTGCCAGCGGCGTGCGGCGAGGATATTGTTAAAAATGTCNAACATGCCNAATGGNTGCTGGTCGAAGGCATGGGCCACGATATGGGNCCGGGCATTGAGGCGGTCATCACGCCNGCGGTTTGNGCGTTTATGGGGCTTGAGGCGCTTTGATGCGGCTTGANGCGCTAATTATTGCGATGCCTGACGCATATATTCGATGACATTATGGCGGTCTTTTTCTTTTCGCAGGCCNGCAAACGACATGCGCGTGCCNTTCACGGCCTTGCGCGGATTNGCCAGATANGCATCGAGCNCNGNTTCGGACCANACNGGCTCCTGCTCGGCATAGGNTTTCATCGCCTTTGAATATCTGTAGTCTTCCANCACCGCAATTTCGCGCCCNATAATATTATTGAGATGCGGGCCGACGCGGTTTTTNGCNTTGGCCCCGACCATGTGGCACGACACGCATTTTTTGAAAACTTTCGCGCCCTTTTCAGCGTCGCCNGCCGGATAGGGCTCNGCGNGCNCCTGNCCGGNCATCGCCACGACAAAAACGCCGAGAAAAACNAGCAGTGAACTGGTAGAGCGNGTCATGGCATCCTCTTTTAATGCTGGCTTTAANAATNCTGGCTCGCGCCAAANTTNTNNGANATGTAAGGCGTTCAGGCGCTGTCGCCAAGCCCCGTGCGCCGCCGCAATCTGTCGCAGGCTAGGGAACCAGCCAGNTATGTTGGGGTTNTGCGCTNGTNAAATCAAACAGCGCGCGCCGGTGGCCGCGCGCGGCNAGATANAGCCATTCGATTTGNCGCACATGGGCGATAACCGGCGCGAAGTAATCGGCCCCGTCATTNGTGGCGGCGGCGTCGAACACCACATCGGCAGGGTTCGGCANGGGGGAGCCGGGCGCTTGTGTCACCTGATAGCATTCNCGGCTCATGGGCCGCGTATTATCCCAAGCCGTGTCATAGGCCGCGCCGGAAAGCAGCTCAAGCTGNGCGCGCACGCGCAATTGAATTTTGGCGGTNGGGTCGTAGAAATGCAANGCCNCCTGCGGNTGTTTTTGCATATCGGTAATTTTGGCCGAGCGNGTGTCGGTGTGAAACCNCAAGCTTCGGGCGCTGGTGTCGCAGCCGCGCAGCACGACGGTTCTGATTTCGGGCAATCCTTCCGGCGAAACGGTCGCCAGACCGGGNGTGTGAAACGGGCTGCGCCGGTCTTTCACGCCGCGCGCCAGCANCGCCCAGGCATGGGCNCAACTGCCCTCAAGGTCGTCATAGNAACCAAGAAGCNNTGCAGCATTTTCNNGCTTGGTTTTTTGCGGATTTTTCNACGGTTCACTCATAGCCACATATATAGGTTGGGGCAGGCGGGTTTCTAGCCNTTATGTCTTGTGGGTGGTGATCCCGGGTGGATTCGAACCACCGACCCTCAGATTAGGAATCTGATGCTCTATCCNGCTGAGCTACGGGACCACTGATTTGAACCTATTGAANGGCGNATGAAAATCAAGTTTTTTGCCCTCACNGCTTAANGGCGCTGCATCAGTTCAANCAGCACGCCGCCCATATCTTTGGGGTGGATGAAAATAATCGGNGTGCCATGCGCGCCAATGCGCGGCTCGCCNGTNCCCAGNACNCGCGCNCCCTTTGCCACCATCTCGTCGCGCGCGGCGATAATGTCATCAACCTCGAAACAAATATGGTGCTGGCCGCCAGNCGGGTTCTGTTTCAAAAANCCAGCGACGGGNCTTGTGTNATCTATTGGCTCGATCAGCTCAATNTGGCTGTTTGGCAGATCAACAAAACAAACCCAGACGCCCTGTTCCTCCATGGCGAANNTGTCGTGAATTTTTGTTGCGCCCAGCATATCGCGATACAGCGCAACGCTTTGCTCGATTGAGGGCGTNGCAACGCCAACATGGTTCAACCGTCCNATCATATTCAGCTTCCTTCCCGCTTTANAGATTGCGTNNGCCTATGGTATCGTGGNCNCCGACAAAAGAACCAGATAGCTNAAAGGGTTCACCATGATGTTTTCGGGTAAAAGTCNTGTCTTGTTGCCGCTTGTTTTTGCNGCCAGCCTATTGGCAGCTTGCGGGCCCAATGCGACGCTGNTGAGCGAGGNCGANGAAGCCAGAATCGGGGCCGAAGAGCACGCCAAAATCATGCAAGCCTATGGNGGTGCCTNTGGCGATGAACGGGTCAACGATTATGTCGAGGCNATNATGGNGAAAATCGCGCGCGCTTCCGACAAGCCCGACCAGCAATTTCAAATNACNGTGCTCGACTCGCCCGTGGTCAACGCCTTTGCCTTGCCCGGCGGCTATACTTATGTNACNCGCGGGCTTCTCGCNCTGGCAAANTCNGAGGCTGAACTNGCNGGCGTTATCGGCCATGAAATAGGCCATGTGACAGCGCGCCACGGTGCGCGGCGGCATACGGCGGCGGTGGGNGCGTCGATTGTGGGCAGCGTGCTGGGTGCCGTTNTGACNNGCAGAACTGGCATTGACCCAAATGTCGCCGGTGATTTGATAAATTTCGGCGGTTCGGCGATTTTGGCCGGATATAGCCGGTCGCAGGAATATGAAGCTGACGATATCGGTGTTCGGGTTTTGGGTCGGGCTGGTTATTTGCCGGAGGCACAAGCCGACTTCCTCGCGGCATTGGGCGGCTATTCGCGCTATATGCGCGACGGGCGCGCTGGTGCGCCAGCGTGGTTGTCCACGCATCCGTCGACGGATGAACGCGTGGCGCGCGCGCGCGCGCAGGCGGCGGCTTTTGAGCCCGATACAGTTTCGGGAAATGGCACAGCGCGCGCACCTCTGGCGCAAGGCCGCAACCGGCATTTGCAGATTATTGACGGGCTTCCCTTTGGCGACGACATCAAGCAGGGCATTATTCGCGGCCAGCGTTTTGTGCATCCTGATTTGCGGCTGGAATTCACGGTGCCGAAAAAATTTACCCTCAAAAATGCTCCTGACCGCGTGACGGCCACGCATAAAAACGGCATGGAAATAATGTTTGATTTGGCCGGACGCAAAGAGGCACAACGCCCGGTTGATTATATCCGCGATGATTGGGCACCGCGCGGCAGCCAGCTTGATGTATCGCCGCTAACAGTGGCTGGCCGACCGGCGGCGCTGGGCAAATTGCGTCAGGGCGGCAAATATATCGAATTGCTGGTGGTTGAATATTCGCTGTCGCAAGTCATGCGATTTGCATTGATTTCGCCAGCCAATTTATCGGGAAATGCCCAGTCTGCCATGCAGACCCTGCGGCGCGGGGTGAAGCTGTTGAGCGCAGCGCAAGCAGCGCGCATCAAGCCCGACCGAATTCGCGTCATTACCGTTCAGCCGGGCGACACGCTGGAAAGCCTATCGCGCCGCATGGCGACGGATGAACGCCGCCAAGAGTTACTGCTGGCGCTGAATAATCTTGAAAAACCGGTTACGCTTGCGCCGGGCACGCAGCTCAAACTGGTGGTCAATTAGACCATTGAAGACCTAAACCGGCGCAGACTTAAATCAGTCCCGCCCGACGCGGGTCGCCGCCCGTCTGCTCGATCAGCGCGCCTTTCAGCTTGCCGAGCGCCTCGTGCTCGATTTGGCGCACGCGCTCTTTTGAAATGCCGAGCGTCGTGCCCAGACTTTCCAATGTTACGCTGGTATCGGTCAGGCGCCGTGCCTTGATGATGGTCAGCTCGCGCTCGCTCAGATGCGTCATGGCATTGGCGATCCAGTTGACGCGCTGGCGCCCGTCCAGTTTGGAGCTTACCTCGTCTTCGGGCAAAGCGCGGTCGCAGATCAGCAAATCCTGCCATTCGGTCGTGCCGCCATCTTCGCTCGATTCCGAGATTGTGGCGTTGAGCGAGCGGTCATTGGCTTCCATGCGCCCTTCCATATTCTCGACATCTTCCAGCCGCACACCCAATTCGCGCGCCACATAAGTGCGGCTGTCATGCGTCATGGTTGCCCCGAAATCATTAATTTTGGCGCGCAGGCGGCGCATGTTGAAAAACAGCGATTTTTGCGCCGCCGTCGTGCCGGTACGAACAATCGACCAGTTACGCAGCACATAGTCCTGGATCGATGAGCGGATCCACCAACCAGCATAGGTCGAAAACCGTACTTCGCGATCCGGCTCGAACCGGGCGGCGGATTGCATCAGGCCGATATTGCCTTCTTGCACAAGGTCGGCCATGGGCAGGCCGTAATTGACGAATTTACTGGCGATCGATACCACCAGACGCAAATGCGCGCTGGTGAGTTCGTGCAGCGCACTCTCGTCCTGATGGTCTTTCCATTTACGGGCCAAAACCTGTTCGTGTTCGGGCTCAAGCATTGGCAGCTTCATTGCCTGCTTGATAAACCGGCGGGTGGCCTGTTGTGTTTCGCGTGTGTCCAAATGAGCCATGCGTATCTCCTTAAACAAGATACGCAGACACGGCGAAACTGGTTCACCTTAAAATTTCAGTTTTACATTCGCCGGACACCCGCTGCGGGTGTTTTGTTGGGCGATTTTGTTTAGGCAGCCCAATTAGGCAGCCCAATTAGGCAGCTTCGTTATTGTCGTTTTTGCGCCGCGCGCCGCCGGTTGTTTTGGCAAGAACCGCCTCAAGCGACAAAATTGCCTCGTCATCCGTCGTTTTATTGACGGTTGCAACCTCGCGCGCCATGCGCTCCAGCGCCGCTTCGTAAAGCTGGCGCTCGGAATAGGACTGTTCCGGCTGGTTTTCATTGCGGAACAGGTCGCGCACCACTTCGGCAATGGCAATCAGGTCGCCGGAATTGATTTTTGCTTCATATTCCTGCGCGCGGCGGCTCCACATGGTGCGTTTGACGCGCGCACGCCCGCGCAAGGTCTTCATGGCACCTTCCATGACCGAATTATCGGCAAGCTTACGCATACCAACCTGTTTGGCCTTTTCCAGCGGCACACGCAGCACCATTTTTTCCTTTTCGAAAGTCACCACGAAAAGTTCAAGGCTCATGCCCGCAATTTCCTGGTCGGTAATATCGATAATCTGCCCGACGCCATGCGCGGGATAGACGATAAATTCGTTAATTCTAAAGCCATTGGCCGAGCGGCGCGGCTGCTTTTTCGCAGGGCTTTGCGTGGCCGCGGTTTTGGCGGCTGCTTTTGCCGGTTTTTTGGCCGCTGGCTTGGTTGCCGGCGCTTTGGTTGCAGGCTTTTTAGCCGCGGCCTTGGGTGCTGGTTTCTTGGCCGCAGGCTTTTTCGCCTCCGTTTTGGCACCAGCTTTAGATGTTGTTCGGCCTGCCGCCTTGGTTGCGGGTTTGCTNGCCGTNTTNCGCGTCGTNGCCATTTTTNAANTGCTCCGTCAACGNNCAGACCCCCGCGATAAGCGCATGAGNATTTGAACGTAAAAAANCATCGAACNCATGCCGNTTCACCGTCATNATCCGAGGTTTTGTATATATNTNTCNNNNATTNTAACATAAATTTGATAAAACTCAACGCGGGNCCCAAACCCCGGCNCCAANTCCTAAACGAAGCGGGCGTTAGTCGCCTTCTCCCGGCGCTTCGGTGAAATGGGCCTCAAATTTGCCTGCTTTATTGAGGAAATCATCAGCGTCTGCCGGTGCGTCTNTTTTCATCGTGATATTCGGCCAGATATCGGCAAATTTGGTGTTGAGTTCCAGCCATTTTTCCAGATTTGACTCCGTATCCGCNTTAATTGCCTCGGCCGGACACTCCGGCTCGCAAACCCCGCAATCGATACANTCGTCGGGGTGGATCACCAGCATATTNTCGCCTTCGTAAAAGCAATCGACNGGGCAGACCTCGACACANTCGGTATATTTGCACTTNATACAGGCGTCAGTCACGATATAGGTCATGCGATCTCCGGAAANTTCTAGNGGGGGGAGGGGGCTTCNGCCCGTTTTCGGGCGGCACCGGCTTCGGCATCGGAAACATGGATGAGGCCGGCNACACGACGGATNAGATTGGCCTCATAATCATCAACAACGCCATCNGCCAGCACCACACGCCAGAGCAATTCGACCAGCATGGNTTTNTGCTCGGGCCCGAAATTGGCATTAATCTGCTGGGTGAACTGGAACAGATCATTGGCGGCGTNTATCGCCGNTGTCGCTTGGGTCAGCAGCGCGGCAGCCTCNTCATCATCGAGGCCGAAATATGGGCCCACCAGATGCTGCAATANTTGNTGTTCATGGGCATCAACGTGCCCGTCAATCTGCGCNGCGCGCACNAGCAGGGCGGCGGCGGCGACNTGCAGGCGGTCGGCTGGCTCCGGGGCTTCCGGCNCGGGCGTGTCAGNGGCTATNANCGTTTTCANTCGGTTCAGCATGGCTAGTATCTAGCGCGACTTTCGCGCCAACACAATATGTGACATCACNATGCGGCAAAAGGCCGTNAGCCCTAAAAACTGCCCTTGTCGATAAACGCATCNTGGGCGCGTCGCTCGCGTTTGGTCGGGCGTCCGCTGCCNGGCGCGCGCTGGGCGGGCTTNGCCTCGGCTGGCGTCTTTGGCCGGTTCGTNGGTGGCTCGTGATCATGGTAAAGCNCGCGTGCTTCCACGGCTGGCCCGCGCCGCACACTCAAGGCAATAATTTCAATGACCCGCACATGCCCATGCAGGGCNAAGGTCAGNGTGTCGCCGACGCGGATNCGGGCGCTGCTGCGGGTCTGGCGNACGCTGTTCACNCGCACATTTCCCGCGCCCGNATAGGTGCTGGCACCGCCACGGGTTTTNAAAAACCGCGCATGCCACAGCCATTTGTCGAGCCGCATAAAGGCNTNCGNTTCGGGTNCAGACCCNGATNTCATTCTGTGCGTTCTCCGGCNACTTGCNCNNCGGGCACTTGTNCACCGGCCACNTGTTNTGTGGCGGNGNGTTCTTGNGGTTGCTTCGGCTTTTTAGGNTCGGNNAAGTTGAGATTACGCAGAGCCGCAAAAGGCGAATTGGGGTCGATATCGCGCGCGGGCTTTTGNCGNCGTTTCTNGGNCGNNACTTGGTTTTTCGCGNCTTGGTTTTTNGCGCCTTGGGTTTTCGCGTCTGCTGATTTTNNTGNCCGCTTTGCATCGGCTTTTTTNGCGNTTGGTTTTTTNCGNGNGCGGCTGCCGCGTTTNGNGCGCGGCGCGAGNTGCCAAGCCCAAGTTAACGGCCCGTCAGTTTCTGGCCCNTCAGTTTTTGGNNCNTCAGTTTCTGGTTGGGTNGTTTGCGCCCCGGTGCTTTCGGCTTCGGAAGGCTGGGCTTCGGAAGGCTGGGATTCGGGAGGTTGNGCTTCGGGCTTGGTACNGCGATATCCAAGCGCCGAAAGTATCTCGGCAAGGTCTTCCGCACCGCACCCCATAATCGACATCATGTCGGCATTCATCTGAAAGGTTTTNNCGTTTTTCGACTTGTTTTCCGCATCNGTGAGCAGGGGNCGGATGAGGTCGTCGAGCCGCTCAAGCATATCCAAGCGAATGGCGCGCGCCCGCGTCGGATAAAATCCGGCGGCGCGATATTGCCGCGCGGGCAGGCTTTCGCGGGCAACAGANGTGAGCCCCGGTGCNGGCAGANGGCGNATGTCTTTGGCGGCNTCGCGCCCCTCTTCNAAAATCGCTGCAAGGGCNAGAATCGCCGCCGGTGCTGGCTTTAGCAGCGCNGGCATGAACACATTATATGCCCCGAACCGCACCCCGTATTGGCGCAAAACCCGGCGCAGCGGCTGGTCGAGACGGGCCAGCAGGTCGGCAATATCGGCGCGCGCCAAATTGCCTTTGTTTTCCANCAATTGAAACGCCANGCCGCGCGCCAGACCATCCAGATCAGAGGCGTTGTGAAGGTCCAATAGCGGCTTCAGCGTGTCGCNAATTTTGGCGCGCAACCATTGCGTAACGCGCGCCTGTGCGCGTTGGCGCGTATCGCCATTNAGCATTTCATCGGCCAAAAGCNGCGCGGTCGGNGTCAGATAGGCGAGCGGTGTAATCTCGCTTTCGCCATCGNTNAAATGCATGCGNGCAATGGCGGCTGATTGCCAGACAATGTCGCCCGTATCGGTCAGCGAAAACGCCTCATTTTCAGCNGTCGCAATCGCCANCGCGCGGGCGCGCAAGGCTTCNCCGGCGGTTTTTTCCACGGCGCTGCGNGCGGTGCCAGCCGGTGCGCCTTTCAGCCTNGGGTCGCGCTCGATGCGTAAGCCGTTCAGACGGCCCATATATTCGCCCGCCACCAAAATGTCNCCACTGGCTTCAATCTCGGCCTTCACCTCTTCGCCGCCTTGCAGCCGACGCATCAGGGCGGATGAGTTTTTGTCGACAAACTGCCCCATGAGCTTCATGTGCAAGGCATCCGACAGCCGGTCTTCAACCGTCCGGCTGCGCTCTTGCCAGTGCTGGGGGTCTTCCAGCCAGTCATTGCGATTGGCGACATAAGTCCATGTGCGAATATGGGCAAGGCGNGTCGACAGCGTATCAAGGTCGCCCTCCACGCGGTCGCAACGCCCNATCTGCTCGTCCATCCANGCCGCCGGAATGACGCCCGCATCGNGNNGNAGAAATGTGAAAATTTCACCGACCAGCCCGCTATGCTCGCTCGCCATGGTTTTGCGAAAATCCGGAATTTGCGCNACCGACCATAACTGCCGAACGTCTTGCTCGGTTGCCGCAAGGTCGCATATGGCNGGGTCNCGGGACAAAAGATTGAGCGCCTGCATGTCGTCGGCCATTGGCGCGCGCGCNAAGCCAGCGCNCGGTGCGGGCTGTTCCAGACTGATAATCAGCGCGGGCAGGGTNGAAAAATCGAGGTTTGGATTNCGCCACATCAGCGATTTGATGGGCTCAAATTCATGGTTTTCAATCTGCGCGACAAGCTCTTCNTCGAACAGNGCNAGNTCGGCCGTCACGCCAAAGCTGCCGTCGCTTTTGTGGCGGCCTGCGCGTCCGGCAATCTGGGCCAGTTCCGCCGGTGTCAGNTCGCGGTGGCGGCGCCCGTCAAATTTGCGCCGCTGGGCAAACGCCACATGGTCGACATCCATGTTCAGCCCCATGCCAATGGCATCGGTGGCGACCAGAAAATCCACCTCGCCCGATTGATACATGGCAACTTGNGCATTGCGCGTGCGCGGGCTCAAACCGCCCATNACGACGGCTGCNCCGCCGCGTTGCTGGCGGATAACCTCGGCAATGGCGTAAACATTGTCGGCGGAAAACGCGGTGATGGCCGACCGGCGCGGCAGGCGCGAGAGTTTCTGGGCACCGTTCCANCGCAATTCGGAAAACCGCGGGCGGCTCTCGATCGGNGTGTCGAGCAGGTTTTTCAAAATCGCCGCCATGGTGGTTGCGCCGAGCAGCAAAGTCTCNNGACGCCCGCGCGCGTGCAAAATGCGGTCGGTGAAAACATGCCCGCGCTCANGGTCGGCGGCAAGCTGCACTTCGTCAATGGCNACAAAATCCACCTCGCGGCTAATCGGCANGGCCTCGGTGGTGCAAATGAAAAACCGCGCATTGGGCGGGACAATTTTTTCTTCGCCGGTGATNAGCGCCACATCAGCCGGATGCGCCTTGCCNAAATGTCCGGCCAGCACGCGGTCATANACCTCNCGCGCGAGCAGGCGCAGNGGCAGNCCGATCATGCCGCTTTGATAGGACAGCATGCGTTCCATGGCGAGATGCGTTTTGCCCGTATTGGTCGGGCCCAGTACGATACNCAAGTNNGCGTCTTCTGACATNNCCCTAATGTGACCAGTTGGCGTGCGCTGTGCAAGCGGCACGGCGTCGCAACAATGATTGCGGGGGCGGTTTGACTCTGGTTCGCCTGAGATACAGCTGTGATTCGCNAANAACCGGAACAAGCAAAGAACATAGCATGTCCGAATCACTTACATAGTAGGGCTTCTNGGTTCGTTCACGACTAAATCTTGTGGGTNGGCNCTTTTCANGCGCTGTTTTCGCGCGAGTCCCCCCGTGCTGCGCAAGCAACCNTGCTGCGCGAGCCCCAATGCTACCGTTCAGGCCATTGTCAATACNGGCAAAGACAGACATAGTGAGGCGCNCGATTTACGCCAAAGNTANGCGCGCCGTTCGAGCGATAGGGGNAAATAATGGATTTTGACATACCGGAAGATATCAAAACNTATCTGGCTGAACTGGACGCCTTTATCGCGCGCGAGATCAAGCCGNTGGAAGAACAAGATGACAATATCCGGTTTTTTGACCACCGGCGCGAATATGCCCGNACGGATTGGGACAATGACGGCCANCCNCGCCATGAGTGGGAGGAATTGCTCAGTGAAATGCGCCGGCGTGCCGATGCCGCCGGACATTTGCGCTTTGCCCTGCCCAAGGAATATGGCGGGCAGGACGGTTCGAATTTGGCAATGGCGNTTATCCGNGAGCATCTCGCCGAAAAGGGCTTGGGCCTGCATAATGATTTGCAAAATGAAAGCTCGATTGTNGGCAATTTNCCGCAAGTGCTGATGTTCCGCGATTTCGGCACNCCNGAACAGCAAGANATGTTCATCAATGGCATGCTGGCCGGCACGCACCGCGTGGCCTTTGGTCTNACCGAGCCCGACCACGGCTCGGATGCGACATGGATGGAANCCCGCGCCGAGCCGAGCACCCGCGANGGTGTTGATGGTTGGCTGATCAATGGCGAGAAAATGTGGAACACCGGACTGCATGTCGCCAATTACGANATGATTTTTGCCCGNACCTCAGGCGATGATGGTGCCGCGCGCGGCATTAGCTGTTTTTTGGTGCCGACGGATGCGCCCGGTTTCAAGATTGAGGAATATCTGTGGACGTTCAATATGCCAACCGACCATCCGCGCATTTCGCTAACGGATGTTTGGGTGCCGGATACGGCGCTGTTNGGCCCGCNCGATGGCGGTCTGGTGCTGGCACAACATTTTGTGCATGAAAACCGCATTCGCCAAGCCGCNTCNGGTGTCGGGGCGGCGCAATATTGCATCAATGANAGCGTGGCCTATGCCAAGACGCGCAAACCTTTCGGCAAGGCTTTGGCNTCCAATCAGGCNATCCAGTTTCCGCTGACCGAANTGCACACCGAATGCGAAATGGTGCGTAANCTGGTCTATAAAACGGCGGCGCAAATGGACACGATGAGCAAGCCGGAAGTCGCCCAGCGNATTTCCGANAAAGTGTCGATGTGTAATTATCGCGCCAACCGGCTGGTNTGCGANGCNNCCGACCGNGCCATGCANGTGCATGGNGGCATNGGNTATTCGCGCCANAAACCGTTTGAGCATATNTANCGNCANCACCGNCGCTANCGNATCACGGAAGGGTCTGAAGAGATTCAAATCCGCAAAGTGGCCGGTCATTTGTTTGGTTTNATCGGCAAATAGGAGNTCNNNTNATGNCANTACNNGAGGGTTTTGAACCACTCGATATTGCNGCNCGTTGNNGGGNNGNTGATGCGNCGGATTTTNTNANNCATAGCGGCCCNATTTATGTGCGCGANGATGNCNNCATGCCNCANCTNGGTTTTGAGGTGNTACCTCATATGTGCAACCCAGGCGGCGTTTGCCATGGCGGTTTGATGATGACGGTCTTGGATAACGCTTTTGTTTTCATTCTTCACGCAACTCTTAAACAGCCTGTTTATCTGCCGTCGATCAGTTGCAATTTCGATTTTTTGGCACCGGCGCATTTAGGAGAGTGGGTTGAGACCAGTGGCTCATGCACAAAACATACCAAACGCACAGGCTTTGTTTCAGGGGCACTTTTGGGGNCGGATGGGCCGGTGTTGCAGGGCAGCGGTATTTTCCGCATCACCGAAAGAACAGCAGCCGACATGTAAGCAAACACCGCTTGACGCGCGCGGCGCATTTTTCTATATCAAGCGCTCGGTTGGGCCTCTGCCCGACTGATAAAAGAATTACTCGGAGAAAAGCCCATGTCACGCGTATGCGATCTGACCGGTAAAAGCGTCATGAGCGGCAATAATGTCAGCCACGCCATGAACAGGACCCGCCGCCGCTTCCTGCCAAATTTGCAGCAGGTGAGCCTTCCGAGCGAGGTGTTGGGCTATACGTTGCGTTTACGCATTTGTGCGGCGGCGCTGCGTTCGGTTGAGCATCGCGGCGGCATTGACGCATTTTTGCGCGCCGCTTCGGACAAGCAACTTTCTGCCAAGGCCCGCAAGTTCAAAAAACAAGTTGTGGCTAAATCCGCTTAAAAATCTGCTTAGCCGGGAAAGCCGCGCACGGGCGCATCGCCCGTCCGCACTGTTCGCCCCCCGCCACCACGAGCTTTTAGCGCGCCCGTTGCCGCGCCTTTGGGCGCGGTGCCTTGTGCACCCGATTTGGACGGCTGGTCTGCATCTTCGAAAAGCTCTGCCAGTTTATCGGTCATGGCACCGCCCAATTGCTCAGCATCGACAATGGTGACCGCGCGCCGGTAATAGCGCGTGACATCGTGGCCGATGCCAATGGCAATGAGTTCGACCGGCGACTGGGTTTCGATATCTTCAATGACATTACGCAAGTGTTTTTCAAGATAATTGCCGGCATTGACCGACAGCGTGCTGTCATCAACCGGCGCACCGTCTGAAATCACCATCATGATGCGGCGTTGTTCGCCGCGCGCCAGCAGCCGGTTATGCGCCCAAATGAGCGCCTCGCCGTCAATATTTTCCTTCAAAAGGCCTTCGCGCATCATCAGTCCCAAATTACGCCGCGCGCGCCGCCACGGCGCATCGGCATTTTTATAGACGATGTGGCGCAAATCATTCAGCCGACCCGGGTGGCCCGGCTTGCCGTTTGCCATCCAGGTTTCGCGGGCTTGCCCGCCTTTCCAGGCGCGGGTTGTGAAGCCCAGAATTTCGGTTTTGACATTGCACCGCTCCAAGGTGCGCGCGAGAATATCGGCGCACATGGCGGCCACGGTTATCGGGCGTCCGCGCATCGAGCCTGAATTGTCGAGCAGCAGCGTGACGACCGTGTCGCGGAAATTCGTGTCGGATTCCATTTTATACGAAAGCGGCTGGGTCGGGTCGGTGATCACCCGCGACAGGCGCGCCGGATCGAGATAGCCTTCTTCCAGATCGAAATTCCAAGAGCGGTTTTGCTTGGCCTGCAAACGGCGTTGCAGGCGGTTTGCAAGGCGCGAAACGACGCCCTGCATCTGTTGTAATTGCTGGTCAAGATAGGCCCGCAATCGCGCCAATTCTTCGGCGTCGCACAAATCCTCGGCGTCAATAATCTCGTCAAATTTAGCCGTATAGACATTATAGGCCGATTTTTCCGGGTTCACCGCGCCGTCGGGCGCATAAGGCTGGGCGGCTTCGCCAGCCTCCTCGCCATCGGTTTCGCCATCGACCTCTTCGCCTTCCATCTGGACGGTTTCTTGGTCGCCTTCTTCCATCTCGCCATCGCCCATTTCCATATCTTCGGATGAGCTGCCATCTTGCTGTTCGGCCTGTCCGCCCTCGCCGTCTTCGGGGCCATTATCGCCGTCGTCGCCGTCGCCGTCGTCGCCGTCTTCATCTTCAAGGTCGCCGGCTGGTTCGCTGAGGTCGAGGTCGACCAAAATATCGCGCGTNACATCGGCAAAGGCCTGCTGGTCATCCGTCAGGGCAGCCAGATTGGTCAGCTTGTCGCCGACCCGCTCGTTGATCCAGTCTTGCCACGCCGCAACNACACCTTGCGCGGCNGGTGGCGGGGGCGNGCCNGTGAGGGCNTCGCGCACCATGAANCCNAGNGCTTCGGAAACCGGNGCATCGTCGCGNGTCATNTGGTCGTGATAGCCNNNNTTGNNGCAGCGCGCTTCGTGCATNTCGNCCAGATTGCGGGCAATGCCTTTCATGTCNCGCGCGCCCANNGCTTCGCAGCGTGCGTCTTCGGCNGCNGTGAAAGAGGCGCGNGCNTCNGCCTCNNGGGGCATCATNTGGGCGTTGACCGCTTCGTCNTGATGGGCNANNNGCAGCGCGAAACTGTCGGACTGGCCGCGCACATTTTGCCGNTCNNCCGGATCGAGNTCGCGCGCNGGTTGCGGCAGGCGCGCGCGCAGACCGTTCAGGCTCGGGGTTTCCGACCCGAATGTCACGGTGAGTTCAGANTCCTCCGCAATCGACCGCATGGTCTGCGTCAAGGCGCGTTTGAACTCTTCGATCGGTTCACGCTCGTTCATTATTTTTTGACCTAACTGCCGGCCAGAACACTAACCGCTGTTTGCGGCAAATCNTCGCCCAGACACCGCTGNTAGAACTCGGCNACGGTCGGGCGTTCCAGCTCGTCGCACTTGTTCAGGAACGTCACCTGAAACGCAAATCCGATATCGCCAAAAATCGTGGCGTTTTCGGCCCATGTNANCACAGTACGCGGGCTCATCACGGTCGAAATATCGCCATTGATAAAGCTTGCCCGNGTCAGATCGGCAACCTGCACCATGGCAGCAATCTTATCACGTCCCTCGGCACCCTCATAGCCAACGGCCTTGGCATGCACAATGTCGGTTTCGCGGTCATGCGGCAAATAGTTGAGCGTCGAGACGATATTCCACCTGTCCATNTGGCCCTGATTGATCTGCTGTGTGCCGTGATAGAGGCCCGATGTATCGCCCAGACCGATGGTGTTGGTGGTGGCAAACAGGCGGAAGCCCCCATGCGGGCGAATGACCTTGTTTTGGTCGAGCAGGGTCANCTTGCCGGAAACCTCCAGCACGCGCTGNATAACAAACATGACATCGGGGCGGCCCGCATCATATTCGTCAAACACGAGTGCGACCGGGTTTTGCAGTGCCCAAGGCAANATGCCTTCCTGAAATTCTGTGACCTGCTGGCCGTCGCGCAGCACGATGGCGTCCTTGCCGACCAGATCGATACGGCTGACATGGCTGTCCAGATTAACCCGCACGCACGGCCAGTTCAGCCGCGCTGCGACCTGCTCGATATGGGTCGATTTGCCAGTGCCGTGATAGCCCTGCACCATAACGCGGCGGTTATGGGCAAACCCGGCCAGCAGCGCCAGNGTGGTGTTTTTGTCAAACAGATANTCGGCGTCAAAATCCGGCACATATTCATTNCGNTCGGCAAAGGCCGGTACTTCGAGATCGGTTTCAAAGCCNAAAATCTCGCGCACGGAAANCGTCGTGTCCGGCATGTCTGGCATCGGGCCGGGCTGGGGTTGCTTGGCGTTTGTTTGATNAGAGGTCGTCATTATTTTCTCCCAAGTCGGCTCACGAACAGATGCGGNCCAAGNGTTACCAAATAAAATGCATTAACAAAAGCCGGAAGCTTTCAAATATTCATGGGCCTTTATGACGCGCTGCAGGCGTTCTTCGTGTTTGCGGTCGCCGCCATTGGCGTCAGGGTGGAATTTTTTGACCAATGATTTGTAAGCCGCGCGCACATCTTCGGCCGTGGCTTTGACATCAAGGTCGAGAATATCAAGCGCGCGTTTCTGGCCCGTTGAAACGCGGCGTCCGTTAACCGTCTCGCCGGAAACGGGGCCAGCATGCGCCATGATTTCCAGCGGGTCTTCAAACTGCCAGTTGCCGGGCGCGCCGCGGCGCGCGCCAAGCGACCATGTTGGCCGGTGGCCGGTGGTTGCACCCATGCGGTATTGCTCGACATCTTCCGCGCTCATGCCTTCGAAGAAGTCATAGCTCATATTATATTGGGTGATATGCTCGCGGCAAAAATGCCGCCGACCAGCCTCACGCGGGCCTGCCGGGGCCGGATGCGGCGCGGCGGCGTCACATGCGGGCCAATCGCAGCGCGGCGTATGGTCAGCCACGGTTTCGCGGCGGCGTTCGGCGCGGATCATATCAAAATATTTGGACTTCAAATTCATCATAGTAGTTTGCCAGCGCGGGCCGTCAAAAGCCAGCGCAACGAGTGACGCAAGCAGGTGTATTGCAGGATTAAAATGATATAATGCAGTTCTGGGAAAACACAAATTCCGCTAAATATTACAAATCGGAAGCGGCCAAACGGAAACGGGAAAAGTGATGGGGCAGCTAGCTAGCCAAATCGAAGAAAAACTGGGCGCTGCCTTTGCGCCAGACCATCTTGAAGTGGTTGACGAATCCTATTTGCACGCGGGCCATGCCGGTGCGCGACCGGAAGGTGAAACGCATTTTCGCGTCGTTATCGTCGCGGCAGGGTTTGAGGGTGTGTCGCGCCTTGAGCGCCAGCGCCGCGTCATGGATGTTTTGTCTGACGAATTGAGCGGGCCAGTGCATGCGCTGGCTATTCGCGCCCGCACGCCAGCCGAACACGCATCCTAATCCGGCGTATCGGGGTCTGCGACCTGGCTAATACTGATCTGTAAAATCTGATTGCGCTGGCGGCTCAGAATATGAAAGCGCAGCCCGTGAAAGACAAATGTCTGTCCCTCTTCGGGAATGGCGCGCGCCTCGTGAATGATGAGCCCGGCAATGCTTGTCGCTTCGGTGTCGGGCAGCGCCCAGCCCATCTCGCGGTTGAGGTCACGAATGCTCAGCGTGCCGGTCACTTCGAGCGACCCGTCGGGCAGTCGGCGGATCGGGCGGTCTGGCTCGTCATGCTCGTCATCAATATGGCCGACGATTTCTTCCAGAATATCTTCCATGGTGACGAGCCCCATCAGCGCGCCATATTCATCCACCACCAGCGCAAAATGAGCCTTTCGCGTGCGAAAAGCATTGAGCTGCTCGATGAGCAAAGTGGTTTCGGGCACAAACCATGGCGGGGTGGCAAGCTGGCGAATATCCAGCGTTTCGCTGCCGCCCGTGCTGGCGGCCAGCGCGCGCAACAAATCTTTGGCGTGCAACACGCCGATAATGTTTTCCGGCTCGCCCGACCAAAGCGGAATGCGCGTATAGGGGCTGTCCAGTGCCTGCTTGACGATCTCGGCCGCTGTCAGGTCGGCGTCAATCATGAGCATTGATTTGCGGTGCACCATCACCTCGTCAACATGCGTGTCGCCCAGATCCAGAATGCCGCCCAGCATGTCGCGGTCGCGCTTTCGCACACCGCCTTCTTTATGGTGCAGGTCGATGGCGCCGCGCAATTCTTCATGCGCCGGCAACAGGCTGCCAGCGCTGGCCCCGGTAAACCCGGCGGCGCGCAAAATTGTGCGCGAAATAAGCTGCAACAGCTTGGTGAAAGGTGCTAACGCGCCGACCAGAATACGCAACAGCCCGGCAGCGCGCAGCGCGGTTTGGTCGGGGGTCTGAATGGCATAAGTTTTCGGCAGAACTTCGGCAAAGACGACGACCAGCAGGGTCATCATCAACGTTGCGTAGACAACCCCCGTCTCGCCGAACAAGCGCAAGAAAACACTGGTTGCCAGCACCGAGGCCAGAATATTGACCAGATTATTGCCCAGCAAAATCGCGCCGAGAAGGCGTTCTTGCTGGTCGAGCAGATACGCCACCCAACCGGCGCGGCGCGAGCCTTCTTGTTGCATACGAAGCATGCGGGCGCGGCTCGTCGCTGTCAGCGCCGTTTCGGAGCCGGACAAAAACGCCGACAATATGAGCAAAATGACGATAGATCCGCCGGTCAGCCATAACCCCATTTCGGACTGGCTCATTGCGGCAACCTCTCTTGCGGCGTGTCGGCTTTATCCAAAGCACCTTGGGCGACCAGAAAGGCGCGCAAATCATCTTCGGCCACCGTGTCGGTCAAAAAGCTTGTACCCAGCGCCTCGGCAAGCACGAAACGCATTTTCCCGGCTTTTACCTTTTTGTCCTGGCCCATGGCGGCGACCAGTGCATCGGCGTCGAAATTGCCATTGCCGATGCGCGTCATGGAGACGGGCAGGGCGGCTGCATCCAGCAATGCGCGCAAGCGCGCCGCGTCTTCGGCTTGGCAATGGCCGCGCGCGACGGATAGGTCAAACGCCAAAACCATGCCCAGCGCCACCGCCTCGCCATGCAGCAATGTGTTGGAATAGCCGGTCAATGCCTCAAATGCGTGTCCGAAAGTATGGCCCAGATTTAGCAGTGCGCGTTCGCCGCTTTCGCGCTCGTCGCGGGCGACAATTTGGGCTTTTGAGCGGCAGCTTTCGGCAATGGCGTGGGTTTGCGCGGCACCATTACCGGCCAGCACATCGGCACCGTTTTCTTCCAGCCAATCAAAAAATGCGGCATTACCCAGCGCGCCATATTTCACGATTTCGGCATAACCGGCGCGCAATTCCCGCGCGGGCAGTGTGGTCAGCACTTGCGTGTCGACCAGCACCAATTCGGGCTGGAAAAATGCGCCGATGAGGTTTTTCCCCTGCGCGGCATTAATCGCCGTTTTGCCACCAATGCTGCTATCGACTTGGGCCAGCAGCGTGGTGGGTATCTGAATGAAGCGGGTGCCCCGGCGCACAATGGACGCGGCAAATCCGGTGAGATCGCCAATGACGCCGCCGCCCAGCGCAATGATGCAGTCGTCGCGCTCAATTTTTTCATCCAGCANCCAGCCGCAAAGCTGCTCCAGCCGACCAAAAGATTTGCTGTTTTCGCCAGCCGGAATAATCGTTGTGGTCGAGGCGATGCCCATGCCCTCAAGCCCGTCTTGCAAGGTTGCCAGATGATGCTTGGCGACATGATTGTCGGTCACAATGGCGACGCGCGGGCGCTTCAAAAGCGGCTGGATGAAATCGCCAGCGCGCGCCAGCAGACCGGCACCGATTTCGATGTCATAGCTGCGGGCGTCAAGCGCGACCCGAACGGTCTGATGCGTCTGGTCGGAGGTTTTTTGGTTCATAGTTTGTGCTTACGCGAAAGCGGCGGTGTTTGTCTAGGTGGCGTCCGGTTTTTGTTGCCCGTTTTATTAAACATGTGCCCGCAATAAATCGACCAGCCGGTCGATGGCGGCATCGTGCGATTTGCCGCTGATATCGGCGCGAATATCGGCTTCGGCATAAAGCGGTCCGCGTTCGCGCATCAGCGTGGTTAGTTTCTCATGCACATTCGTATTTGCCAGCAAGGGGCGTTTGCCGGGCTTGCGCTTGACCCGCTCGACAAGTTCGTCGACCGGCACATCGAGCCAGATGGATATCGCCTTGTCCAAAACCTCGGCGCGCGTGGCGGCATCGACAAACGCGCCGCCGCCCAGAGCCAGAACTTGTGGCCCCACTTTTAAAAGCCGCGCGATCACGCGCCGCTCGCCATCGCGGAAGGCGGCCTCGCCATGGGCTTCGAATATTTCGGCAATGCTCATGCCAGCGGCGGCCTCAACCTCGGCATCGGCATCGACAAAAGCCAGTTTAAGCCGCTCGGCCAGACGCGTGCCGAGACTGGACTTGCCCGCGCCCATCATGCCAATGAGCACAATCGGTTTTGTCATGCGGATTTCCTGCATAATCATCTATTCCCGTCATAACGGCTTCATGGTCTCTGGCAAATATGTAACGACTATGCGGGGTTGCGTCTAGTTTTGTCATAATATTTGTCGCATGTGCCCCGTTTCTGCCGTATTGATGTAATATAAGACTGTCACAATATGAATGGAGGTCACTATGCAGTTGAACTGGCCGGTAATAGCCACGATTGGGCTGGTCTTGCTCGGCGGCGGCGTTATTTTTCTTGCCCAAGCCGTTGAACCGACCCGCGAGACGGCGGTGGAGGTGCTCGACAGTGAACGGTTTGCGCGCTAGCTGTTTTTTTGCATTTTTTGCGTTATTGACACCCGTTTCGGCGGAGCCGGTCGCTATGCGCGCACCGTTGAGCATTATTCCCGACGCAGCGCGCACCCAGTTTGGCATGGCACCGCAAAAACCCGTCGCCAGAGACGCAAAACTCGCCCCGCGCGCCGCAGCCCGGCAAATGAACCGCGCGGTCAGGGCGGTCGCTTCCGTGCCGGGTTCTACCTCCGACATTGTTCAAATCGGCCAGCTTGGGGCGTTGCAAGATGCACCGGTGGGCCTTGAGCCGGGGCTTGGGCCCGATGTCTGGTCGGGCGCGCGCCTGACTTATGTTGTCGGGCAAATGGGCCGTCTGCCGGAAAAATTTGAACTTCAGACCTTGCGCGCGCTGGAATTGCAACTGCATCGNGGGCAGGCCGCCGCGCCTGCCGGCACGATGGAGGGCATGAGCTGGTTCGGGGCGCGGCTCAACCGGTTTTTATCGCTCGGCGACACCGCTTCTGTGCTGGCGCTGGCGCAAATGACCGGCGCTGCCGATATTGACGCTTATGTGGGGGCTGCGGTTGTCGACGCGCATTTGGCGCAGCGCGACGATGAAAAGGCGTGCGCGCACCCGCTACCGAAAAAGAATATGCGCGGGTTTCGCACCACCAAACCCTATTTTTTGCGACTGCAGATTTTTTGCCAGATGCGCGCTGGTCAGGTTGAAAAAGTGGCGTTGGCGGTCGAGTTGAATGAAAAATCGCTGGACGCGTATAAATGGTTTGGCGACCTTGCCTATCGGCTTTCTGTCGGCACCACGCTGGCGGATTTGCCGCCGCCTCCGGCGCGGGTGGATTATCTCGACCTTGCCTTGGCGCGCTATGGTAAAATTTCCATCCCCGTCGGTGTCAGCGTTTTGCCGCGCGCGGTTGTGCCGGCATTGGCGGCAGATCTGGGCCAGCCCCCGCAAACGCAACTGGCCGCCGCGCTACAGGTGATTGCGGACGGGCTATTGCCGCCTGAAAAATTTGCCGAAATAGCATTGCAGGCGAACTTGCAGACCCTTGACGGCGCACCGCTGCCAGCCCCAAACGGCCTGCAGACCGGTGATGTCGGCCTCGCCTTTTTCGTGCGCTTTCTGGATGATGCGGCGCCAGCCGAAAAACCGCGCCTGTTGCATATGGGGCTACAGCAGGCCAAGGCCGACGGCACATGGGCCGCGGCGGTGCCGGTTTTGGCCGAGCATTTGCGCGCGGTCGCCTTTGCGGGTCACGCCACCACGCCGGGCTTTGCGCCTTTGGAGGCTGATGCGCTGCGCTCGATCACGTTGGCGCTGTTATATCTGAATGATTTCATCGCCGCTGAAAACCTGCTGTCACAACACGCACCAGTGCCGGAAATAAGCGCGCTGGCGGGCTTTGCCGCCAATATTGATGACGGTTCAATCGCCGCCACGACACAACTGGCTTCGCTTGAAGCCCTTGATGCCCTTGGCTCTCTTGACCCATCTGGCTCTCTTGGCCCATCTGGCTCTCTTGGTTCTGTGGCTTCGCTTGACCCGACGCAAACCCCGAACACTGATAGCGTGACAGATGTCGGCCAAAGCGCGGAAACATTCTTTCCCCCCATAACGGCCCCTATATTCGCCCCCGAATATATCAATACCAGCGGTTTTGATTGGGCCGGTTTCCGGCAGCGCCATGCGGCCGCGTCGCCTGCCGCGCAAAGCTATTTGGGCCAGCAAGTGGGCGTCTGGCAGGTGTTTGACCCCGACGGGCGTAGCCTCGCGCTGCCGCCTGCCTTTGCCGCCGAGCTTGGGCTTGATGTCCCGACACCGCGCCAGCAGCGTTATGGCAAGCTGGCCGCCAATGGCTGGCTTGGCGATCTGGTTTTGGCGCTGGTCGCCGATTTTGCGGAGATGTCCCCGACGCGACTTCAAGGTGCGGATTTGACCTATATGCTCAATGCTTTGGTCATGGCGGATCAGGAAAAAGTGGCGCGCGATCTGGCGCGCGAAGTGCTGACCCGCCATCTGGCTGAACTGGGCCCGGAAGATATCGCCTTTCTTGACCCCGCGCGCGAATTTGACGCTTTACCCCCGCCTGCTGATTTGGAGCCCGCTGATGTGGAGCCTGCTGCACAGCTTGAGCCGGCCACACAGCTTGCGCCAGCCGCACAGCTTGCGCCGGCTCAAGCACCTGCGGCTGAAACCGGCATATTTTTCCCCGCAGGCCAGCCCGAAAACGGGCGCACGGATAGGCCGGATGGATAGGGATATCGACCTGTTTCTCGATATGATGGCAGCCGAAAAAGGGGCTGCCAACCACACTTTGTCGGCTTATCGGCGCGACCTTGAGGGGTTGCAAAAATTCCTTGAAACGCGCGCGTCAGCCATGCGCGCGGCGGAGGAAGAAGATTTGCGCGCCTATTTGGGCGCGTTGAACAAACGCGCATTGGCCGCCTCAACTGTGGCGCGGCATCTTTCAGCCATCCGGCGGTTTTTCACGTTTTTGCAAACCGACGCGCTGCGCGAAGACAATCCGGCGGAAAATCTGGCGCGCCCGCAAACGCAACGCCCGCTGCCCAAAATACTGAGCATTGACGAAACTCAAAGACTGATTGATGCGGCCTATGGGCTTAGCGAAACCAGCCCGGCGGAAAAGCTGGCGAAAGCGCGAGCTGTATGTCTTATCGAAATTCTTTACGCCACGGGTTTGCGGGTCAGCGAATTAATGGGCCTGCCGCGCATGGCGTGTGACACCGACATGGCGGCGCTTATCGTGCAGGGCAAGGGCGGGCGCGAGCGACTTGTGCCGCTATCCGAACCGGCGCGCCAAGCGGTGCGCGCATGGTTGGTTGTGCGCGACGCGCAGCCAGGCGCACCAAATTCACCCTTCATGTTTCCGGCCAGCGGACGCTTGGGGCATTTGACGCGCCAGCGNTTTACCCAAATTCTGCACCTGCTAGCGGCGCGCGCCGGACTGGAAAAACGCCGCATTTCGCCCCATGTTCTGCGCCATGCCTTTGCCACGCATCTGGTGGAAAACGGCGCTGANTTGCGCGCGGTTCAGCAAATGTTGGGTCACGCCGATATTTCCACCACGCAGATTTACACCCATGTGATGGACGAACGAAAACGCCGATTGGTCGAGGCCGGCCACCCGCTGGCGGCGCAGGCAAAATTTACCATGCGCGAAGACAAGAGCCGAAGATGACGGATAGTCGTGTTGTATCGGGGGCTTACCCCTTGCGCGGCGTGCGAATGTAAGCCAAATTGCGGGCAAAGGAGCATATGCCAATGCAGACCTATTTAGAGTTTGAAAAGCCCATAGCCGAACTGGAAGGCAAAATTCACGAATTACGCAGCGTCGGGCAGACCGAGGGTGCGGTGGATATTTTCGACGAGATTCAAAAGCTTGAGGTCAAGGTCGCCGAGCAAGTGGAGCGGCTTTATAAAAATCTGGATGCTTGGCAGAAAACCCAAGTGGCGCGCCATCCCGCGCGGCCGCATTGCATGGATTATATCGAAACGCTGGTCGATGACTTCACGCCGCTGGCGGGCGACCGGCTGTATTCCGAAGATTATGCCGTGATCGCTGGTCTGGGTCGCTGGCAGGGTCAGTCCGTTGCCATTTTGGGCCATGAAAAAGGGTCAAACACGCAAAGCCGACTGAAGCATAATTTCGGCATGGCGCGGCCCGAAGGGTACCGCAAGGCCATCCGCATTATGGATATGGCCGAGCGTTTTAACCTGCCGGTTGTCACGCTGGTTGACACGGCCGGGGCTTATCCGGGCATTGGTGCCGAAGAGCGCGGACAATCCGAAGCCATTGCGCGGTGTACGGATAAATGCCTGCAATTGGGTGTGCCGTTTGTCTCCGTTATCATCGGCGAAGGCGGCTCCGGCGGCGCGCTGGCACTGGCAACGGCCAGCCGCATTTTGATGCTCGAACATTCGATTTATACCGTGGCGTCTCCGGAAGCATGCGCGTCGATTTTGTGGCGTTCTTCGGAACACGCCAACACGGCGGCAACAGCGCTTAAAGTGACGGCGCAGGATTTGGAACAGCTTGGGGTTATCGACCGTATTTTGACCGAACCGGTGGGTGGTGCCCATCGTGACCGCGCGCAAACCATGTCCGATGTCGGCCTCGCGGTCGCTGGTGAACTGGCAAAGCTCGCCAGCCTATCGCCGCAGGAACTGCGCGATAATCGGCGGCAGAAATTTCTTGATATGGGGCGTTCGGGTATCGTCTAGCGCACGGCCCCGTGGCAATGCTTGTATTTTTTGCCCGACCCGCATGGGCACGGCGCGTTGCGCGCGACCTTGCCCCATGTCGTGGGGTCGTTCGGGTCTAATGTTGCGGCTGATTTCCCCGCTGGAGTTGCGGCAGGGATGTTTGCAGGGTNAATCGANGCATCGCCCGGTAAAACCGGTTCGAGCGCAGGCATTTCCGGCATGGGCGGGGGCGTTTCAACCTGCACCCGCATGATATAGCGCACAACGTCTTGGCGCAGCGCTGATAACAGGTCGGAAAACAGCGAGAATGCTTCCAGCTTAAATTCGCTCAACGGGTCGCGTTGGCCGAAGCCGCGAAGCCCGACAATCTGGCGCAAATGTTCCAGCGTCACCAGATGGTCGCGCCAGTGCTGGTCGAGCGTTTGCAGCAGAACCGATTTTTCGACCTGCCGCATAATATCCGGCCCGATTTCGGTGGCGCGTGTCGCTGCCGCGCGGTCAACGGCATCATGCAGCCGCGAGATAATTTCCTCATCCGCAATGCCTTCTTCATTGGCCCAGTCAGAAAGCGGCATGTCGAGATTGTAAATCTCGCCAATTTCTTCGCGCAAGCCCTCCATGTCCCATTGATCGGGATAGGCTTTTGGCGGCACGAAGCGGGGCACCATATCGTCGACAATCTGGTGGCGCATGTCGCGCACATTGTCGTTGACGGATTCGGCACGCATGAAATCAATGCGCTGNTCGAACACTACTTTGCGCTGTTCGTTCATCACATCATCATATTTCAGAATATTTTTGCGAATGTCGAAATTGCGCGCCTCGACCTTTTGCTGCGCGCGCTCCAATGCCTTGTTGATCCACGGATGCACAATGGCNTCGCCGTCTTTGAGGCCCAGCCGTTGCAACATACCATCCATGCGGTCGGTGCCGAAAATCCGCATCAGATCGTCTTCGAGGCTCAGGAAAAAACACGACAGGCCCGGATCACCCTGCCGNCCAGAACGTCCGCGCAGCTGATTGTCAATGCGCCGGCTTTCATGGCGTTCGGTGCCGATAACGCACAGGCCGCCCGCGCNAAGCGCCTTTTCTTTCAGCGCCGAGACTTCCGCTGTAATGTCTTCGCGGCGGCGCTCAAGCGCTGCGCCGTCAAGGTCTTCCAGTTCATTGTCCAGCCGCATATCGAGATTGCCGCCAAGCTGGATATCCGTGCCGCGCCCGGCCATATTGGTGGCAATCGTGACCGCGCCGGGCACACCGGCCAGTCCGATAATCTGGGCTTCCTGCTCGTGATAGCGCGCGTTCAGCACATTATGTTTGATTTTTTTCTGTTTCAGCGCCGCCGATAGGGTTTCGGATTTTTCAATGCTTGTCGTGCCTACCAGCACCGGCTGGCCGCGCGTTTGACATTCGCTGACCAAATCGATGATCGCGTCATTTTTCTCTGCCGCCGTGCGGTAAATCGCATCGTCTTCATCAAGGCGCGCAATATCCGTATTGGTTGGAATTTCAATCACATCCAGCCCGTAAATATCCATAAATTCTTCCGCTTCGGTCAGCGCCGTGCCGGTCATGCCCGACAGCTTGTCATAGAGGCGGAAGTAATTTTGAAATGTGACGGAAGCGAGCGTCTGGTTTTCCGGCTGGATGGGTGCGCCTTCCTTGGCCTCCAGTGCCTGATGCAGCCCGTCGGAGAAGCGGCGACCTTCCATCATGCGACCGGTAAATTCGTCAATAATAATCACCTGACCGGCATTGCCCGCACCGCGCACAATATAGTCACGGTCTTTTTGAAACAATTGATGGGCGCGCAAAGCATTGGTGACATGGTGAACAAGCGTGACGTTTTGAATGTCGTAAATCGAGCTGTCGGCTTCCAAAAGCCCGCCCGCCTGCAACAGCGCTTCCATGTGTTCATTGCCCTGATCGGTGAGCGACACCGAGCGGGTCTTTTCGTCAATCTCATAATCATCCGGCACCAGATCGGGGATAAGCCGGTCGATGCTTACATAGAGGTCGGAGCGGTCTTCGAGCGGGCCGGAAATGATTAGCGGCGTGCGCGCCTCGTCGATTAAAATCGAGTCTACCTCGTCGACAATGGCAAAGGCGTGGCCGCGCTGCACCATTTCGTCCAGCGTGTATTTCATATTGTCGCGCAGATAGTCGAAGCCCAGCTCATTATTGGTGGCATAGGTGATGTCGGCGGCATAAGCGTCTTTGCGTGCCGCGTCATCCATATCGTGCTTGATGCAGGCGACGCGCAAGCCCAAAGCCTCGTGCACGCCGCGCATCCAGGCCGCATCGCGCTCGGCGAGATAATCGTTCACCGTCACCACATGCACCGGCGCGCCGGTCAGTGCGTCGAGGTAGCACGGCAGCGTGGCGACCAGCGTTTTGCCCTCGCCGGTTTTCATTTCCGAGATTTTGCCGTCATGCAGGGCCATGCCGCCAATGAGCTGTACATCATAATGGCGCTGGCCCAGCGCGCGGCGTGCGGCCTCGCGCACGGCGGCAAAGGCTTCTTCCAGCACATCGTCCAGCGTCTCGCCATTTGCCAGACGCGCCTTTAGNGCAGGGGTCGTGGCGCGCAAGTCGTCGTCGGACAAGGTTTCAAAACTTGGTTCCAGCGCGTTGATGCGGATGACGCGCGCCTGATAGGATTTAAGCTTGCGCTCATTGACCGAACCGAACAATCGGCGGGCAAAGCTTTGTAATCCGAGCATAGACAATCTCCAGCGCAAATCTGACCGCGTGTGGTGCGGGATGTGTTTGATGTAAGGGGCAAGGCCGCGCGTGTCAATCGACCGTCACGCATGAGGGGCGCGCAGAGAAAAGCTCTTGTTTGGTGTGCATGACCCGTTCAATATGCGACCAACACGGAAAAAGGACAAACCATGCAACTTCATCAGGCTCTCCCCATAAGACAAATTTCTCTTGCCACTCTTGCCCTTGTTTTTCTGTCGGGCCTTGGCGCGGCAGCGCAAAACCAAATACCCGAGGGCACAGTTGCAACTGTTGATGGCATCGCGATTACCTATAATGACGTATCGCTGGTCGAAGATGAATTAATGGCCGTTTACGGCCAGTTGCCCGAAGAGCAGCGGTTTCAAACGCTGGTCGGCTATATGGTCAACCGCGTTCTTGCATCGGAAGCGGCCAAAAAAGCCGGACTGGAAGATGACGCCGATGTCGCCAAATTAAAGGCCTTTATGGAGCGCAAAGCCTTGCAAGACGTCTATGTTGCAAAAATGCTGATGGAGCGCGTGCGCGAAGAAGATGTGACGGCCTATTACGACAAGGAAATTAAAAACGGCCCCGNCGAAGAAGAACTGCGCGCGCGCCATATTCTGCTCGATAATCGCGAAGCCGCTGATGCGGTCGTGGCCGATCTGGACAAGGGGGCCGATTTTGCCGCGCTTGCCAAGGAACGCTCGAAAGGCCCGTCCGGTCCGTCGGGGGGAGATTTGGGATATTTCAGCAAGCAATCCATGGTGCCGGCGTTTAGCGATGCGGCCTTTAAGCTGGCCGCAGGTGAAACATCGCCACCGGTGCAGACCCAGTTTGGCTGGCATGTGATCCGCGTCGAAGACCGGCGCAACCGCCCGGTGCCGCCGCTTGATCAGGTGCGCGACCAGATTTTCCAGCTGTTGATCAGCGAGGCCCAGCGCGATATTTATGACGAAATGCGCGCCAAGGCCGCCGTCGATTTTGTCAATATGCCGCGCCTGTCGGAGTAAAATATATGTCGGATGAACTGCCCGTTTCGCCGTTTGCGCCGCAGGCGTTTCCGCCGCTGCCGCCGATTGCGGGCATGCATATTTTTGCCGCACAGACGGGCGTCAAATATACCGGACGCCCCGATTTTCTGCTGGCCGAATTTTCCGAAACTGCGCGTGTCGCGGGGGTTTTTACATCGTCTAAAATGCCCTCGGCGCCGGTCGATCTGGCGCGTCAAAATCTGCTGGCGGGCGGCGGGCGTATTCGCGGGCTGGGCGTCAATGCCGGCAATGCCAATGCCTTTACCGGCACCGCTGGCGTGCGCGCGGCAGGCCGCACGGCCAAGGCGCTTGCCAAACGCTTACGTGCAGATGNGACGGAAATATTTCTCGCCTCAACCGGCGTGATCGGCGAAACGCTAGACCCAGCGCCGCTCGTCGCGGCGGTAAAATCGGCAAGCTTCGGGGTCGCGCAAACATCCGACTGGCCCGGTGCGGCGCAGGCCATTATGACGACCGACACATTTGCCAAGGGCGCAACGCGGACAGCAAAGATCGGCAAGCAAAATATCCGCATTAACGCCATCGCCAAGGGGTCGGGCATGATTGCGCCGGATATGGCAACCATGCTGGCTTTCGTGTTCACCGATGCGGCGCTGCCCGCACGCCTCTTGCGCCCCTTGCTTAAAGAAGCGACGGATAAAAGTTTTAACGCCATCACGGTCGACAGCGACACCTCAACCTCGGACACATGCCTGCTCGTGGCAACAGGGGCCCAAAAGGTAGACGGCCCCGCCATACGCCGGCTTGACGATCCGCGCCTCGCGCAGTTTCGAAAGGCGCTGACGGATGTGATGCAGGATGTCGCCATTCAGGTTGTGTGCGACGGCGAAGGCGTGAGCAAACTCATGACGGTGGACGTTTCCGGCGCGGAAGATGATGCCGCGGCGCGGCGCATCGGACTTGCCATTGGCAATTCGCCGCTGGTCAAAACGGCCGTTGCCGGGGCGGATGCCAATTGGGGNCGCATTGTCATGGCGGTGGGTAAATCAGGCGAGCGTGTCGACCGCGACCGCCTGTCGATTGAGATTGGCGGCCATAAAGTCGCGCGCCGTGGCCGCGTGGTGCCCGGCTATGACGAAGCGCCCGTCGCTCGCCACATGCAGGGCCAGCGCATTCACATTGCCGTGGATGTCGGTGCCGCTAGCGGCAAGGCAAAGGGGCGCACCCGTATTTGGGCCAGCGATTTGACGCATGGCTATATTTCGATCAATGCCGACTACCGAAGCTAACCGCCTTGTTCTGGTCGTCGCCTGCGCGCTGGTCGACGCAGACGGGCGCGTTCTTGTGGCCCAGCGCCCGGCGGGGCGCACCATGGCTGGCATGTGGGAATTTCCGGGCGGCAAGGTCGAGGCGGGCGAAACCCCCGAAGCGGCGCTGGTGCGCGAACTGGCCGAAGAACTGGGCATTGATGTGACGCATGAGTGTCTGGCGCCGTTGAGCTTTGCCAGTCATGGCTATGAGGCGTTTCACCTGCTCATGCCGTTTTATGTGTGCCGCAAATGGACGGGTAATGTCACGAGCCGCGAGGGGCAAAATCTGAAATGGGTTTTCCCNCGCGATTTATATGACCTCGACATGCCGGCGGCGGATATACCGCTCATCGCGATTTTGCGCGACACGTTATAATTTACGCTACAGTTTGCGTTCGACCGTGCCCAGCGCCTCGGCAAGGCTGGCCTTGGCGCTGCCGGGTTTCAATGGCTGTTGCTGGCTTTCATGCGGGGCCCAGCCCGCCAGATAGCAAATATCGAAAAGCGCGCGGCACTTGCCATCGGCGCGTTGTTCCATCTCGGTATAAATCTCGCAGGCCCGCATCAGCACATCGCGGCGCAATGTGGTGGAAACCCGCGCCGTCAGAACATTGCTTTCGCCCATGCCTTGCAGGTCGTTCAAAAGGTCGATCGGCGTCGGGTAAAAAACCTCAACCGGATGGCTGTCAGCGACCGGCAGGGCAAAACCGGCGCGCTGCAAAAGCCCGCTCAAATCCGCCAGATCGGGGAAGGGATGCACATGCGGGCGCACGCCGGGCAGCAATTCAGTCTCCGCCGCAACCAGAGCATGGCGCAGGCTTTCCAAGGTGCGCCCGCCCGGTAGCGCGGCCAGAAAAAAGCCATCGGGCTTCAAAATTTGGCGAATTTGTATCAAGGCACCGGGCAGGTCGTTGACATGGTGCAGNCCCCAAAGTGCGACCACCAGATCAAAGCGCGCCTCTGCGAAGGGCAGGCGTTCTTCGTCGCACACNAGACCGCGCCCATCATTGGGCACGAGATAGGCGCTCAGATCAGCATGGAACAGNGTGTCGATATGGCCTTTTTTGGTTTGCTCGGCGCGCACGGCCTCGATAATGCNGCCGCTGCTGCCCAGACATAAGCCGGTCGAGAAATCGCGTGCGACACCGGCAATGCGGTCTGTCAGCTCGTTCCCAATATGGCGNAGCAGAAAATCATGGGCACCGAAGCCGCGCGTCGCTTGTGCGGCGCGACCTCGATTGCGCGCCAGCCGCTTNCGGTCAAAAATCTGGGGGACATTGTCTGCCATGGCGTGCAATATGGCATTGGTGGACAGAAAAACAAAAATAAACCTGCCGCAATTTCTGGCTTCGATGGTCGATTTTGTCATTCCGCCCGCCTGTCCGGTCTGCCGGAACTTGGTTGGCGGCACTGATGGTGTCTGCGCGGCCTGCTGGCGCGATCTTGAATTTATCACGCCGCCCATNTGCCATCGCACCGGCGTTCCCTTGGCCGAAGACCCTGGGCCTGAGGGGGCCGGACTTGCGGCCATGATAAATCCGCCGCCCTATCACCGCGCCCGCGCGCCGCTCAAATATACCGGCATTGGCGCGCGGCTTATCCAGCGCATGAAATATAGCGACCAGAGCGAACTGGCCGCCATGCTGGCACCTTTGATTTTGCGCGCGGCGACGCCGTTATTTTCCACCGCCGATCTCTTGGTGCCGGTGCCCATGCATCGCTGGCGTCTGGCACGCCGCCGCTTCAACCAGTCGGAGGAACTGGCCTGTGCGCTGTCGCGGCTGACAGGTGTGCCGATGCAGGTGGACATGCTTGAACGCCACCGCGCAACGGCGCAACAAGTGGGGCTGACACGCGCCGCACGGCGCACAAATTTGCGCAGTGCGTTTCGGGTGCGCGATGGGGCAAAAGCCCAGCTTGCCGGTCGTCATGTGCTGCTGGTTGACGATGTTTTGACCACCGGCGCAACGGCAGAGGCCTGCACGCGCACGCTGTTGCGCGCGGGCGCAGGCGCGGTCGACATTGTAACTTTGGCGCGGGTTGTTATGCCCGAAACTTTGGCTGTATGATGGGGTATGACCCTATTGAATGTTGCCTGCGTCCAGCTGTGTTCAGGATGCGACCCGGCCNACAATATGGCCGAGATCGACCGGCGTGTCAGATTGGCGGTGGCGGCTGGCGCGCGCCTTATCGCCCTGCCGGAAGCGTGTACATTCATGGAAAAAAACCGCGCCGCCATGCGCGCGCGCCTATTCACCGAACAGATGAGCCCACAAGTTGCCGCGTTTGCCGATCTGTCGCGCGACCTGGGCGTGTGGGTGTTGGCCGGGTCGCAGTTTCTCGCCGATGAAGATGATGCGGCGGTTAATCGCTCGCTGGTTTTTGCGCCCGATGGCACGATTGCCGCGCGCTATGACAAAATTCATATGTTCGATGTCACCCTGCCAAACGGCGAAGTGCATGCCGAGTCGCAAAGCTATAAGGCGGGCACCAAAGCCGACATGGTTGAGGTGGACGATGTTCGCATTGGTCTGTCGATTTGCTATGACATGCGCTTTCCGGCCATGTATCGCGCGCTGGCCCGCGCCGGCGCGCAAGTTTTATCCGTGCCCAGCGCCTTTACCCAAGTGACCGGCGAAGCGCATTGGCATGTGTTGTTGCGCGCGCGCGCCATTGAAAATGGCGCTTATGTGCTGGCACCGGCCCAGAACGGCACGCATGAAAATGGCCGCCAAACCTTCGGCCACACCCTGATCATCGACCCGTGGGGGACAATCATTGCCGAAGCGGGCGCGGATGATGATTTTGTTATGGCCGAATTGGATATGGCCGCGGTCGACAAAGCCCGCCACGCGTTGCCGGTTTTTGACCATGGGCGCGCGTTTTCTTTATCCGAAGCGGGCGAGGCAGTGCATGATTAAATATCGTCTCATCTGCGATAAAGGCCACGAATTTGATGCGTGGTTTAAAGGCAGTGCGACGTTTGAAGACCAGCGCAATTGCGGCCAGTTGAAATGTGCCGTTTGTGGGTCGCGCAAAATTGACCGCGCCGTGATGGCCCCGGCGTTGGCGCTCAGCAGTGGCGATTTGATGACGGAGGAAGACAGGGAAAAACGCGATATGGTCGAAAAGCTGGTCGACCATGTTGAACGCGATTTTGACTATGTCGGCGAAGATTTTGCCGACGAAGCGCGAAAAATTCATAATGGCGAGGCGCGCCCGCGCGAGATTTATGGCGAAGCCACATTGAGCGAAGCGCAAGATTTGCTGACCGAGGGTGTGCCGGTGGCCCCATTGCCCAAGCCGCCCCGCAAAAAAGATTGAGGCAAAAATGAGGGCTCAGTCGGTTTCCGGCTTTTGGGCGATGCCCATATAATTAACGCCAAGATCGCCACTGTGCTGCCATTTGTTCAATAGCGGGTTGAAGGAAACACCGCTCAGGCGCACCATATCGAGGCCGCTTTTTTGGGTCATGTCTTCCAGCTCGCGCGGCGTGATAAATTTTTCCCATTCATGCGTGCCCTTCGGCAGCCAACCCAGAACATATTCCGCCCCGACAATCGCCAGCGCATAGGCTTTCAACGTGCGGTTAAGAGTGGCGAGAAACATAATGCCGCCGGGTTCTAAAAGCTTGGCGCATTGGTCGATAAAGGCGGGCGGGTCGGCCACATGTTCGATAACTTCCATGTTCAAAATAACGTCAAACTTGCGACCCGCATCGACCAGCGCGGCGGCGGTGGTTGCCTGATAATCAATGTCCAGATTTTGTTCGGCGGCATGAACGCTTGCGGTTTTTATGTTCGCTGCGCTGGCGTCAGCGCCGGTCACGCTGGCACCGAGCCGACACATGGGCTCAGAGAGCAAGCCGCCGCCACAGCCAATATCCAGAAACTCAAGGCCTGTAAAGGGGGTCGGGCTTTGTGCATCGAGCCCTTTGAAATGGCAGACCTCGCGGCGAATATAGTCCAACCGCACAGGGTTAAATTTATGCAAAGGCCGGAACTTGCCGCGCGGGTCCCACCATTCGGCGGCCATTGCCGAAAATTTGGCAATTTCGTCCGGATCAACGGTTTCGGCGGGCTTTTGCATCTCAGTTTTCCTTCGGGTGGCGGGCAGGTTGTTGCCATTACGCCGCATAATCGTGTAAGGGTGGCCGCGCATGTAACAAACGCTGGCGCTTTTTTCATATATAGAGCGTAAGCCAGCGAAGGGAAACGGGCAGGTCATGGCGCGTATCGTGATGAAATTCGGTGGCACATCGGTTGGGGATATTGCGCGTATCCGCAATGTCGCCGCGCATGTGAAGCGCGAGGCCGATGCCGGACATGAGGTGGCGGTCGTGGTTTCGGCAATGGCCGGAGAAACCAACCGGTTGGTCGGGCTAACCCGCGATATTGCGCGNGTGCATGATGCGCGTGAATATGATGTCGTGGTTTCGGCCGGCGAACAGGTGAGTGTCGGCCTGCTGGCGATGGCGTTACAAGATATTGGCGTTGCCGCGCGCAGCTGGCTTGGCTGGCAAATTCCGGTTGAAACAAGCGATGTGCATGGCGCGGCGCGCATTACGGCAATTGATGCCAGCGCCATTACCGCCCTGTTCGATGAAAAGCGCGTGGCGGTGATAGCCGGTTTTCAAGGCGTTTCGTCGGCTAGTCGGTTGACCACGCTGGGGCGCGGCGGCTCTGACACCAGCGCCGTGGCGGTGGCCGCAGCGATTAATGCCGATAGATGTGATATATACACCGACGTTGACGGGGTCTACACGACCGACCCGCGTCTGGTGCCCCAAGCCAGCAAGCTGNAACGCATCAGCTATGAAGAAATGCTGGAAATGGCGTCGCTGGGCGCAAAAGTGCTGCAAACGCGCTCGGTNGAACTTGCCATGACCCAGCATGTGCGCTTGCAGGTGCGCTCAAGTTTTGACGCGCCGGATGCGCCGGAGCCGCAGAACGGGCTTGCAGGTACGCTGATTTGCAATGAGGATGAGATTATGGAACAGGAAATTGTCAGCGGGATCGCCTATGCGCGCAGCGAGGCGAAAATCACCTTGCTGGGCGTCGCCGACCAGCCGGGCATTGCCGCGCGCATTTTCGGCCCACTGGCGGATGCCAGCATCAATGTTGACATGATCGTGCAAAATGTTGCCGCCGATGGCGTGAAAACGGATGTGACCTTCACCGTCTCGCAGGATGAGTTGGAGCGCACCATGGATGTCATTGCCCAAATCCGCGATGATATTGATTGCGCCGATGTCAACACCGCTCCCGACATGGCGAAAATTTCGATCGTCGGCGTCGGCATGCGGAGCCATGCTGGTGTCGCGCAGAAAATGTTTACCGTGCTGGCCGATAAGGGCATTAACATTCACGTTATCTCCACATCGGAAATTAAAATAAGCGTGCTGATCGATAGTGATTATGCCGAGCTTGCCGTTCGCGCCCTGCACGGCGCTTATGGTCTCGACGACGAAACCGTCGACGCCTAGCAAAAAAACGAAGGCAGACCTATGCCGTTGACACTTGAAGGCCCCAGAATTTTATTGCGCCGTTTGCGTCAGGTCATGGCCGATGGCGGCGACCGGCAAACACGGCTGGATAAAATCGTCGAACTGATTGCCGCCAGCATGAACGCCGCTGTCTGCTCGGTCTATCTAAAGCGCGGGCGCGAGGCGCTGGAATTATGCGCGACGGAAGGGCTGAACCCGGACGCCGTTCACCAAACGGTTTTGCGCGTCGGCGAAGGTCTGGTCGGCGATATTGCCCAGCATGCCAGACCGCTCAATTTATCCGATGCGGCGGCGCATCCGCGGTTTGTCTACCGACCGGAAACCGGCGAGGAAAACTACAAATCCTTCGTTGGCGTGCCGGTGTTGAGCGGCGGCACTGTCACCGGCGTTCTGGTGGTGCAAAACGTCACCCAGCGCAGCTTTGTCGATGAAGAGGTCGAAGCCTTGCAAACCGTGGCAATGGTGCTTTCGGAAATGCTGACAGCNAGCGGCGAGGCGCAGGCCGAACCTGCTTTGCCGCCCGAAGCGGCGCGACAGTTTTCCGGCATCGGGCTGACCGATGGCATGGCTATGGGCCATATNGTATTGCACGAACCGCGCATTGAAGTGACCAAGCTCATCAGCGACGACCCGGACGAAGAAATGCGCCGGCTTGAAGCCGCGATTTATGATTTGCGCCGCAATGTTGACCGCATGCTGGCGACCGATGATGTGTCGCATGCGGGCGAACATCTGGCTGTTCTGGAAGCCTATCGCATGTTTGCCAATGACCGCGGCTGGTTGCGGCGCATGCAGGATGCGGTTCGTACCGGCCTGACGGCGGAGGCCGCGGTGGAAAGTGTGAACAATGCCATGCGCGCGCGGCTGGGCGGCGAGCGCGATATTTATTTGCGCCAGCGCCTGCATGATTTTGAAGACCTGTCCAATCGACTGCTGCGGATATTGTCGGGTCGGGCGCAGCTGGCTTCCGAGGACAAGCTGCCGCGCGACGCCGTTTTGGTTGCCCGCACGATGGGGCCAGCCGAATTGCTGGATTACGACCGCCGCAAATTGCGCGGGCTGATATTGGAAGAAGGCGCGATGGGGGCCCATGTNGCGATTGTGGCGCGCGCGCTCAACGTGCCGATGATGGGCAGTGTGCGCGGCATTGCCGATATTGCCCGCGACGGGCAGGAAGTTATTCTGGATGCCGACCAAGCCGAGGTGCATGTCAATCCGCCGGCTGATATTGTCGATGCCTATTCCAATCGGGCGCGCCTGCGGGCACGACGGCTGAAACGCTATGCGCGCTTGCGCGGCCTGCCGGCAGTAACGCGCGACGGCGTTCGCATCCGGCTTGATATGAACGCGGGCCTGCTCGTTGATGTCGAAAGAATTGACGAGAGCGGGGCTGACAATATCGGCCTGTTTCGCACGGAATTGCAATTTATGGTGGCGGCGCGGCTGCCGCGCGTCAATGAACAACAAGCGGTCTATGAGCGCGTGCTGAAAGATGTTGGCGGGCGGCAGGTGGTTTTTCGCACGCTCGATATTGGCGGCGACAAGGTGCTGCCCTATCTCCGGTCAAATCAGGAAGAAAACCCGGCTATGGGNTGGCGCGCCATGCGGATGGCGCTCGANNGGCCAGGGTTAATCCGCTATCAGNTGCGCGCTTTGCTGCGCGCGTCGGCGGGCCGCGAATTGTCGATAATGTTCCCGCTCATCACCACGCTGGCCGAGTTTGAGGCCAGCCGCGAACTGCTTGATCTGGAGGTTGCGCGCCTGGCTAAATTCGGGCGCCCCGGGCCCGAGCGCATCAAGGTCGGCACCATGCTCGAAGTGCCAGCGCTGGTTTGGCAACTCGACCAGCTTTTGCCGCGAATCGATTTTCTGTCGATCGGGACGAATGACTTGATGCAGTTCTTTTTTGCCGCCGACCGTGGCAATCCGATGACGGGTACGCGCTATGATATGTTGAGTGTTGCTCCGTTGCGTATGCTGGATCATGTGCGCGAGGTGTGCGACCGCCACGATGTGCCGGTGTCGTTATGCGGCGAAATGGGGGGCAAACCGCTTCAGGCCATGGCTTTGCTGGGCTTGGGTTTCCGGCGGTTTTCAGTGCCCTCGGCGGCCATCGGGCCGGTCAAACGCATGTTGCGTTCGGCCCATACCCAGCGGCTTGAGTCGGCGGTGCGTGAGGCGCTGGACAAGCCGGCGGCGGATTTCCGCGTCGAGCTTGAANACATCGCTAATAGACAGGGTATCAAGCTATGATATGTTACAGCCAANAATGGATTAATTTGAGTTATTGCTTATGAGCGAAACGGTAAACGACGCCCTTGAACTTGGAATCGGCATGGCCTTGCGCGATGCGCGGGTAGCCCGCAATTTGTCGCTTGCTGAAGTGTCGGCGCTGCTGCGTATTCGCGAGTCGCATCTGGAAGCGATCGAATTGGAAGATTTCGACCAGCTGCCCGGCAATGTGTATGCGATCGGGTTTATCCGCACTTATGCCCAATATCTGGAACTCAATGAAGGCGATTTGATCATGCGCTTCAAAGCGGCATCGGTCGATCCCGGCATTGCCGATATGGTGTTTGAGGAAGAAGAAGAAACCGAGCAGATTTCCGGTGCGCTGAAAATCAGCCTGCTGGTTGTCGGGGCGCTGGTTGTGTATGTGCTGTGGCTGGTGGCTGGCGCGCAAGATGATGAAATTACCGTCAGCACGGTTGTGCAAACACCCGTCGCGCCGGTTGAAACACCAGCATCACCTGTGGCTGACGCCGNAGCTGCCGAAGCAGACGCGCCCNCCGCACCNGNCGCCGCGAGCGGAGCTGTGCCGGATGCACTGGCGGCAGATGCGGCGACAGATACAACATCGACAGATACAGCGGCAACAGATACAGCTTCAGGCTCACAGTCAGCCGCGCAGGCTGGCGCGCAAGCTATCGACACGACGCCCGCACCGTCTAAAGTGGAGATACGCGCGACGCGGCGCACATGGATGCGCCTTGAAAACGCGCAAGGTCGCGTGTTGTTTTCAAGCGTGATTGATGAGGGCGAGGGCTTTGAGTTGCCCGACGATATGAATTACATATTAGCAACCCGCGATGCCGGAGCGCTCACCTATTTTGTGAATAATCAGGCTGTGGCACCGGTCGGGCGGCGTGGACAAATTCTGACCAACCGTAATCTGAAACGCCCAGATATCGCGGCGCAGGCACAATAATCAGGCGAAAGGCCGCACATGCTCAGGCCGTGGCGACATATTGAAAGACGAAAAAGCCGACAGATTATGGTCGGCAAGGTGCCGGTGGGCGGCGACGCGCCGATTGCCGTGCAATCCATGACCAATACGCCGACGTCGGATGTGGCGGCCACGGTCGACCAGATACGCCAGCTGGAAGAAGCTGGTGCCGATATTGTGCGCGTGTCGTGCCCCGATGAAACTTCGACCGCGGCGCTTGCAAAAATCGTCAAGCAGGTTGAGGTGCCAATCGTTGCCGATATCCATTTTCATTACCGCCGGGCCATCGAAGCGGCGCAAGCCGGTGCTGCGTGCTTGCGGATTAATCCGGGTAATATTGGCGACGCGCAACGTGTTGGCGAAGTGGTGCGCGCGGCGCGCGATAATGGCTGTTCGATGCGTATTGGCGTCAATGCCGGATCGCTGGAAAAGCATTTGCTGGAGCAATATGGCGAACCGTGTCCCGAAGCCATGGTCGACAGCGCGCTCTATCATGTTGGCCTGCTGGAAGAGCATGGCTTTCGCGATTATAAAATCAGCGTCAAAGCATCGGATGTGTTTTTGAGCGTGGCGGCCTACCAGCAGCTTGCCGAAGCCGTTGATTGCCCGTTGCATATCGGCATTACCGAGGCGGGCAGTCTGACCAGCGGCACGGTGA
>NZFC01000038.1 GCA_002689195.1 Rhodobiaceae bacterium | reverse complement strand
CAACTAGGTTAAAGAAGAATACTAATTCTGAATTTAGATTGTATAATAATAATGCTGTAATAGGACTTTATTTTAAAAATTTAGAAGAGGAAGATGATGCTGAAGGTTATTTATTTGGTGGGGAGGGAAATGTCGCATCAGCTAACAGTAATTATGATATTAATGTCCAGGCTATTTATGCTCAATTAAACTCAAAGTTGAATAATAATATTAGCTTATCAAATAGTTTTAGGTATGAAGTTAACGATATATCATATCTAGGAGAATCTTATGGTTATGGGAATGATTCAATTCCATTAGTGACTGCGAATAAAAGTTTTAATCTTAACGGTTTTAAAAGCAGTTTTGTTTATAATTTTAGCAATGATACAAAGCTTTTTGCGCATATATCATATGGTTACAAAACTGGCGGTGTAAACCAACAACCTTATGTATCTAATGAAAATAAAATTTATAAGCCTGAATATTTAGCTAGCTATGAGATAAGTTTTAAAAATAAGACGAAAAATCATTTTACTAGTTTATCATATTTTTATAATGATAGAATAGATCAACAAGTCTCGATATCTGCTCAACAAAATGAAAGTGACCCAAATAGTTTTTATTATTTTACGACTAATAATGAGGGTGGAGGTTTTTCGAGAGGGATAGAGTTTGATCTAAAAGTAAAAATATTTAATAATACTTCGCTAAAGACCTCACTGGCGTATTTAGATACATGGACAAGTAGGTTTTCTTATAATATTTCTGAAAATGAAATTCAATTCGGAGGTGGAAGAGATGCTGCTATGGCGCCTAAACTTTCTTCTTCCATATCATTAGTATATGATCATAATCTATTATCAATTGCTCTAAGTCAGAATTATAAGGATAAATATTATTTTTCAGATAGTCATGATTTTTTGTGTGATAGTTACTCAATTATTAATTTTTCTGTAAGTAAAATAATTGAAAATTTTAAAATTAGTGTTTGGGCAAAAAATATATTTGATGAGCGATATGCTCTAAGAGGGTTTTATTTTGGTTTAATTCCACCTAATTATGAGGACAAACTTTGGGTTAGTTATGGAGATCCAACGCAGTTTGGAATTTCAATTGGATATAATTTTAATGACTCTTTTTGATTATTAACAAAATCTTCACTTCTTGTTATACCTAGCGTATTATCTGTATGTAAAATGAAGAAAAATATAATATAAATGTTTGATGGAATAAGTAAAAGATTTGACGTGATTTTTAAAAATCTTAGAGGTCTGGGAAAAATAACAGATAAGAATATAGAACAAACTTCTAGGGAAATAAGAAAGGCGCTTTTAGAGGCTGATGTTAATTTTCATGTTGCTAAAGAATTTGTTAACAATGTCAAGTTATCTGCTCAAGGAACAAAGGTTTTAAGCTCAATAAAACCAGGCGAGCAATTTATTAATATCATTCATAAAGAAATGGTTAAAGTACTGGGTGAAAGCCCATCTGAATTAAAGTTATCATCAAAACTTAATTCAATTATGCTAATTGGAACTCAGGGTAGCGGTAAAACAACCACAGCATTTAAACTTGCTTACAATTTAAAAACTCAGAATAAAAAAGTATTACTTGTAGCTGCAGATACCTACAGACCTGGAGCAGTTGATCAGCTTAAAACTTTGGGTAGGCAAATTGACACTGATGTTTTTACTG
Organism: Rhodobiaceae bacterium; assembly: GCA_002689195.1. Classification (GTDB taxonomy): domain Bacteria; phylum Pseudomonadota; class Alphaproteobacteria; order RS24; family RS24; genus UBA7378. The sequence goes on along the minus strand of NZFC01000038.1, from coordinate 51,009 downwards.
ATGAATCAGATGATCCACTTGAAATATGTAAAAATGCGTTAATCGAAGCAGAATCCAAAAGCTTTGATGTAATACTTTATGATACTGCAGGCAGGCTTAATGTAGATAGTGAAATGATGCTTGAAATTCAGAATTTGAATGATCATTTAACCCCGAATGAAATTCTTTATGTGGCAGATAGTATGACAGGTCAAGATATGATANCCTCTATTAAAACCTTTGATGAAGCTATAAANCTTACAGGTGTNATAATGACTAAGCTAGATGGAGATTCTAGAGGAGGNGCTGCCTTATCGATTAGAAGTGTNACAGGNGTTCCTATAAAATTTGTAGGAATATCAGAAAAATATGATGGANTAGAGGAGTTTAATTCAAAAAGAATCGCTGATAGAATACTAGGGTTNGGTGATGTTGTTTCATTAGTTGANCGTGTCNAAAAAGTAATGAAAGAGGACGATGTCGCTAAAATTGAAGAAAAAATAGNAAATNACTCNTTTGANTTTAATGATTTCCGTGCACAAATACACCAAATGCAAAAAATGGGTTCAATGACTGATTTAATTGGTATGATTCCTGGATTTAGTCGTAAAATTAAAGGCTTNAGNCTTGATGAAAATCAATTAANCTGGACAGAGGCAATGATAAATTCTATGACTCNAGATGAAAGGACCAGGCCTGAAATAATAAATGCAAGTAGAAAAAAAAGAATTGCATTAGGTAGTGGCAGAAACGTATTTGAGATAAATACNCTTCTTAAAAAGTTTTTTAGTATGAAAAAAATGATGAAAAAAATGAATTTAAATCAATCTAAATTTTCNACTAANAAACTATTAAAGAATTTTAGATAAAGGAGATCAAATTGGCGACGAAAATCAGATTAAAACGAATTGGACGAAGAAATANACCTTTTTACAGGTTAATAGTAATTGATTCAAGAAAGAAAAGAGACGGTGCTGCAATTGANCAANTAGGTTGGTTTAATCCTATTGCNACTGAGAANTCTTATNAAATAAATGANGAAAGAATTTTACACTGGCTAGGAGAAGGTGCAATCCCCTCCGATGCTGTAAAGAAAATTATGAGGCAAGAAGGTTTATCTCTACGTTGGCATTTAATGCAACAGGGTGTTGAAGAAAAAGAGATTGAAAAAGAAATGAAAAAGTGGGAGATGAATCGAGAAAATGTTCTCGCTGATAGAGAAGCAAAGAAATTAGAAAAATTAGCTAAGAAAAATGAGTCGTCTCAATCTTCTGATGCTGAAGAGGCACCTGCTGAAGAGGCACCTGCTGAAGAGGCACCTGCTGAAGAGGCACCTGCTGAAGAGGCACCTGCTGAAGAAGCACCTGCCGAAGCAGAAGCCTCTGATGAAGAGGGTGAAAAGGACTCTTAATTGACCCGCCAGCCGCCGCCCCCGCAAACACCTGCCGCCGGGCTTATCTGTCTGGGTATTGTCACGGGCACGCATGGCGTTCGCGGTGCTGTGCGCGTCAAAACCTTTACCGATGACCCGCTCAGCCTTGGCAATTTCGGGGCTTTGCGCGATGCGTCTGGCAAGCGCCGCTATGTGGTGCGCGACATTCAGCCGGATAAAAGCGGCGCACGCCTCATGCTGGACCACATCACCACGCGCGAGCAGGCCGAAGCGTTGAAGGGGGAGATGTTGTGTGTGCCGCGCGACACGCTGCCAGTGCTGGACGACACGGACGATTTTTACCACACCGACCTTATCGGGCTGACGGCGCAAGCGCCGGACGGGGCGGCGCTGGGCACGGTGCGCGCCGTGCATGATTTTGGTGCCGGTGATCTGCTTGATATTGACGGCGTGTTTGTGCCGTTTACCCGCGATTGCGTGCCGCGCATTGACCTTGAGGCCGGCCATGTCACCATCATTATGCCGCAATCTAATGAGGGGGCTAATGAGGGGGCTAATGAGGGGGCTAACGAGGGATCTGATGAGGAGGCCATGTCATGAGCGCGTCTTCTGATAGGCAGGCGGACAGGCAAGAGGGCTGGCAGGCCCATATTATTACCTTGTTTCCGGATATGTTTCCCGGGCCCTTGGGCACCAGCCTGTCGGGGCGGGCGCTGGAAACCGGCACATGGGCGTGCCAGGCCCATGATTTGCGCGCATTTGGCACAGGGCCCCATCGCACGGTAGACGACACGCCGGCCGGCGGCGGCGCGGGCATGGTTTTGCGCGCTGATATCGCCTCGGCCGCGCTCACCGAAACCCGCAATCAAGCGGGCGATTTGCCGGTTTTGCTGCCCAGCCCCCGTGGTGAGCCATTTACCCAGAAAATGGCGGCGGATTTGGCCTTGGGCAAAGGTGGCGTTTTCATGTGCAATCGGTTCGAAGGTGTTGATGAGCGGTTTATCGAAGCCCATGATTTGCGCGAAGTTTCCATGGGCGACTATATTTTGTCGGGCGGCGAGATGGCCGTATTTGCCATGCTGGACGCGATAATTCGCTTATTGCCGGGGGTGATGGGCTCATCGGCCTCGCATGACGAGGAAAGTTTTACCGACGACTTGCTGGAATATCCCCACTACACCCGACCCGCAAGCTGGCAGGGGCGCGATATTCCGGCCATTTTGACCTCTGGCAATCACGGTGAAATTGCCGCTTGGCGGCGCGCGCGGGCGCAAGAAATTACCGCCGCGCGGCGGCCTGATTTATGGGCGCGCTTCATCGCGCGTAACCCTGCCGCTGCGCTGAAAAAGCCAGATGACGAAAAAAGCGGCTAACTGGGCGCTTTATCGTCAAAAAAACCGATTGAAGGGGTGACAAAAGCCCCGTTTAGTGCTACGTCACGCCATCTTGAAAAGCTGTCGGCGGGCGTGCCCGCTTCGAGGTTGTAGCCATGAACCTGATTGAAGAGATTGAAAAAGAGCAAATCGCCGCGTTTGAGGCCGAAAAATCCGTGCCGGATTTTCAGCCGGGCGATACGGTCAAGGTCAATGTGAAGGTGATCGAAGGCTCGCGCGAGCGCGTGCAGGCCTTTGAAGGCGTGTGCATTGCGCGTGCGGGCGGCGGCTTGAACGAAAATTTCACGGTGCGTAAAATTTCCTATGGCGAGGGCGTCGAGCGGGTGTTCCCGATTTACAGCCCGTTGGTTGCCAGCATCCAAGTGGTGCGTCGCGGGCGTGTGCGGCGTGCGAAACTCTACTATTTGCGTGGGCTTACAGGTAAGGCGGCGCGTATTGCTGAACGCCGTCTGAAAACGGGTAAAGAAACCCCGACGGCCGCGGCCGATACAATTCCACCGGCTGCCCAGGAGGACTCCGGCGTTAGCGCCGACGCCTAGTCTTTCCTCCCAAGGCGGCCCACCCCAACCAGACCGGGGGTGACCCCGGGAAGACAGAGAGGCATTGATGTCCGGAACCACATTATACGATAAAATCTGGCAAGCCCATCTTGTGTCCGCACAAGAAGATGGCAACTGCCTGCTATATATTGACCGCCATCTGGTGCATGAAGTGACCAGCCCGCAAGCCTTTGAGGGCCTGCGCATGGCCGGACGGCGCCCGCGCGCGGCGCATAAAACGCTGGCCGTGGCCGACCACAATATTCCGACCACGGATCGCTCAGGCGGGTTGGCGGCGATTGAAGACCCCGAAAGCAAGCTGCAGATCGAAACGCTGGAAGCAAACTGCGCCGAGTTCGGTATCGAATATCTGGCGATGGATGACATCCGCCAAGGCATTGTGCATGTGGCCGGGCCGGAGCAGGGCTTCACCCTGCCGGGGCTGACGATTGTGTGCGGCGATAGCCACACCTCAACGCATGGCGCGTTTGGTGCGCTGGCCCATGGCATTGGCACATCGGAGGTCGAGCATGTGCTCGCCACGCAAACGCTCATTCAAACCAAAGCCAAAAATTTCCGCATCAATGTTGTCGGTGATGCGCCGTCGCATGTGACCGCCAAGGATATCGCGCTGGCGATTATCGGCGAGATTGGCACCGCTGGCGGCACGGGCTGTGTGCTGGAATATGCCGGCCCCGCCATTGAAGCCTTGTCGATGGAAGGGCGCATGACGCTGTGCAATATGTCGATCGAAGCTGGCGCGCGCGCCGGTCTTATTGCGCCGGATGAAAAAACCTTCGCGTTTTTGCAAGGTCGCGCCAACGCCCCGACGGGGGATGCTTGGGAGGCGGCTGTTGCTTATTGGCGCACGTTGAAATCGGATGATGATGCGGTGTTTGACCGCGAAATTACCATTGATGCCGCCAATTTGCCGCCGCTGATAACCTGGGGCACCAGCCCGCAGGATGTGGTGTCCATTGAGGGCCAAGTGCCCGATCCGGCAGCGATTGAGGATGAAGGTCAGCGCCGTGCTGTGGCGCGCGCGCTTGACTATATGGGGCTGAGCGCAGGCACGAAAATGCAGGATATTTCAATCGACCGCGTTTTCATCGGCTCGTGCACCAATAGCCGCATTGAAGATTTGCGCGCCGCGGCAAAAATTGCCGAAGGCCGTCAGGTGGCGGCAAATGTGTCGGCCATGGTGGTGCCCGGGTCGGGCCTTGTGAAACAGCAGGCCGAGGCCGAGGGGCTGGACGCTATTTTCATCGCCGCCGGTTTTGAATGGCGCGAGCCGGGATGCTCGATGTGTTTGGCGATGAACGCCGATAAACTGGCACCGGGCGAGCGTTGCGCGTCGACTTCCAATCGCAATTTTGAAGGCCGACAAGGTCGCGGCGGGCGTACGCATCTGGTGTCTCCGGCCATGGCCGCAGCCGCTGCCGTAAGCGGCCATTTTGCCGATATTCGTGATTTCGAGAACGCCTGAAGCGTCGACTAAGGAGAAAAACATGGAAAAATTTACCAAGCTCGATGCCGTGGCCGCGCCGCTGAACATGATCAATGTCGACACTGACATGATTATTCCCAAGCAGTTTTTAAAAACGATTGAACGCTCGGGGCTCGGCAAAAACCTGTTTGATGAAATGCGCTATGGCGATGATGGCAGTGAGATTGAGGATTTCGTGCTCAATCAACCGGCCTATCGCAACGCGCAAATTCTGGTGGCGGGGGCAAATTTCGGCTGCGGTTCCAGCCGCGAACACGCGCCATGGGCGCTGCTCGACTTCGGCATTAAATGTGTTATCGCGCCGAGTTTTGCCGATATTTTTTATAATAACTGCTTCAAAAACGGCATTTTGCCGATTGTTCTGCCGCAAGAAGATATCGACAAGCTGATGGATGATGCCGCGCGCGGGGCCAATGCCGGCTTGAGCATTGATCTGGAAGCCCAGGAAATTCGCGGGCCCGATGGCGGGGTCATTAGTTTTGATGTGGATGCGTTTCGCAAAACATGTCTGCTGGAAGGCCTTGATGATATTGCGCTGACCCTGAAGCAAAGCGACGAGATTTCCGCTTACGAGGCAGCGCTCGACGACCAGCCTTGGCGCTAGGTCGGGCAGTTTCGCAAGCGGACGACAACGACCGGACAATAACGACCGCACGACAGAGAGGCGATAGATGGAAAATATTTTGATCCTGCCGGGCGACGGCATCGGCCCCGAAGTGATGGGCGAGGTCGCCCGCATCATTGACTGGTTCGGCACGCATAAAGGCTTTGAGGTTTCCATCGACCATGACCTTGTCGGCGGGTGCGCCTATGACGTACACGGTGCGGCCATTTCAGACGCGGCCATGGAAAAAGCTTTGGCGGCTGACGCAGTGCTGTTGGGCGCGGTCGGCGGGCCGCAATGGGACAATGTCGCCTATGAAGCACGGCCCGAAGCGGGCCTGTTGCGTCTGCGCGCGGATTTGGAATTATTTGCGAATTTGCGTCCGGCGATTTGTTTTTCGGCGCTGGCGGAGGCTTCATCGCTGAAGCGCGAACTGGTCGAGGGGCTCGACATTATGATCGTGCGCGAGCTGACCGGCGGGGTTTATTTCGGCGAGCCGCGCGGCATTACCGATCTGGGAAACGGCCAGCGGCGCGGGGTCAACACGCAAGTCTATGAGACTTACGAGATTGAGCGCATTACGCGCGTGGCCGCTGATATCGCCATGAAGCGCACCAAGAGGCTGGCAAGCTCGGAAAAACGCAATGTCATGGAAAGCGGCCAGCTCTGGTTTGAAGAGGTTAACCGGGTTATCGCGGCGGATTATCCGGAAATCGAATTGCAGCATGTGTTGGCCGATAATTGCGCCATGCAGCTTGTCCGCCAGCCGAAGCAATATGATGTGCTGGTGACGGATAATCTGTTTGGCGATATTTTATCGGATGTTGCCGCCATGCTGACGGGCTCGCTGGGCATGTTGCCCTCGGCCTCGCTGGGCGCGCCGGATGCTGAAACCGGCCGCGCGCGGGCTTTGTATGAACCCGTGCACGGCTCGGCCCCCGATATTGCTGGTCAGGGCAANGCCAATCCGATCGCCTCGATTATGAGTTTTGCGATGGCGCTGAAATATACTTTCGACCGCGGCGCGGATGCNGATTTGCTGGAGCGCGCGGTGATGCAGGTGCTNGATAAGGGCTTTCGAACCGGCGATATTATGCAGGGCCAAATGCAACTGGTCGGCACCAGCGCGATGGGTGATGCGGTGCTGCAAGCCCTCGACGAATTGGGGAATTGAGATGAGNTATGTGGTTGCCGTGATTGGCGCGACCGGCAATGTCGGGCGCGAAATGCTGAATATTCTGGCNGAGCGCAACTTTCCNATTGCGCGTGTGGANGCGGTTGCCTCGCGCCGCAGCCAAGGCAAGGAGGTGAGTTTCGGCGACAAGACGCTGCAATGTCAGGCGCTGGAATTTTATGACTTTGCCGCCGCCGATATTGCGCTGTTTGCCTGCGGTTCCGGCCCGGCGGAAGAATATGCGCCCAAAGCCGCCGCTGCCGGTTGCGTGGTCATCGACAATTCATCGCTGTATCGCATGGAGGCGGATGTGCCGCTGATTGTGCCGGAAGTTAACCCGCATGACCTTGCCGGATACACGCAGCGCAATATTATCGCCAATCCAAACTGTTCGACGGCGCAGCTTGTCGTGGCGTTGAAGCCGCTGCACGATATTGCCAAAATCCGCCGCGTGGTGGTGTCGACCTATCAGTCGGTTTCGGGTGCGGGCAATGCCGCCATGGACGAATTATTTTCGCAGACCCGCGCCGTGTTTGTGAACGATGATTTGACGCGCGAGCATTTCACCAAGCAAATCGCCTTTAATGTCATCCCGCATATTGATGTCTTCCGCGATAATGGCGACACAAAAGAAGAATGGAAAATGGTGGTCGAGACGCAAAAAATGCTCGATCCCGCCATTCGCATGAACGCGACTTGTGTGCGCGTGCCGGTTTTTGTCGGCCATAGCGAGGCTGTGAATATTGAGTTCGAAACGCCGGTCAGCGAAGCAGAAGCGCGCGCGGCTTTTGAAAACGCGCCGGGCGTTTTGCTGGTCGACCGACGCGAAGATGAAGGCTATGTCACGCCGGTCGAATGTGTCGGCGAATATGAAACCTTCGTCTCGCGGCTGCGGGTCGACCCGTCGGTGGAAAACGGGCTGAGCATGTGGGTGGTTTCCGATAATTTACGCAAAGGTGCGGCACTGAACGCGGTGCAAATTGCCGAGTTATTGGTGCGCGATTATGTGACCGCACCGCGCGCCGCGTAAGTTTTACCCAATATTTATAATGGCCCAATATTTATAAGGGTAAGGAGAGCGTTTCCTGAAGCGCGGCTTTTTCCAATTCTACCTGTCCGCTGGGCAGCGCATTTTTATTGGCGCTTCTGGCCGCAAGCTTCGCCATGGTCGAGGTGGCAATGCCCAAGGCCATTTTGTCTTTCCGCAAATGCAGCCCCATATAGAGCGCGGAAAAAAGATCGCCCATGCCATGGGGCACCTGCGGCACGGCAACCGTCTCGCAGCGCAATAGCTGATCGCTGACCAGCAATGTGGCGATGCGACCCTTGGGGCCCGGTGCCGATGTAACAATAACTTCCGGTACATTGAGTTGCACCGCGGCGCGCGCGGCGTCTTGGGTTTGTTCAAGCGCGCCCATGCCGGTCAAATGTCCCAGTTCAAACAGATTGGGGGTTGCGATGCTGGCGCGCGGCATGAGGTGTTCGCCCAATGCGGCGGCCACTTCTTGCGGCAAATAGAGCTGGTCATTGTCGCCGCAAATCGGGTCGCAGCAAACGGTCAGGCCGGGCTTATGCGCGCGCAACATGTCAATGACGCCAGCGGTCGCTTCGACATGTTCGACGCTGGGCATATAGCCGGTCAGAACGCCAGCCAGCCTGTCAAAGGCACCAGCCGACACCAACCAGTCGGCAAATTCGGTAATTTGTGCTGCCGGCAGTGCCCCGCCCGCCGGCGGGCCAGCTTGCGGATAGGCCGCCGGATGGGCCGCCAGCAATGTTGTCGGCAGTCCGATACAGCCCAGCCCGAAAGCCCGCAGGCCCGGCGCAATGGCCTGNATGCCAACCTGTCCGTCAATCACCTGGCTGGAAATGACTAAAACAGTGGCGTGGTGTGTGGTAGACTGCGTCATGCAATTTGCCCTCCGAACGGCTTGCTTTTGAACCATAGAATTCCGGGTAAGTACATATGTCTTTGCAGCCTTCTCANAAACCAGCGATCCCGCGTCGTTCGGCTCTTTACATGCCGGGGGCCAATGCCCGCGCACTCGACAAAGCGCGCACGCTGGATGCTGATTGTCTGTTGCTTGATTTGGAAGATGCGGTGGCACCCGATGCCAAAACACAAGCCCGCGNGCAAATCTGCGCCGCGCTTGAAGCTGGCGGTTATGGCGCGCGCGAAATTGTGGTGCGCGTGAACGGGCTCGATACCGCGTGGGGGCACGATGATTTCGCTGCTCTTGCCGAATTGGCGGCGCAAAAAGACTGCGCGCCCAANGCCATACTCGCGCCCAAAATTTCGACCGCCGCCGACATTGATGCGGTTTGCGCGCATGTGCCCGACGGCGTCGCCTTATGGATTATGATCGAAACACCGGCGGCGATTTTCAACCTTGATGCGCTGGCCGCGCGCGCGGGCGACACGCCGCTCGCCTGTTTTGTNATGGGCACGAATGATCTGGCAAAAGAAATGCAGGCCGCGCTGGTGCCCGGGCGCGCCCCGCTTCAGGCGGCGCTCTCGCTGTCAGTGCTGGCGGCGCGGCGTTACGGCCTGTGCGTGCTGGACGGCGTGTTCAACGATATTGCCGATATGGNGGCGNTTGAGGCCGANTGTCGGCAGGGCATGGAAATGGGGTTTNACGGCAAAACGCTCATCCACCCNAGCCAGCTTAACCCTTGCAACACTGTTTTCGCGCCCGATGCGGCAGAAATTGAACATGCCCGCGATGTCGTTGCCGCGTTTGACGATCCNGCCAATGCCGGACAGGGCGTGCTTAAGGTAAACGGCAAAATGACCGAACTTCTGCATCTGGATATTGCGCGGCAAAAACTCGCCATTGCCGATGCGATTGCCGCGCGATCCGCCGCGGTTACGAAAGAGGCATGATGATGACGCCTGATGCCGGTGGCCGGTTTTTTGAAGATTTCACGCTGGGCGAAAAAATCACCCACGCGACCCCGCGCACGCTGGAAAGCGGCGATATCGCGCTGTATCAGGCGCTCTATGGCGGACGCCATATTTTGAACAGCAGCCTGCCGGCAGCGCAAGCCGCCGGTTATGCCGCCCGGCCACTGGAAAACTGGCTGGTGTTTCATATTGTTTTTGGCAAAACCGTGCCGGATATTTCGCGCAATGCCATCGCCAATCTGGGCTATGCCGAGGGCCGGTTTCTGGCGCCGGTTTATTGCGGCGACACGGTGTCGGCGGTTTCCGAAGTCATAGGCTTGCGCGAAAACAGCAATGCAAAAAGCGGCATTGTTATGGTGCGGAGCCGCGGCTTCAACCAGCATCAGGACATGATTGTCGAATATGTGCGCTGGGTGATGGTCAATAAGCGCGACCCGTCTGCGCCAGCCCCCGACCCGGTTATGCCGCAACTTGCGCCGGTCGTGGCACCCGCTGATCTGGTGCCGCCACCTAGTGATCTGGTGGAAGGCACTGGTATGCTCGATAGCGCGCAATCGGGCAGCGATAAATATTTTGACGATTACGAAACCGGCATGTTCATCGACCATCACGACGGCGTGACGCTGGAAGATAGCGAGCACATGCTGGCGACACGGGCTTATCAAAATACCGCCCGCGTGCATTTTGACGGGCTGGCCCAACAAGAAACGCGCTTTGGCAAGCGGCTGATTTATGGCGGGCATATTATTTCGCATGCGCGCGCCATGAGCTTTAACGGGCTTGAAAACGCTGTGTGCGTTGCCGGGTTGAACGCCGGCACCCATGCCGCGCCCGCCTTTGCCGGCGATACNATTTACGCNGGTACGCGCATNATTGATAAAGCCACCCTTGCCGGTGTTGAGCGTTTCGGTGCGCTGCGGCTCCGGCATTTTGTGATGAAAAATAAGCCGGTCGGCGACATTGCCGAACTGGTAAGCAATCAAGAAACCGAGACCAGACCGGATGATTTGCTGCTGGATTTGGACTGCTGGGTGTGGATGGTGCGCCGCTAATCTGCGTCAGCCTGTCGCGGTGGGATGATTGGCAGCTTTGACTGCATCGGCTATAACAAAAGCGCGTAAAATTTTAGCGACGCTCAGGAGAGTTTATGTCCGATCAATCACCGTCCCGGCCGCTTTCGCCGCATATTCAGATTTATCGCTGGACGCTGACCATGATGTTGTCGATCTTGCATCGGGCGACCGGCGTTGCCCTTTATGCGGGTTCGGCATTATTGGCATGGTGGCTTATGGCCGCTGCCAGCGGGCCGGAGGCTTATGCGCTAGTGCGCGATATTTCCGGCTCTTGGATAGGGCGTCTGGTGCTGTTCGGATATAGCTGGGCGCTGTTTCACCACATGTTTGGCGGCGTGCGGCATTTTATCTGGGATACAGGGCGCGGCTTTGACCTTAAACATGTAGAAATAATTGCACGGGCGACGGCGATTGCGCCCCTGCTTCTCACTGGTTTGGCATGGGTGCTTGGGTATATGTATCTTGGAGTTTGGTCATGAGCGAAATGCGTACGCCCCTGTCGCGTGTCCGGGGTCTGGGCTCGGCGAAAAAAGGCACTGAACATTTCTGGCTGCAGCGCGTCACCGCGCTCGCCAATATTCCACTAACGCTGTTTCTGGTCGGGGCTCTTGTTGTCCATGCGGGAGCTGACCACGCGACCATGGCGGCGTTTCTCGGCAATCCGATTGTCGGTGTTGTCATGTTGTTGCTCGTTTTGAGCACATGCTGGCATATGCGCCTCGGTCTGCAGGTTGTGATCGAGGATTATATTCATGGGGAAGCAACGAAGCTGGCGGCACTGGTCGCCAATAATTTTTTCGCCCTGATAATCGGTGTGGCGTGTGCGCTGGCCGTTTTGAAGCTGGTGGTAAGCCAGTAAAACAGGTCGGCTAGGAGTGGATCATGAGTGCATATGAGTTTACCGATCATCAGTTCGATGTGGTCGTTGTCGGGGCCGGTGGTTCCGGATTGCGCGCCGCACTTGGATGTGCCGAGCGTGGGCTGAAAACAGCTTGTATTTCGAAGGTTTTCCCGACGCGCAGCCACACGGTTGCCGCGCAAGGTGGTATTTCCGCCGCGCTTGGCAATATGGGCGATGATGACTGGCGCTGGCACATGTATGACACCGTTAAGGGGTCTGACTGGCTGGGCGACCAGGACGCCATTGAATATTTGTGCCGCAATGCGCCCGAAGCTGTTTACGAGCTGGAGCATTTCGGCGTGCCGTTTTCGCGCACCGACGAAGGCAAAATTTATCAGCGNCCCTTTGGCGGCATGACAACGAATTTCGGCGAAGGCATTGCCCAGCGCACCTGCGCCGCGGCCGACCGCACGGGACACGCTATTTTGCACACGCTGTATGGTCAGTCTTTGCGCCACGACACTGAGTTTTTTATCGAATATTTCGCGCTTGATCTGATTATGGATGAAGACCGCTGCGTCGGGGTGACGGCCATGTGCATGCAAGACGGCACCATTCACCGTTTTCAGGCCAAGCAGGTTATTCTGGCAACCGGCGGTTACGGGCGCGCCTATTTCTCGGCGACCTCGGCCCACACCTGCACGGGCGACGGCTCGGCCATGGTTATCCGCGCTGGCCTGCCGCTTCAGGATATGGAGTTCGTGCAGTTTCACCCGACCGGCATTTACGGCGCTGGCTGCCTGATTACCGAAGGCTCGCGCGGCGAAGGCGGCATTTTGATCAATTCCGAGGGCGAGCGCTTTATGGAGCGTTATGCGCCATCAGCCAAGGACCTCGCCTCGCGCGATGTCGTGTCGCGCTCAATGACTATTGAGATTCGCGAAGGGCGCGGCGTCGGCCCCAATAGTGACCATATCTTCTTGCATCTCGACCATCTCGACCCGGATGTTCTGGCTGAGCGCCTGCCGGGTATCTCGGAAAGCGCGCGCATTTTCGCCGGTGTCGATGTGACCAAGGAGCCGATCCCTGTGCTGCCGACTGTGCATTATAATATGGGCGGCATCCCGACCAATTATCACGGCGAAGTGCTGAACCCAAGCGAAGCCGATGCCGAGCGTACCGTGCCGGGTCTGATGGCAATCGGCGAGGCGGCCTGTGTGTCTGTCCACGGCGCCAACCGGCTGGGGTCGAACTCGCTCATTGACCTTGTGGTGTTCGGGCGCGCGTCGGCCATCCGCACATCGGATATTGTGGCACCTGGTGAAGGCCATGCGCCGCTGCCGGCAAATGCGGGCGACGACGCCGTGGCGCGTTTGGAGCGTTTCCGCACCGCCGATGGCAGCACGCCCACATCCGAACTGCGTCTGGAAATGCAAAAAGCCATGCAGGAAAACTGCGCCGTGTTCCGCACTGGCGAAGTGCTGGAAGAAGGCTGCGAACGGATGCAAAAAGTCGTTAATGCAATGGATGATATCGGCATTGCTGACCGCTCTTTGATCTGGAATTCGGATTTGCTCGAAACGCTGGAGTTCGACAATCTCATCGTGCAGGCCATTGCCACAGTCGAGGGGGCTAGTGCGCGCAAAGAAAGCCGCGGCGGTCATGCGCGCGAGGATTACCCCGAGCGCGATGACGAAGAGTGGATGAAGCACACGCTGGCTTACGTCGATGCCAAGGGCAAAGCCACCATTGGCTATCGCGGGGTTCATAATTACACCTTGACCAATGAGGTCAAATATATCGAGCCGAAAGCTCGCGTTTACTAGGGGATNGAGATGGTTGAGATAGCACTGCCGGCCAATTCGCGCGTCAAAAAAGGCGTGACCCATACCGCCGAAGGCACGCTGAAAACCCCGCGNACACTGAAGGTNTATCGGTGGAANCCGGATGATGAAGAAAATCCGCGCGTCGANAGCTATGTTTTTGATGCCGATGATTGNGGGCCCATGGTGCTGGACGCGCTNTTGAAGGTCAAAAACGAGCTCGACTCGACCCTGACCTTTCGCCGCTCATGCCGCGAAGGGATTTGCGGCTCCTGCGCCATGAATATCGACGGTCAGAACACGCTGGCCTGCACTAAGGGGCTGGATGATGTCAAAGGCGACATCACCATTTATCCGTTGCCGCACATGCCGGTTATCAAGGATTTGGTGCCGGATTTGACCAATCTTTACGCGCAATATGCCTCGATTGAGCCATGGCTCAAAACCGACACGCCGCAGCCGCAAAGCGAATGGCGCCAGTCGCGCGAAGACCGCGAACAGCTTGACGGGCTTTATGAGTGTATTTTATGNGCGTGCTGCTCGACATCATGTCCCAGCTATTGGTGGAATTCCGACAAATATCTTGGCCCGGCGGTATTGCTGCAAGCCTATCGCTGGNTGGCCGACAGCCGCGACGAAAAAACCGGTGATCGGCTGGACGATCTGGAAGANCCGTTCCGCGTTTACCGCTGCCACACCATTATGAATTGCGCCAAGGCCTGNCCGAAAGGGTTGTCTCCGGCCAAGGCCATTTCCGAAATCAANAAAATGATGGTAGAGCGCGAGGTCTAATCCNCCCCGGCTTGNGTCGCAAACTTGCGTCTCAAAACTGTNATACGGNNGGTCTAAAAATTCTTGGATGAAGAATATTCTGTTTCTATGCACCGGCAATAGTTGTCGTTCGGTNCTNGCCGAAGCCTATATGAACGCCGCNAGTGGCGGGCAGTGGCAGGCGTTCAGCGCCGGTTCCACGCCCNCTGGNGCGGTGCATCCAATGGNNCTGGCGACGCTNAAAGAGCTGGGCCTGCCNGATGCGGGCTATCGGTCNAANTCCTGGNATGAATTTGCGGGGCCGGACGCACCACAAATGCACCAAATTGTGACGGTCTGCGATAATGCCGCCGGTGAAGCCTGTCCGGTCTGGCCGGGTCATCCGGCAACCGCGCATTGGCCGTTTCCCGATCCGGCCAAATATCAGGGCAGCGAAGACGCGGTGCGGGCGCATTTCCGCGAGGTTTTTGCCATGATCAAAAAACGTCTCGANGGGTTTCTTGCAGACGAGGNNCGCCGATGACGCGCCATTTGCTGGCCGAGGCGCTGGGCACGCTGTTNCTGGTATGCACCGTTGTCGGCTCCGGCATTATGGCGGCCGCGCTCGCCGGCGGTAATGACGCCGTGGCGCTTTTGGGNAATACNNTTGCGACCGGTGCCATTCTTTATGTGCTGATCACNATATTGGGGCCGGTATCGGGCGCGCATTTNAACCCTNCCGTCAGTCTGGTGTTTTTTGNGCGCGGCGAGCTTACCGCCAGCTTGTTGGCACTTTATGTTGTGGTGCAATGCGTCGGTGNCGTTGCNGGAACNGCGCTGGCGCANGCCATGTTNGATATGGAGCTTCTGGTGTTGGGCACAAAGGAGCGCACGGGCAGCGGCCAATGGCTGGCCGAGGGCGTGGCGACATTCGGGCTCGTCACAACTATTCTGGGCGGCTTGCGCCACCGGCCAGACGCTGTGCCCATGCTGGTCGGGCTTTATATTACGGCGGGCTATTGGTTTACCGCCTCGACAAGTTTTGCCAATCCTGCCGTGACGCTGGCGCGCAGCTTTACCGACAGTTTTTCCGGCATTCAGCCGGTCGACATGCCCGGATTTGTGCTGGCGCAGATTTTCGGCGCACTGGCGGCGTCGGCACTGGCGGCTTGGCTTTTTCCGCGCGCTTCGTCGACGGACAGTGACCCGCTCTCTCATTGACCTCTACCAATTGATCCCCTCCCGCATTGACCTCTACCAATTGACCCGTGATTAGCCTCTGACTAAAGTCGGGCAGCAAAAATTTCGGGGGTATCAGGTTTGGGTGACACCGCATCCATAGGCGTTCTGGCGGCGCATTATCAAGAGCTGGTGGATAGAGGTGCCGTCGAGGACGATCCCGCCCAGCGCGACGCGCTCGTCCATCTGGACGCGCTTGCCATCGGCTTAAGCGCGTATACCCGCCCGTCAATCTGGCAGGCGTTAAAGGGTCGTCTCGGGCTGGGGATTAAAGCCCCACCCAAAGGGCTCTATCTGCATGGCGGGGTCGGGCGCGGCAAGTCGATGCTGATGGATTTGTTTTTCGATAAAGTGGCGATGAAAGCCAAGCGGCGCGTGCATTTTCACGCCTTCATGCAGGAAACCCATGCGCGCATTCACGCGATACGCCAAAAAGCCGACCAGAGCGGCGACCCGATGCCGCGCGTGGCGCGCGATATTGCGCGCGAAGCCACGCTTTTGTGCTTTGACGAGTTTCAGGTCAAGGACATTGCCGATGCTTCTATTTTGGGGCGCTTGTTCACGCTGTTATTCGACCTTGGTGTGGTTGTTGTCGCCACCTCCAACCGCCCGCCGGGTGAGTTATATAAGGGCGGGCTGAACCGGCATCGTTTTCTGCCATTTATCGATTTGTTGAACGCGCGCACGCATATTGTCGAGTTAATGGCCGCGCGTGATTATCGCCTTGCCTGTCTGCAGGCGCGACCCATCTGGTTCAGCCCGTGCGGGCCGCGCGCGCGCGCCGACCTCGACGCGCGTTTTGACGAGTTAACCGGACATGTGGCCCCGACGCCGGTGACGCTGGCGCTGAAAGGCCGCGACTTGCCCGTGCCGCGCGCCGTGGGTGGTGTTGCGCGGCTGAGTTTCGATGATTTATGCGTAGCGGCCAGAGGCGCGGCGGATTATCTCGCGCTGGCGCAACATTTCCACACGCTGTTTATCGACAATATTCCCCGCCTTCGCTCCGATAAGCGCAATGAGGCGGTGCGCTTTGTTACGCTGATTGATGCGCTCTACGAACATAAAGTTAAACTCGTGGCTTCTGCTGATGGCGAGCCGGACGCGCTTTATCCGGCGGGCGATGGGGCGTTTGAATTTGAACGCACTGTCTCGCGGCTGATGGAGATGCGGGCACAACATTATCTGGTTCTTCCCCATCTGGGGCGGAGTGATTAAGAACTTGAAGTCTGGGTATGGGGGCTTGAATTTGCGCGCGTTTCACGCTACGTCGCAACAGGATTTCCGGCTTCGTGCCTCACTATTGGGAAAGGTTTACTATGGCTCGTAAAAAAATCGCACTAATCGGTGGCGGACAGATTGGCGGGACGCTCGCACATCTTGCTGGCCTGAAGGAACTTGGCGACATTGTCATTTTCGATATTGTGGACGGCATACCGCAAGGCAAGGCGCTTGACCTTGCCGAAAGCTCGCCCGTTAGCGGCTTTGACGCTGCGCTCAAAGGCACGAAATCTTACAGCGCCATTCGCGGTGCCGACGTTGTCGTCGTTACCGCCGGTGTGCCGCGCAAGCCCGGCATGAGCCGCGACGACCTGATCGAGATTAATTTGAAAGTCATGCGGCAGGTTGGCGAGGGCATTAGAAAATATGCGCCCAAAGCCTTTGTTATCTGCATCACCAACCCGCTGGATGCCATGGTCTGGGCGCTGCAAAAATTTTCCGGCCTGCCGAAAAATAAAGTGGTGGGCATGGCCGGCGTGCTGGACGCGGCGCGCTTCCGCTATTTTCTGGCCGAAGAATTCAACGTCTCGGTGCGCGACGTATCAGCCTTTGTGCTGGGCGGCCATGGCGACACAATGGTGCCGTCCGTGCGCTATTCGACCGTAGCCGGCATTCCGCTGCCGGATCTGGTGAAAATGAAATGGACCACCCAGAAGCGCATTGACCAAATTGTGCAACGCACGCGCGATGGCGGCGCAGAAATTGTGGCTTTGCTGAAAACCGGCTCGGCGTTTTATGCACCAGCGGCCTCGGCCATTGAAATGGCGGAAGCCTATCTGAAAGACCAAAAGCGCGTTCTGCCATGCGCCGCGCATCTGAACGGCGAATACGGCCAGAAAGATATTTATGTCGGTGTGCCCGTGGTGATTGGCGAAAAGGGCGTGGAGCGCGTGGTCGAGATCAAGCTCGATGCCGATGAACGCGCCGGTTTCCGCAAATCCGTCAAAGCCGTTCAGGGCTTGCTAGATGCCTGCCGCAAAATTGACCCGAAATTGAAGTAGGCGCGCATCGCAGCGCCCTTTCTGTTTTTTTATGGCATTATTTATGTCATAATGNTGTCCGTTGGATTTCAATCGGATGGAGAGAAAAATGTTGCGAAAAGCACTTAAACTCTTTGGATGGATCGGGGCTTGTGCCCTTGTTCTGGCTGTGGTCGCAATGGTGGCTGTGCGAAACAGCGAAGCCTTGCAAGACCGTCTGGTTGCCATTGGCGTGCAAAACAATGTCGTGGCCGGTCTTGTCGATGACTGGGGCGGTGACAATCTGGAAGTTGCTTTTTGCGGCACGGCATCCCCAATGGGCAATGGNCCGCGCGCGCAGCAATGCATTGGTGTTTTTGCCGGTGATAAATTTTTCATCGTTGATGCGGGCGCGCGTTCTGCGGCGCGTGCCAATGAAATCGGCCTGCCGATGGGTCGCCTCAACGCCGTGTTGCTCACGCATTTTCATTCCGACCACCTATCCGCGCTGGGCGAGATGCATCTGGCAAGCTGGGTGCGCGGGCGCCCAAGCAAGCTGGACGTTTATGGCGGGCCGGGCATCGACCAGGTGGTCGACGGGTTCAACATGGCTTACGGGCTTGATTATGGCTACCGCGTCGCCCATCACGGCATGGCCGTGCTGCCGCCCGCCAATGCCGGACTGCGCGCGCGTGCCATCGATGCGCCGGAAACCGGCTCGGTTACGATTTACGAAGAAGACGGGCTGAAAATTTCCGCCTTCACCGTGCCGCATCCGCCGATCACGCCAGCCTATGGCTATCGCTTTGATTATCGTGGCCGCTCGGTGGTGATCAGCGGTGACACGAAAAAAAGCAACAGGCTTGCTGCGGCGGCACAAAACGCCGATGTTTTGATCCACGAAGTTTTGCAGCCGCAATTGGTGAAGGCCATCACGGATGCACTGGACGCGGCCGAAGTTGATGCGCTGTCCAAACTTTTGACCGACACGCTGGATTATCACACGACGCCTGTCGAGGCCGCGGAAATTGCCAATGCCGCCAATGTCGACACATTGGTGTTTAACCATCTCGCGCCACCGCCGCCAAATGCCATTGCCGCGCGCATTTTCATGCGCGGCGTGAGGGATGTGCGCCCGCAAGGGGCGGTGATGTCGGATGACGGCATGCGTATCACCCTGCCGCCAAAAACGGGCGATGGGCCGGGCATTATTGAAATTTCCGGCAATTAGAAATTTGCCAGTTTAAAGGGCTGTTTTGGGTTGAGATGGCCTTGACGCTGGTTTAGGTTTAAGCCCTATCCGATCAGTTCTGTGAGGGGTTTCCATGAATATTCACGAATATCAGGCCAAGCAAGTACTTGGGGCCTATCAGGTGCCCGTGCCGCGCGGCCATGTGGCTTTCACACCCGATGAAGCGGTCAAGGCGGCCGAAGAGCTTGGCGGCCCGGTATGGGTGGTCAAAGCACAGATCCACGCCGGCGGTCGCGGCAAGGGCGGCGGCGTCAAAGTCGTCAAATCGCTGGACGAAGTTCGCGAAGAAGCCACCCGCATGCTGGGCATGACGCTTATCACGCATCAGACCGGGCCTGAGGGTCGCGAAGTAGGCCGCATTTATGTCGAGGACGGTTCTGATATCGCCCGCGAACTTTATCTGTCTGCGCTGGTCGACCGCGCGACATCGCGCATTTCCTTCATCGCCTCAACCGAAGGCGGCATGGACATTGAGGAAGTGGCGGCGCAGACGCCGGAAAAAATTATGACGATTGACGTTGATCCCGCCGGTGGCATTTCCGGCCATCACGGGCGCCAGATCGCTTTTGCGCTGGGGCTTGAGGGCGATCAGTTGAAGCAGGCAAACGCTCTGATTGCCAATCTCTACCGCGCCTTTGTTGAAAAAGACATGTCGCTTTTAGAGATTAACCCGCTGGTTGTAACCGGTGCGGGCGATCTGATTTGCCTCGATGCCAAGGTGAATTTCGACAGTAATGCGCTGTATCGCCATAACGATATTATGGAATTGCGCGATCTGGCCGAAGAAGACCCGGCCGAGGTCAAAGCCTCGGAGTTTGATCTCAGCTATATCAAGCTGGACGGCACGATCGGCTGCATGGTCAATGGCGCCGGGCTTGCCATGGCGACCATGGATATCATCAAGCTTTATGGCGCAGAACCGGCCAATTTTCTGGATGTTGGCGGCGGTGCCACCAAGGAAAAAGTGACCGAAGCGTTCAAAATCATNATGTCGGATGACAATGTTGAAGGCATATTGGTCAATATTTTTGGCGGCATTATGCGCTGCGATGTCATCGCTGAAGGCGTTGTGGCGGCGGCGCGCGAAACCCAGCTTGCCGTGCCGCTGGTCGTGCGANTGGCGGGCACGAATGTCGAGNTGGGCCAGAAAATTCTGTCCGAGTCCGGCCTGACGATTATTCCGGCTGATGATCTGGATGATGCGGCGGAAAAAATCGTCGCCGCNGTGAAGGAGGCATCATAATGTCGGTTCTGGTCAATAAAGACACCAAAGTAATCTGTCAGGGTTTCACCGGCTCGCAAGGCACGTTCCACTCCGAACAGGCTGTGGCTTACGGCACNCAGCTTGTCGGCGGCGTAACGCCCGGTCGGGGCGGGCAAACCCATCTCAATCTGCCGGTTTTTGACACNGTGGGCGNTGCGGTTGCTGCCACGGGCGCAACGGCGAGCGCGATTTATGTGCCNCCGCCTTTTGCCGCCGATGCCATTTTGGANGCCATTGATGCCGGTATCGAGCTTGCGGTCTGCATNACTGAGGGCATTCCCGTTACGGATATGATCCGCGTCAAACGNGCACTGCAAGGCTCAACCACTCGGCTGGTGGGCCCGAATTGTCCGGGCGTTATAACCCCGGGCGAATGTAAAATCGGCATCATGCCCGGCCATATTCACAATCGAGGCTCGGTCGGCATTGTGTCGCGCTCGGGCACGCTGACTTATGAGGCTGTGGCGCAAACAACCGCGGCAGGGCTCGGCCAGTCGACCTGTATTGGCATTGGCGGTGATCCGGTGAACGGCACAAACTTCATTGATTGTCTGGATATGTTTCTGGGCGATGATGAAACCCAATCGATAATCATGATCGGCGAAATTGGCGGTTCGGCGGAAGAAGAAGCGGCTGAGTTTTTGAAAGCCTCCAAGGTGAAAAAACCCGTCGTCGGCTTCATCGCAGGCGTCACGGCCCCTCCGGGGCGGCGCATGGGGCATGCCGGTGCGATTATCGCGGGCGGCAAAGGTGGCGCGGAAGACAAAATGGAAGCTATGCGTTCAGCGGGTGTCACAGTTTCGCCGTCACCAGCCGCACTTGGTAAGACGTTGGTTGAGGTGTTAAAGGGCTGATTGCCACTACCGATTAAGATTGCTGTTAGGCATTTTTTTCGTTTAAGCTGTGGTCACTAGTGAGGCTCAAAGGGGTAAGTTATGGCGCGCACGCCGTCGCATGGAGCGAGTGAAAATCCTCTCGAATTATCCGGGCATTTTGATGGTGCCAACGCGCATTACCTCGAACAGCAATATACCCGCTATAAAAACAACGATCCCGCGCTGGGCGAAAGCTGGCGCGACTATTTNGCCAATCTGGAAAATGGCGCAGATGGTGGTTCGNCNGATGTGAGCCCCCAAGCCCCGTCGTGGCAACGCGCCGACTGGCCGCCGGTCGTCAATGGTGAAATGACGGCTGTGCTGGATGGAAACTGGCCGGTCGACACGCCCAACCAAGCAGCATTGGGCGACAAGATTTCGGCGCGCATGACGGGCGCGGATGAACAGGCCGTGCGCGCGGCTACGCTGGACAGTGTGCGCGCGATTATGATGATCCGCGCCTATCGTTTTCGCGGTCATCTGGCGGCCAATTTGGACCCGCTCGGGCTGGAGCCGCCCTCGTCGCATCCCGAACTTGACCCCACTTCTTACGGCTTTACGGAAGAAGATTTCGACCGGCCGATTTTCATCGACAATGTGCTGGGTCTGGAAACCGCGACCATTCGTGAAATGGTCGAGATTTTGCGCCGCACCTATTGCGGCACGCTGGCGATCGAGTTCATGCATATTTCCGACCCCGAAGAAAAGGCTTGGTTGCAAGAGCGTGTCGAAGGGCCGGACAAGGAAATTGTTTTTACCCACGAAGGCAAGCGGGCAATTTTCCAAAAGCTCGTTGAAACCGAAGGGCTGGAGAAATTTATCGACGTAAAATATACTGGCACCAAGCGGTTCGGGCTCGATGGTGGCGAAGCTGTGGTGCCCGCGTTGGAGCAAATCATCAAGCGCGGTGGCAATCTGGGCGTGCGCGAGATTGTGCTCGGCATGCCGCATCGCGGCCGCCTCAATGTCTTGACCAATGTGATGGCAAAACCGTTCAGCGCGCTGTTCCATGAGTTTAAGGGCGGCTCATCTAATCCGGATGAAATTGAGGTCTCGGGCGATGTCAAATATCATTTGGGCGCGTCATCCGACCGCGAATTTGACGGCAATAAGGTGCATTTGTCGTTGACGGCAAACCCCTCACATTTGGAAGCAGTCGACCCGGTTGTGCTGGGCAAGGCGCGCGCCAAGCAGGACCAGTTCAAGACCGACCCGCGCGGCATGGCCGACCGGAGCACCGTCATCCCGCTTCTTCTGCACGGGGATGCCGCCTTTGCCGGACAAGGCATTGTCGCGGAATGTTTCGGCCTTTCCGGGCTCATCGGGCATAAATCGGGTGGGGCCATTCATGTCATCGTGAACAACCAAATCGGCTTTACCACGAATCCGCGGTTTTCGCGTTCCTCGCCCTATCCGTCTGATGTGGCAAAAATGGTCGAAGCGCCGATTTTCCACATTAATGGCGATGACCCAGAGGCNGTNGTACACGCCGCNAAAGTNGCNACCGAGTTNCGCCAGAAATTTTTGAAACCNGTCGTCATTGATATGTTCTGCTATCGCCGNNACGGGCANAATGAGGGNGACGAGCCGGCGTTTACCCAGCCNCACATGTACGCCAAAATCAAAACGCACGAGACNGTNGTCACCAAATATGGNCGNCNGCTGGTNGAAGANGGNGTCCTGTCGCAGGCNGANGTTGACGNGGCGGCGGCCAATTANCGCCANGTNCTNGANGATGCNTTTGAGGCGGCCAANACGTTTAAGCCNAANAAGGCNGACTGGTTGGACNGCAAATGGTCNGGCCTTGAAAAGAAAAANGCNGATGATTTCGTGCGCGGCGATACTGGNGTNTCGAAAGAAATGCTGCAACAGGTCGGCGCCCGCCTGACGAAAACNCCCGACGGTTTTAACCTGCATCGCGCGCTGGTGCGCCAGCTCAAGGCGAAAAAGCAGATGTTTGAAACCGGCGAGGCTATCGACTGGTCAACGGCCGAGGCGCTGGCTTTCGGTTCGCTTATGTTGGAAGGCTATCCGGTGCGTCTGTCAGGCCAAGACAGCGAGCGCGGCACCTTCTCGCAGCGCCATTCGGTGTGGATCGATCAGGAAACCGAGCGGCGTTTCAAGCCGCTTAAATATATTACCGACGACCAAGCCCCGTTTGAGGTGGTCAATTCGATGCTGTCGGAAGAGGCGGTTTTGGGNTTTGAATATGGCTACAGTCTGGCCGAGCCGAACGCGCTGGTTTTATGGGAAGCCCAATTTGGCGATTTCGCCAATGGCGCGCAGGTGATTATCGACCAGTTTATCTCGTCGGGCGAGATTAAATGGCTGCGTATGTCGGGCCTTGTTCTGCTATTGCCGCATGGCTATGAGGGGCAGGGGCCCGAACATAGTTCGGCGCGGCTTGAGCGATATTTGCAGTCTTGCGCGGAAGAAAACATGCAAGTGGCAAATTGCACAACGCCGGCCAATTACTTCCATATTCTACGCCGCCAGCTCAACCGGCCTTTCCGCAAGCCGCTGGTGCTGATGACGCCCAAATCGCTGTTGCGGCATAAAAAATGTGTCTCGAAACTGGCTGAAATGGAAACCGGCTCCACCTTCCACCGCGTTTTGTGGGATGATTTGGATGCGCGCCTTGGGGGTGGGTTGAAACCGGCCAAGAATATCCGGCGCGTGGTAATGTGTTCGGGCAAGGTTTATTATGACCTGCTGGAGGCGCGCGAGGCCGCGGGCATTGATGATGTGTATATTTTGCGTCTGGAACAGCTTTATCCGTTTCCGGCAGGGCCATTATTGGCCGAACTGGAAGCTTATGACCATGCGGAATTTGTCTGGTGTCAGGAAGAACCCCGAAATATGGGCGCGTGGACATCTGTTGAGCCTGAGATTGAGCATGTGCTGACGACGTTGGGTGCCAAGCATAAGCGGGCCGTTTACGCAGGCCGCGCGGCGGCGGCTTCCACCGCGACTGGCCTTATGAGCCGTCACATGGTCGAGCGCGACAGATTATTGCAACACGCATTACAAGACCCGATCGGCTAGGCGAGGAGAGCCAAATATGGCAAGTGAAATCAGAGTGCCAACGCTGGGTGAGTCCGTCACCGAAGCGACAATTGCACAATGGTATAAAAAACCGGGCGAGCCGGTGTCAATGGACGAGCCGCTTTGCGAACTTGAAACCGACAAGGTGACGATTGAAGTGCCGGCCCAAAGTGCTGGTGTTCTGGAAGAGATTTTGTTCGAAGAAGGCGCAACGGTGGAAGTCGGCGCGCTGCTGGGGTCAATAGATGCTGACGCCAANGCCGCTGCGCCTGCACCAAAGGCTGNGCCTGCACCAAAGGCTGCGCCAGCNCCCGAAACACCAATGGCTGCGCCTGAACCAGCTCCCACGCCTACTCAAAGCGATGCGTTGGCCCCTTCCGTGCGCCGTCTGGTTAGTGAACACGGGCTGTCGCCAGCCGATATTGTGGCGACCGGCAAGGATGGTCGCTTGACCAAGGGTGATGTGCTGGCCGCCGTGTCGGGGCAAGCACCCCCTGCACAAGCTCCAGTACAGGCTCCCCAAACACCAGCCGCCCAGAGCGCGCGTCCGGCCAGCGCCGACCAAAGCGCGCGCGAGGAGCGGGTCAAAATGACCCGCCTGCGCCAGACCATTGCGCGTCGGTTGAAGGAATCGCAAAACACGGCGGCGCAATTGACCACTTTCAACGAAGTGGATATGAGCGCGCTGATGCAGCTGCGTTCGGAATATAAAGACCTGTTTGAGAAAAAATATGACGTGCGTCTAGGCTTTATGAGCTTTTTTGTGTGCGCCTGCGTGACCGCGCTGCACGAAATTCCCGCCGTTAATGCCGAAATTAGCGGCGACGAAATAATCTATAAAAACTATGTGAATATGGGCATTGCCGTGGGCACGGCAAAAGGGCTGGTGGTGCCGGTTTTGCGCGATGTGCAAGAAATGGGANTGGCCCAGATTGAACAGACGATTGGCGATTTCGGGCAAAAAGCCCGNGANGGCANGCTGGCTATCGAAGATTTGCAAGGCGGCACATTCACCGTATCCAATGGCGGGGTGTATGGCTCGCTCATGTCGACGCCGATTTTGAACCTGCCGCAATCGGGCGTGCTGGGCATGCACAANATTCAAGAACGCCCCATGGTCGTCAATGGTCAGGTGGAAGTGCGCCCGATGATGTATCTGGCATTGTCCTATGACCACCGGATTGTGGATGGCAAGGAAGCCGTNACGTTTCTGGTNCGNGTGAAGGAANCGCTGGAGGCGCCNGAGCGCCTGCTTCTGGATATATAACCGGCACAGCCAAAAGGATCTCNCATGTCGCAAGATACCGAAGACNTGNCGCAAAATACNGAAGACCGGTTNGACNTGATTGTCATCGGTGCAGGGCCGGGCGGNTATGTGTGCGCCCTGCGCGCCGCCCAATTGGGCATGCGCGTTGNGTGTATCGACAAGCGNGGTGCCCCGGGCGGCACCTGTTTGAATATCGGGTGCATTCCCTCCAAGGCGCTGTTGCACGCCTCGGAAGTGTTTGACGANACCCGCCACAGCGAAGATATGGGCATTCAAACGGGCAAGGTGAAACTCGATCTCGANAAAATGATGGACTATAAGCAGCGCGGCGTTGACGGCAACACNCAAGGCGTCACGTTTTTGATGAAGAAAAACGGCGTTGCAGAAATNTTNGGCAATGCCCAATTGANCCGCCCGGGCGAGGTGGAAGTGGCNCTGCTCGATGGCGGCACGCGCACGCTCNGCGCCGACCATATNGTGCTGGCGACCGGTTCTGANGTGACGCCATTGCCGGGCGTTGAGATTGATGAAGAGCGCATTGTCTCGTCCACTGGCGCGCTTGCCTTTGACAGCGTGCCCAAGCATTTGGTCATTGTCGGGGCTGGTATTATCGGGCTTGAATTGGGTTCGGTCTGGCGGCGTTTGGGNGCCGAGGTGACGGTGGTGGAATTTCTCGACCGCATCACGCCCGGTGTTGATGCCGAGCTTGCCAAAAATTTTCAGCGCGTTTTGAAAAAACAGGGCATTNATTTCATGCTCGGCCAAAAAGTAACCGGCGTGAAAGCCTTGAAAGCTTCCGCCAAAATTACGCTGGCTCCCGCATCGGGAGAAGGNGAAGAAACGACNCTAANCGCCGACC
The DNA here is from genome assembly GCA_002689195.1 of Rhodobiaceae bacterium. Classification (GTDB taxonomy): domain Bacteria; phylum Pseudomonadota; class Alphaproteobacteria; order RS24; family RS24; genus UBA7378. Next base: position 24,989 of record NZFC01000038.1, on the reverse strand, counting down.
GCGTGCTGGTGGCAATCGGGCGGCGGGCGCATACAGAAGGCCTTGGTCTGGAGGCNCTCGGNGTGGCGCGCGANGATTATGGCCGCATTGAAACCGATGGGCATTTTAAAACCTCCGTGGCTGGCATTTACGCGATNGGCGATGTCATTAGCGGGCCGATGCTGGCGCATAAGGCCGAAGACGAAGGCGTNGCCTTGGCCGAAANGCTGGCGGGCCANGCCGCGCATGTTAATTATGACGTTATCCCCNGCGTGATTTACACCGCGCCCGAATTGGCTTGGGTGGGNCGTAATGAAGAAGAATTGAAAGCAGACGGCNTTGACTATCGCATTGGCAAATTTCCGTTCACGGCNAATGGCCGCGCAAAAGTAAACAACACCACGGATGGCTTTGTGAAAATTCTCGCCGATGCCGNNACCGACCGCGTTTTGGGCGTGCATATTNTNGGNGCNCANGCNGGCGACATGATTGCCGAGGCTGCCATTGCNATGGAGTTTTCGGCCAGCGCNGAAGATATTGCCCGCACTTGCCACGCGCACCCGACACTGACCGAGGCCGTGAAAGAGGCCGCNCTTGCNGTGGAAGACCGCGCGCTCCATATGTGAGTTAGCTTTGCGAATTTCGCGCGCGCGGATGCACTTTGTCATAGACATNGCGCAAGGTAGTCGCGTCAACTTCCGTATAAATCTGTGTTGAACTCAGCTGGCTATGGCCCAGCAATTCCTGNATGGTACGCAAATCGCCACCGGCGGCCAGAAGATGGCTGGCAAAGCTGTGGCGTAAGGCGTGCGGGGTAACGGTGTCGGCAAGNCCCAGCGCNNGNCGCANGCCCGCAACCGTCATCTGGGCTTGGCGCGCCGACAGNCGNCCACCNCGTTTGCCGCGAAAAACNGGGTCTTGCGGCGCAAAGCCAAAAGGTGCCGCGCGCATATAATCATCAAGCGTCTGGCGCACCACTGGCAGCAGGGGAACTTGGCGTTCCTTATTGCCCTTGCCGCGAATGCGGAGTGCTTGGTCTTGGCCGNGTGGCAGGTTTTCAACGTCAAGCTGAAGCGCTTCGGACACGCGCAAGCCCGCACCATATAACAGGCATAAAAGCGCGGCGTCGCGTTGGCCGACCCACACATCCNCGGCGNTTTCCAGCGCCAGCCTAATCATTGCCAGCGCATCATTTTGGGCGACCGGACGCGGCAGGCTGCGCGGTTGTTTTGGCAGGCTCAGTAGGTTGAAGGCCGGACTTACCGGCGTGTCGCGGCGTTCCAGAAAGCGGGCAAAATTACGCAAGCCCGAAACCGAGCGGTTCAGCGACCGGCTTTGTGCGCCGGTTCGCCGTCGCGCAGCGAGAAATGCCCGCAAATCAGCAAGTTGCAGTGCCGACATATCCGCCAGCGCTGGGGGGTGGGCATAATGGTCGGCCAAAAAGTCGAGAAATTGCGCGAGGTCGCGCGCATAGCTGGCGACCGTGTGCGGGCTCAAACGGTTTTCGACGGTCAAACTCTCCAGCCACATGCCGCATTGCTTTTGCAAATCCGGTGTCGCGTTGAACTGGGGCGTGTTTGACATCAGGTGATGGATTGTCCTGTTTTCTGCCAGTCGGCCAGAAATGCGGCAAGCCCCTTATCCGTAAGCGGATGATTAATGAGGCTACGCAAAACCTCCGGCGGCAGCGTGGCGACATCGGCACCGATGAGGGCGGATTGGCGAATATGCTCGGGCGAGCGCACCGATGCCACAAGGATCTCGGTTTCGAGTTCGGGGTAATTGTCATAAATCTGGCGAATGTCCGAAATCAGCGCCATGCCATCAGAGCCGATATCATCGAGCCGGCCGACAAAGGGCGAGATGAACGCAGCACCGGCTTTGGCGGCGAGCAGGGCTTGGTTGGCCGAAAAACACAAAGTGACATTGACCTGCCGGCCCATATCGGCCAGCGCGCGCGTGGCGCGCAACCCGTCCCATGTCAGCGGCACCTTGATGCAGACATTGTCGGCAATCGCGGCCAGTTCTTTGGCTTCGGCGAGCATGGCATCGGCCTCCGTCGCCGTAACCTCGGCCGATACCGGCCCTTTGACGGTGCGGCATATCTCGCCGATCAGTTCTTTAAAATCCCTGCCGGATTTGGCGACTAGCGACGGGTTGGTGGTAACACCATCAACCATGCCGGTTGCCGCCAGATCTGCAATCGCTTCAATATCCGCGCTATCGACAAAAAATTTCATAACCATGCACCTCAAACTTTGCGTGGCGGCTAGTGTATCAGCGCAAGCCGCACGGTTACAGAATTTTGTGGCAGCGCGTCGGCTTGCCTTATTTATTGCGGGAGCGCGTCGGCTTGCCTTTCATTTGCCCATGCGGGACAGTGCTGACATGCAAAGTGTCAGCGTATTGATTCCCCTCGCTCTGCCGGGGCCGTATGACTATGCCGTGCCGCAGGGTTTGGAACTGGCGCGCGGCGATTTTGTGCGCGTGCCGCTGGGCCCGCGACAGGTGAACGGCGTCGTTTGGGGGCCGGGGGCGGGTGATGTCGCACCGGCCAAGCTGAAGTCGGTGCTGGCGCGCCTCGATGCGCCGGGCTTGGCCGACCCGCTCATGCAATTTGTCGACTGGGTTGCGGCTTATGTTCTCGCCCCGCCNGGGCTGGTTTTNCGCCAGGTCATGCGCGTGCCCGCCGCATTCGNGCCGGAAAAACCCGTTTTCGGCTATCAGGCCACCGGCGCTTTGCCCGACCGCATGACACCCGCGCGCCAACGCGTTCTGGATGTCATGCAGGAGACACCGCCCCTGCCAGCCACAGAGCTTGCGCGTCTGGCCGCGGTTTCGGCTTCGGTTATCAAGGGACTGTTTGAGGCCGGTGCCTTGCAAAAAATTGCGCTTGAGGCGTCTTTGACCGGCCCTCGGCCCGATCCGAATTTGGCCCGCCTCGCGTTAACGCCCGACCAAGAAAGCGTCGCCACAGCGCTGGCCGATGCCGTCAAACAACAAGATTTCGGCGTGCATGTGCTGGACGGGGTCACTGGCTCGGGCAAAACGGAAGTTTATTTCGAAGCGATTGCGCGCGCGCTTGAAGCCGACAGGCCAGCGCTTATTTTGCTGCCGGAAATATCGCTGACGGCGCAATTTCTGGCGCGCTTTGAGCGCCGCTTTGGGTGCGAGCCCGCCTTGTGGCATTCTGGCCTGACGCCCGCCGAGCGCCGCCGCACATGGCGCGCCGTCTCGGAAAATCGCGTACCGGTGCTGGTCGGCGCGCGCTCGGGGCTTTTTCTGCCTTGGTCGGATTTGGGTGTCATTATTGTCGATGAAGAACATGATGGCGGCTTCAAGCAGGAAGACGGCGTGGTCTACAATGCCCGCGACATGGCGATTGTCCGCGCGCAGCTCACGGGCTGTCCGGTCATTTTGTCTTCAGCCACGCCCTCGCTGGAAACTTTCGTCAATGCCCGCCAAGGGCGTTATCAGGCGCACCGTCTTGGCGCGCGCCACGGCATGGGCGAATTACCCGATATTGAANTGGTCGATATGCGCGCCAATCCGCCCGCGCGCGGCACCTGGCTGGTGCCGCAAATCGCAATGGCTGTCGAGGCGGCTTTGGAGCGCGGCGAACAGGCGCTGTTGTTTTTGAACCGGCGCGGCTATGCCCCGTTAACCATATGCCGCGCATGTGGTCATCGCTATGACTGCCCGAATTGCGATGCGTGGATGGTGGAACATCGCTTCCGCCGTCAGCTTGAGTGTCACCATTGCGGGCACACGCGCCCGACGCCGGAGGTTTGCGACAGTTGCGGAGCCGCCGATGAACTGGTGGCCTGCGGGCCGGGGGTCGAGCGCATCACCGAGGAAGTGACCGCGCGGTTTCCAGAAGCCAGAACCGCGATTTTGTCCTCTGACCATGTCGGCGGGGTGGCCGGTATTCGCGAGACTATCAAGCTGATTGCCGAAGGCGGGGTCGACATTATCGTCGGCACGCAGATTGTCGCCAAGGGACATCATTTCCCCAAGCTCAGTTTTGTCGGCGTGGTCGACGCCGATCTGGGGCTGGGCAATGGCGATTTGCGCGCCGCCGAGCGCACCTATCAAATGTTGTCGCAAGTTGCCGGTCGCGCTGGCCGCGAAACTTCTGGCGGGCGGGCGCTCTTGCAGACCCACATGCCCGACCATCCGGTTTTGCAGGCGCTGGTTTCGGGCGACCGCGATGCGTTTTTGGAGCGCGAGGCGGATGCGCGCGAACAAGCCGCCATGCCACCTTTCGGGCGGCTTGGCGCGATTATCGTATCGGCGACCGACCAGCAGGAGGGGCTTGCCTTTGTCACGGATCTGGCGCGCAAAACCCCGCACCATGAACAAGTGCGCGTGCTGGGGCCCGCGCCTGCGCCAATTTCGCGCATTCGTGACCGCTATCGCTTCAGATTTCTGCTGAAAGCCAGCCGCCAAGCGCCCTTGCAGGCCTTTATCAGCCAGTGGCTGAATACGGCACCACGGCGCGGAAGCATACGGATTTCGGTCGATATTGACCCATATACCTTTCTCTAGCTGGCTTTTTGGAGTGCTATTTGCGGCTGGTTCAGGGCAGGTTTTTTGACAATGTGCACAATGCGATATGGGGTGTTGCAAGGGGTGGAATGACGTGATATCCCATCACCCATGAACAGGCGGAACCGCGCGTGTTTTCGTCAGATTTCTTGTCATCCTGCGGGCGGCATTTGAGCCGGAACCTGCAGCCAATTACGGGATTTTTCTTTTGTCGGCACATGAAAGCGTCATCAGCGGGATTGCTGGCCGGTATGCTGCGGCCTTGTTCGATCTCATGAACGAATTGCCCGAAAGCGACCAGCAGCGCATCCATGCGAATGTGGCCGGTTTCAAGGTCTTGCTGGATGAAAACGCGGATTTACAAAATCTTGTACGCAGTCCGGTTATCACCGCCGAGGAACAAGGTGCTGCGCTGGGCGCATTGCTCGTCCAAGCCGATTCACACCAGCTTTTCCGGAATTTTGTCGCGCTGGTGGTGCAAAACCGGCGCTCCATGGCGCTGTCCGAAATGGCCCGCCAATATGCCGCGCTGGTAGCCGGCGCGCGCGATGAAATGGTGGCCGAAATTGCTTCTGCCAGCGCGCTGGATGACGGGCAGATCGCCGCGCTCACCGAACAGCTCAAATCACATTTTGGAAAAACCGTCACGGTAGAAACCCGCACAGATGCCGACCTTTTGGGCGGCGTGGTTGTCAAAATCGGCAGCCGCATGATCGACGGTTCGCTCCGCACCAAACTTAACTCTCTTAAAACCGCCATGAATGAGGCCCACTGATGGATATTAAAGCTTCCGAAATTTCTTCGATTTTGAAAGAACAGATCAAAGGTTTCGACCAAAGAGCCGAAGTGTCGGAAATCGGCCAGGTTCTGTCGGTCGGTGACGGCATTGCGCGTATTTACGGCCTCGACAATGTGCAGGCGGGTGAAATGGTTGAGTTTCCAGGCGGCGTCCGCGGCATGGCCCTCAATTTGGAAGAAGACAATGTCGGCGTCGTGATTTTTGGTTCCGACCGCGAAATTCGCGAAGGCGATACGGTTAAACGAACCGGCGATATTGTGAGNGTGCCGGTCGGCAAGGGGCTTTTGGGCCGCGTTGTTGACCCGCTCGGCAATCCGTTGGACGGCAAGGGCCCCATCGAAGCCGACGCGCATAAAAAAGTGGACGTCAAAGCCCCCGGCATTATTCCGCGCAAATCCGTGCACGAGCCGATGCAGACGGGCCTGAAAGCGGTGGATGCGCTGATCCCGATCGGTCGCGGCCAGCGCGAACTGATTATTGGTGACCGCCAAACCGGTAAAACCGCCATCGCCATTGACGCGATTTTGAACCAGAAAGCCATCAATGAAGGCGATGACGAAAGCGCGAAGCTTTACTGCGTTTATGTCGCCATCGGCCAGAAGCGCTCGACGGTGGCGCAAATCGTCAAGACGCTGGAAGAAAATGACGCGCTGAAATATTCGATTGTCGTCGCGGCCACCGCCTCAGAAGCCGCGCCGCTGCAGTTTTTGGCTCCGTTTACCGGTTGCACAATGGGCGAATATTTCCGCGACAATGGCATGCACGCGCTCATCACCTATGATGATTTGTCGAAACAGGCCGTGGCCTATCGGCAGATGTCTCTGCTGCTGCGCCGCCCGCCGGGGCGCGAAGCCTATCCGGGAGATGTGTTCTTCCTGCATTCGCGCCTGTTGGAGCGCGCGGCCAAAATGAACGATGATTTTGGTGCCGGTTCGATGACCGCCCTGCCGATTATCGAAACCCAAGCCAATGACGTGTCGGCCTATATTCCGACCAATGTGATCTCGATCACCGATGGGCAGATCTTTCTTGAAACCGATCTGTTCTATCAAGGCATTCGCCCGGCGGTGAATGTCGGTCTGTCGGTGTCGCGTGTGGGCTCATCGGCGCAAATCAAGGCCATGAAACAGGTGGCGGGTAAAATTAAGGGTGAGCTGGCGCAATATCGCGAAATGGCCGCCTTTGCCCAGTTTGGTTCCGACCTTGATGCGGCGACACAGCAATTGCTGCGCCGCGGCGAGCGTTTGACCGAATTGTTAAAGCAGGCGCAGTTTTCGCCGCTGAAAGTGGAAGAGCAGGTTGTGGTGATTTATGCCGGCGTGAACGGCTATCTCGACGCCGTTCAGACATCCGATGTTGGGCGTTTTGAACAAGGGCTTTTGGAAACCGTGCACACCAAGCACGCCGAGGTTTTGGATGCAATCCGCGCCGAAAAAGCGCTGTCTGACACCACCGAGGCTGCGTTGAAAGACATTGTNGACGCCTATGCAGGCAGTTTTGCCTGAGACGCGAAGCAGGACAATAAAGAGGTAGGACGCCAGCATGGCTTCGTTGAAAGAACTTCGTAACCGGATTGCAAGCGTGCAGGCGACGCAGAAAATCACCCGCGCCATGCAGATGGTTGCCGCGTCCAAATTGCGCCGCGCGCAGGAAGCCGCCGAAGCCGCGCGCCCTTACGCTGACCGCATGAGCGCGGTTTTGGCAAATCTGGCCGCCGGTGTTGCCGATCAGGAAGGCGCGCCGCGTCTTCTGGCGGGCACGGGGTCGGATAAAACCCATTTGCTGATTGTTGCTACAGCCGAACGCGGCTTGTGCGGCGGGTTTAACGCCTCGATTGCGCGCATGGCGCGCGAGCAGACCGAAGCNTTGAAAGCNCAAGGCAAAACCGTCAAGATTTTGTGCGTCGGGCGCAAGGGCTACGATATTTTGAAGCGCAATTATGCCGATGAGNTGCTTGCGCCNGTCAGCTATCAGGGGCTCAAATCGGTGGGTTTCACCGAAGCCCAGAGCATTGCAACACAAGTGCTGGAAGACTTTGAAACCGGCGCGTTTGATGTCTGCACGCTTTTTTATTCGGCCTATCAGTCGGTGATTTCGCAAGTGCCGACCGCGCTGCAACTCATTCCGGCGCAAATCGAAGATGCCGAAACACCTGAACTTGGTGGCGCGGCCTATGATTATGAGCCGGAAGAAACCGAAATTCTGGATGCGCTATTGCCGCGCAATATTGCCATCCAAATCTTGCGGGCATTTCTGGAAAACGCCGCCAGCGAGCAGGGCGCGCGCATGAGCGCGATGGATAACGCCACGCGCAATGCCGGCGAAATGATTGACAGTCTGACCATCACCTATAACCGGTCGCGCCAGGCACAAATCACCAAAGAACTGATTGAAATTATCTCCGGGGCGGAAGCNCTNTAATCCGGACTGAGCAGAAGGCAAATTGAGGAAGAGAAAATGGCAGAGCAGAAAACAGCAGGAAATGGCAAAATCGCGCAAGTTATTGGCGCCGTTGTGGATGTCCAGTTTGACGGCACCTTGCCGGAAATTCTGAACGCGCTGGAAACCGATAATGGCGGCAATCGTCTGGTTCTCGAGGTTGCCCAGCATTTGGGAGAGCGCACGGTGCGTACCATTGCGATGGACTCGACCGAAGGTCTTGTTCGCGGCCAAGCTGTGACTGATACGGGCACTGCTATTTCTGTTCCGGTGGGCGAAAAAACATTGGGCCGCATCATCAATGTGATCGGCGAGCCGATTGATGAAGCCGGCCCCATCGGTGCGGACGAGACGCGCGCCATTCACCAAGAAGCGCCGGAATTTGTCGAGCAGTCGACCGAATCCGAACTGCTTGTCACGGGCATTAAAGTGGTCGACCTTCTGGCACCTTACGCCAAGGGCGGTAAAATCGGCCTGTTCGGGGGTGCCGGTGTTGGCAAGACCGTGCTGATTATGGAACTGATTAACAACATCGCCAAAGCGCATGGCGGCTATTCGGTGTTTGCCGGTGTCGGCGAGCGCACGCGCGAAGGTAACGACCTTTATTGGGAAATGGTCGAAAGCGGCGTGAATATCGAAAAAGGCGGTGAGGGCTCGAAATGTGCGCTTGTTTACGGCCAGATGAACGAACCGCCCGGCGCGCGCGCGCGTGTGGCGCTGACCGGCCTGACCGTCGCCGAAAATTTCCGCGACGAAGGCCAAGACGTTTTGTTCTTTGTCGACAATATTTTCCGCTTCACCCAAGCCGGTTCGGAAGTGTCGGCGCTTTTGGGCCGTATTCCTTCGGCTGTGGGCTATCAGCCGACATTGGCAACCGATATGGGCGCGCTGCAGGAGCGCATCACGACNACGACCAANGGCTCGATTACGTCTGTGCANGCGATTTATGTGCCAGCNGATGACNTGACTGACCCGGCNCCGGCGGCGTCGTTTGCNCACCTTGATGCGACNACCGTTTTGTCGCGCGCCATTTCCGAAAAAGGCATTTATCCGGCGGTGGACCCGCTCGATAGCACCAGCCGTATTTTGGANCCGCGCGTTGTTGGCGAAGAACATTATGCGGTGGCGCGTCAGGTGCAGGAAATTTTGCAACGCTATAAATCACTNCAAGATATTATTGCCATTCTGGGCATGGACGAATTGTCGGANGAAGACAAGCTGACCGTNAACCGCGCGCGCAAAATCGAGCGTTTCCTGTCGCAGCCCTTCCATGTNGCTGANATTTTCACCGGCTCGCCGGGGATTTTGGTNGATCTGGCCGACACGATCAAAGGCTTTAAGGGCNTGTGTTCGGGCGAGTATGACCATTTGCCCGAAGCGGCATTTTACATGGTCGGCACAATTGAAGACGCCGTCGCCAAGGCCGAAGCCATGGCCGCGGANGCCGCGTAAGGATTATTTTACCGATGGACGACAAGCTGCAATTTGACCTTGTTTCGCCNGAGCGTTTGGTGGTTTCCGAACGNGTGGANGCNGTGACCATTCCCGGNGTNGANGGCGANTTCGGTGTTTTGCCAAATCATAGTCCGGTNATGGCAATGATNCGCGAAGGCGAACTTATTGTTGAAAATGANGGCANGCAGCGCAGCTTCGCNCTTNCTGGTGGCTTTGCNGATGTGACGCCCGAAGGCGTTACCGTATTGGCCGAAGCCATCTCGACGCCNGATACGGCCAGNTCGGANTAATCAAAAATAACGGTTTTTTGGCCGTTGAGCAAAATCCGGTGTTCGGTGAACAGCCGCACCGCNCGCGCCAGCACCGAGCGNTCCACATCGCGGCCCACATCAATCAAATCATCGATTGTCATATCGTGGCGAATATCGGCGACGCCNTGCGTGATAATCGNCCCCTCATCCAAATCGGGCGTCACGAAATGNGCCGTGGCCCCAATCATTTTGACGCCGCGTTCATGCGCGCGGCTATANGGCACCGCGCCTTTGAAGCTGGGCAGAAAACTNTGATGAATATTNATAATGCGTCCGGCAAGCCCCGCGGCCAGTTCGGGCGATAAAACCTGCATGTAGCGGGCGAGGATAACCAGCTCTATGTTTTCTGNNTCGATCAATTCCANAAGATGGGCTTCATTTTCCGCGCGTGCNGTCNGCACCNCCNGGNCGGTAGTGAAACGCGAGGCCCGCATTTTNGCTCCATTGCTGGCCGACTTNATGATTNGAAATGACACCGCNAATTTGCATGTGCAGGGAATTGGTTTGGCAGCGGTAAATNAGGTCAACNAGGCAATGGTCAAACTTCGACACCATCNCCAGCGCGCGCGGCCGGTGCGCGGCGTTGACCAGCTTCCAGTTCATGTCGAATTTCGCGGCNACGGGTGCGAATTTTTTGTCGANNGCANGNCGGTCNAGCTCATTTTGCGTGCTCAGCCCGANGCGCATGAAAAACATGCCGCTATCGNCATCGCTNNATTGCTGGCTTTCGTCAATATTCAGCCCGGCTTCGGCAAAAATTTGCGATACGGCGGCGACAATTCCGAGGCCATCTTGACATGACAGGGTGACAATAAATTTTTGCATNGCAAATCCTATTCGGCTTTTTNNCGATAAGANAAACTNTCGCCGATTTTGTCAATCAGGTGNGACAGGCTGGTCGCCGGTGGATATTTGGGTTCGGTNCCGGGTGCCAAACAGCCCGGCAGGGGCGACAGGTCGACACCCGGGTCGGGGTCGAAAAAAAACGCCATCGACAAGCGCGCCTCGTCCGATTTATTGACGACCCGATGCCGCGTCGAGGCGTATCGGTCATTGGTCCAGCGCGCCAGCATGTCGCCAATATTGACCACCAGCATGTCGTCGCGCGGCGGCACCTCGCGCCATTCATTGTCGCGGGTATAAATCTCCAGCCCGCCAATATGTTGCTGTGCCAGAAGCGTCAGGCACCCAAAATCAGTATGCGCGCCAGCACTGATGCGCGCGCGATTATCGACAGACCCTGCCGGCACGGGCGGATAGTAAAGCGGCCCCAATGTCGCCATGGGCAGGCTCAGCCACGCATCGAAAAATCGCCGCTCAAGGCCCAATGCCAGTGCAAAGGCCTGCATGAGTTGGCGGCTCAGATTTTCGCACGCATCAAAACAGCGCTGCATGGTGGGTTGCCAGCCGGCAATGTCCGGCCATTGATTGGGGCCGTGCAGGGCAATGCCGGCACGCACGCGCGGATGGTCGGCGGCCAAATCCTGCCCGATTTTAATACCTTCCTTATAGTCACCTTCGGGGTGCGCGCGGGCGTCAAGCGCTTCCCCGCCAAGCGCAAACCAACCGCGATGGCAGCGCGAGTTTTCAATGGCAATGCGGCCCTTTTCGGCGCGCGCCAGGGCGAAAAACTGAGCGGCGGCGTCAAAGGCATCGGCGAGAATATCCGGCGCGACCCCGTGATTTGCGAGGTAGAAAAACCCGCTCTCGCGGCAGGCTTGGTCAATCTGGCCTGCGGTTTTACGGCAAGCCTCGTCCGTGCCGCCCGAAAAAGCGCCAAAATCAATCACTGGCAGGGTTGGCTCTGCCATTGGCTCACCCGCGCGCGGCCAGATGGGCAAACTGGCCGGCAACATAGTGGTAAATATGGCGCTTGAACGGCACTACCAGATCGACACACGCGGCCAGCGGACGCCATTGCCATTCGGTGAACTCGACCTGCTCATGGGCATCGAGGCGTACATCCGCGTCCGTGCCGTCAAACTGCAGCGCGAACCATTTTTGTTTCTGGCCGCGATATTTTCCCTTGAGTGCTTGGCCGATTAGCGCTTCGGGCAGGTCATAGCTCAGCCAGCACGGAATTTCATACAACACTTTTTCGCCCTGCAATCCGGTTTCTTCCAGCAATTCGCGCCGCGCGGCACAAAGCGGTGTTTCGCCGTCATCTATGCCGCCTTGCGGGAATTGCCAGGGCGGGGCATCGGCGGGCATTTTTTCGGTGCTGCGCTTGCCGGTAAAGACCAGCCCCTGCTTGTTGAACAAGACAATGCCGACGCAAGCCCGATAGCTCAGCCTATGCGCCGCGTGGTCGGGCGGAAAATCGGGCCGGTCAAATGCGCTCTGGCTCATAGCGCCGAGCGATCGTCTTTGCCCAGATGGGCATTGTTCAAATTATCGAGCAATTTTATGGCGTGTTGTAGCTGCGCGTCATCGGCGGGTTCGGCCGGAATAAACGCCACGGAGCGTTCCGGCTCATCCGACGGCGCTTCAGGCTCTTTATTGCTTTGGCCGTCAATATTCGTGCCGTCCAGCGCGCCGCGCAAATCGGCCTCGCTGCGCGCGTTGCGGCCTTTAAACTCTTCCGGCAATTCCTGTTCGATAACGATATCGGGCTCGATGCCAAGGGCCTGAATCGAGCGACCCGAAGGCGTGAAATAGCGCGCCGTGGTCATGCGTAGAGCACCATTATTCGACAGCGGCATAATGGTTTGCACCGAGCCTTTGCCGAAGCTGCGGGTGCCGACAATAATCGCGCGATGGTGGTCTTGCAGCGCGCCAGCAACGATTTCCGAAGCCGATGCCGAGCCGCCATTAATCATAATAATCACCGGATAGCCGCGCGCCATGTCGCCGCGCCGCGCCGTAAAACGCGAACTGTCGCGCCCCTGCCGCCCGCGGGTTGACACAATCTCGCCGCGGTCGAGCATGGTGTCGGAAACCGACACGGCCTCGGTCAAAAGCCCGCCCGGATTATTCCGCAAATCGATGATGAAGCCCGCCAGCTTTTTGTCGCCAATCTCGGCTGGCAGGGCAGAAAATGCCTTTTTCAGATTTTTGGTCGTCTGCGCGTTAAACGTCGTCAGGCGAATATAGGCGATGTTTTTGCGCGGGCCTTCAACCCGGTGGCGCACGGCACGGATGCGGATAATATCGCGCGTGATGGTAATTTCCAGCGGTTCGTCCTCGCCTTCGCGCAACACGGTGAGGGTGATGTCGGTGCCCTTTTGCCCGCGCATGCGCTCAACCGCCTCGGCCAATGTCAGGCCCAGCACCGGCTCGTCATCCAGATGCGAGATCAAATCATTGGGCAACATGCCCGCGCGCTGGGCCGGCGTGTCGTCGATCGGCGCGATCACCTTGACCAGCCCCTTATCCATGGTGACTTCAATGCCAAGCCCGCCAAACTCGCCGCGCGTCTGTATCTGCATGTCTTCAAAGCCCTTGGGCGGCAAATAGGCCGAATGCGGGTCGAGCGAGGCCAGCATGCCGGTCAGCGCCGCCTCGATCAGCTCTTCGTCGCTTGGCGCATCGACATATTCCGCGCGCACGCGTTCCAGAACATCGCCAAACAGCGTGAGTTGCTCGTAAAGCGCCAGCTGGTCGCCATCCCCGTTAGCTTGTGAACCGTTTTCTTGGGCTTCTTGGGCGTGCGCTGCCACGCTGCCTAGCGTGACAATTAGCGCAACAGCCAGCAGTCTTTTCACCGCGAAAATCATTTCTGGCATCATTACTGACATGGCTTAGCCGCTCCTTTTTTCGTTTTTGATCCAGGGCGCCGGATCAATCGGGCTTCCCTTATATCGCAATTCCAAATATAGCCGACTGCGTTCCAATGACCCAGTCCCTTGCGGTAAATTTCCCAAAGGCTCACCGGTCAGCACTTCTTGGCCCACATAGCTGTGCGAGGCATCCATGCCAGCCAAAATCATCTGATAATTACCGTCAATGCCGAGAATGACAATGCCGCCATATTGCCTGAACGCGCCGCTATATAAAACGCGCCCGTCATAAGGCGCGGTAATCTGGGCACCGGGGCGCGCGGCGATGGCAAGCCCCTGCACGGTCTGTCCATTGGTATCGGCCTGCCCGAAGCGCTGCTCGACCTGCCCGATGACCGGCAGCGGCACAAGACCGCGGGCACGGGCGAAACTCCCCCCTTCGGCGGGCGGTGGCACGGGGTTGGAGCGGCTGCGCTTTTGCAGGCGCGCGGCAAGGTCTTTGAGGTTTTTGGCCTGCCGCACCAGCTTGGCGATAGCTTCGGCCTCGCGCGCGGCGGCGGCGCGTATGTCGGCCTCGGCCTCGGCTTTTTCGGCCAGCGCGACCTCAATGCTGCGCTGGGCGGCGGCGGCGTCTTGCTCGGCGCGCACCAATTCGCCCGATTGCCGGTCCATATGCGCGCGAATGGCGACCAGTTCGACAAGCTGGCTGCGTAAGGCCTGCGCGCGGCTTTGCATGGACGGCACAATGCTTGCCAGCGCAATCGCGCCCTGCACGGCGGCCAGCGCATCGTCGGGATGCACGGCAAAGGCTGGCGGCGGCTGCGTCTCCAATGCCTGCAAGCCAGCCAGCGTGCGCGACAAGGCGGCGCGGTCGCGTTGCAATTGCGCGTCGAGCTGGCTCTCGGTCACGGCCAGTTCGCTCAAGCGTTCTTCGATGCCTTCGCGCTCAATATCTATATTGCGAATATCGCGCGCCAGTTCGATCACCCGAAGGCGCAGGCGTTTGCTTTGGTTTTGAATGGTTTCGGCTTTTTCTTCCAGCCCGAGGCGGCGCGACTGCCGGTCACGAATTTCGTCATTAATGGCGTCGAGATCCGGTTCGCTATTTTGTGCTGAAACCGGCCCTGTCAGCACCCCCGCGCCCAGCACCAACCCGAACATCAGACCGCCCATTACGCACAAACCCGACAGGCGGTGTCTTATGGCGGGTAAAATCATCAAGACGGGTCGGTCGGGCATAGGGGCTCAATCGCGGTGATAGGGGTGGCGGGTCAAAATCGAAATGGCACGCCAAAGCTGCTCGCATAATAGCACACGCGCCAGCATATGCGGCCATGTCATCGGCCCGAAAGACAAAACCAGATCGGCGCGCGCGCGGATGGCATCATCCAACCCGTCGGCACCGCCGATCACGAATGTGACATCACTGTCNCCGCGCTCAATCCAGCCTTGCAACTTGTCGGCAAAGGCGCGGCTGGTAAGGCTGGTGCCGGTTTCATCAAGCACAATAAGCGGCCCGCTGCGGCGCGCCAGCGCGTCGGCGATAAGCGCGTTTTCGCTGCGNTTTTTGTCGCCACCCGTCAGGGCGCGTTTTTCGCGTAACTCTATGATAGATAGGCCGGAAATTCCCAGCTGGCGGCCAGATGCCTCTATGCGCTGGTGAAACTCCTCAACCAGCGGCATTTCGCCCGCGCCGCGCATTTGCCCGACGGCAATAATACCCAACTGCATGGGCTAGGCGCTTAATTCGGCTCCCAGTTGCCGGTCAGCGACACTGGCAGGCGAGCCTGAGGGCACGGGGCTGGCTTCGGCCGCCCACATTTTCTCGATGCCGTAAAATTCACGGACTTCCGCCCGAAAAATATGAACCACAACATCGCCTGCATCGACCAGCACCCAGTCGCAGGTTGACAGGCCTTCGGCGCGTACGCTTTTGTGCCCGTCTTCCTTGAGCTTGCGTAGCAAATGATCGGCAACCGCACCCACATGGCGTTGTGAGCGCCCCGTGGCGACCACCATATGGTCGGCCAAGGCCGATTTTCCCGCAAGATCAATGGTTACAATTTCCTGGGCCAAATCATCATCAAGACTTTTCAGAACCAGTTTGTGAAGGGCGCCGTCTACCTGATCGGGTNCCTCAATGTGCGCCATAGGCTTTTTTTCGCTCAGAGCACTTTCCTCATGTAAATGTCATCAAGACATGCATCAGCTCTANCTGACACNCGAATGAAAACAAATTTTGCTGCAAATTTCAATGACATTTCAATCTCATTTCAATTACAGATTATCGGGGGTCGCTTTTGTGATGGCGCAAGGCGGAAGANGAAAGCCCGCTCAACACGCCGTCCAGCATAATCCACGCGGGCGCTTGCGCGAAGCGAAAGCTTGCCGCCGCACNGGCCGGTTTGCGCCACGGCGCAAAGCGCATCGCCGCCGGGCTGATGCCAGCCTGCAAGGTGCTGCCCGGGCGCGGATAAATCGCCACCGGAATTTCGCGCATCAATTCATNCCAGAACTTCCATTTGTGCAGACCAGCCAGATTATCGGCCCCCATCAGCCAAATGAAGCGCACCCCCGGATTGGCCGCTTTNAGGCGGCGCACCGTGTCGATGGCNTANTGCGTNCCGAGCCGTGTTTCTTCGTCGGAAACAAANATTTTCGGATGTCTGGCAAGCGCCCGACACGCGGCAACCCGCGCTGCGGNATCTTTCGGGGCATGTNGTTTNAGCGGGTTTTGCGGGCTGACCAGCCACCAAATACGGTCAAGTTGCAGGGCTTTGAGCGCCGTGAGAGACACCAAACGGTGGCCGGTATGGGGCGGGTCGAAGCTGCCACCGAACAAGCCGACGCTCATACCCGGCGTAAAATGGTGGCGCGCCATCATTATTTGGGCCGCACCTGTCCGTTGCCGCGCACGGCATATTTAAAGCTGGTCAATTGCTCCAACCCTACGGGCCCGCGCGCGTGAAACCGCCCCGTGGCAATGCCAATCTCGGCACCCATGCCAAACTCGCCGCCATCNGCGAATTGCGTTGAGCAATTATGCATCACAATCGCGCTGTCGACCTCGTTGAGAAACCGGCTCGCAGCNTCGGCATTGGCGGTAATGATGGCGTCAGTGTGGTTCGAGCCAAANCGCGCAATATGCGCCATCGCCGCGTCAAGGCCGTCGACAACCCGCACNGCNATGACGGGGCCTAAAAATTCCTGCCCCCAATCNTCATCTGCTGCTGCCTGCNCGCCGTCATGTGCGGCGCATGTTTGGGCACACCCGCGCACCTCGCACCCCGCGTCCAGAAGGTCGCCGACAATCGGTGCCAAATGGCTGGCCGCGCAAGCCTTGTCAACCAAGAGCGTTTCGGCTGCACCGCAAATGCCGGTACGCCGCATTTTTGCATTGGTGACAATCTCGCGCGCCATGTCNAGGGCGGCATCGCCATGCACATAGACATGACAAATGCCTTCCAGATGNGCAAACACCGGCACGCGCGCTTCGTCTTGCACGCGCCCNACAAGGTTTTTGCCGCCGCGCGGCACAATNACGTCAATATTGCCATCGAGCCCGCCCAGCATCATGCCGACGGCAGNACGGTCGGTGCTGGGCACAAGCTGTACACCGTCCGGGTCAAGGCCTGCCGCGCCCANCGCGCGNGAAAAACAGCCGTGAATGGCTTGCGCCGAATGCACAATTTCGGAACTGCCGCGCAAAATAACTGCATTACCAGCCTTCAGACACAAAGCCGCCGCATCAGCCGTCACATTGGGGCGGCTTTCATAAATCACGCCAGTGACCCCCAGCGGCACCCGCACGCGGGTAATATCAAGGCCGGAGGGCACCTGCCAGCTAGCCAGCACTGTTCCGACCGGATCGGGCAGCGCAATAATCGCTTCGACCGCACACGCAATGGCTTCCAGCCGCGCTTCGTCCAGCATGATGCGGTCAAGGCGCGCTGNGCCGACATTCTGCTTTTCGGCTTCGGCCAGATCGCGCTGATTGGTGGCGATAATGTCACCCGCNGCCGCACGCAAGGCATTGGCGGCGTTNTGCAGGCCTGCGTCTTTTTCTTGCGTGCTTGCCAGCGCCAGTGTTTGTGCCGCGGCGCGCGCGCGCGTACCGATGGCGGACATAATCTCGGCCAGATTTTTATCGGCGGGTTTTTGCGCTATTTGCGTCACCTCATTCCCCTTCCTGGTTCATAACAAGGTCGTCTCGGTGAACGATTTCGCGGCGTCCGTCAAAACCCAGCAGGTCGACGATTTCCTTGCTGGCACGCCCGATAATACGGGCCGCATCGCCGGTAGCATAGGCCGTCAGACCGCGGGCAATTTCGCTGCCCTCGCAATCCATGATTTGCACGCAATCGCCGCGCTCAAAACTTCCCGATACATTGGTAACACCGATCGGCAAAAGCGACTTGCCATCGCGCAGCGCGGCAACCGCACCGGCATCAATATGCAATTGTCCGGCTGTTTGCAACGTGCCGGCAATCCAGTTTTTGCGCGCCGCCAGCGGGTTCTGGGCTGCGCGAAACAAGGTCGCGCGACCGGTTTCGTGCAGGCGCGATAGCGGGTGCGCCCCGCGCCCGTCTGTCAAAATCATGTGGCACCCGGCTTGCATGGCAATTTGAGCGGCCTGCAATTTCGTCACCATGCCGCCGGAGCCAACGGCACTGCCCGCGCCACCGGCCATGGCGAGTAATTCATCGTTCACATCCGTCACCTCGCGGATGAGGTCGGCGTTCTCGTCCGTCTCCGGCGCGGCTGTATAAAATCCGTCAACATCGGAAAGCAGAATAAGGCAATCTGCCGACATCATGCTGGCGACCCGCGCGGCCAGCCGGTCATTATCGCCATAGCGCAATTCTTGGGTTGCCACCGTGTCGTTTTCATTGATGACGGGCACCGTGCCCATATCCAAGAGGGCTTGCAAGGTACGCCGCGCGTTTAGATAACGTCGACGCTGTTCGGTGTCGCCGATGGTCAGCAAAATCTGGGCGGCTTTCAGCCCCTTATCGGCCAGACAATCCTGCCAGCCCTGCGTCAGCGCAATTTGACCCAGCGCCGCCGCCGCTTGGCTCTGCTCCAGCGTCAGCGTCTGGCGGTCAAGGCCTGCACTGGCACAACCCAGCGCTACCGCGCCGGAGGTCACAATCATAATTTGCTGGCCGCGCGCGCTGGCGGTTTTAATCTCTTCGGCCAGGCCCGCCAGCCATTGCGTATCCAGTGCGCCATCGCGAATGAGCAGCGAAGAGCCGACCTTAATAACGACGCGTCTGGCGGCATTTATCTCGTTTTGCATGGCCGCTAGCCTCTTTCGAGCGGGTGCCAGCCCGCAGCTTGCTGAACGCCCGAACTTGCCGCTTTTGCGGGCGTTTCAGCCTCTCCAGAGCGCACACAATCGAGCAAAATATCGCTTAGTTGGTCGATGTTCTCGCCGCTCACGGCAGAAATGAGAACCGGCGCAATGCCGGTCTCGCGTTCCAGTAAATGTTTCTTCTCATCGCGCATTTTTTCGTCCAGCGCGTCGCATTTGGTCAGCGCGACCACCTCGCGGCGCGCGGCCAGTTCGCTGCTATAGGCGGCCAATTCTTGGCGGATGGTTTGGTAGCTGGCAACAATGTCGTCTTGGGTTGCGTCCACCAGATGCAACAGCGCGGTGCAGCGTTCGACATGGCCCAAAAATCTGTGGCCCAAACCAGCCCCGTCGCTGGCACCGGCAATGAGGCCGGGAATATCGGCCATGACAAATTCGTGCCCGCGCGCCCCGACAACGCCCAGATTGGGGTGCAGGGTGGTGAACGGATAATCGGCAATTTTCGGGCGCGCACGGCTGACGCTGGCAAGCAGTGTCGATTTGCCAGCATTGGGCAGTCCCAAAAGGCCGATATCGGCAATCAGTTTGAGGCGCAACCAAAGCCATGCATCGCGGCCCTCCAGCCCCGGATTGGCATGGCGCGGCGCGCGATTGACCGGCCCTTTGAAACGGGCATTGCCGAAGCCGCCATTGCCGCCCCGCGCCAGCACAATGCGCTGGCCGATCTCGGTCAGGTCGGCGAGCAGGGTTTCATTGTCTTCGGCGAAAATTTGCGTCCCCACGGGCACGCGCAAAACCCTGTCGGCACCGTCGCCGCCCGTGCGGTTGCGCCCCATGCCATGCGTGCCGGTTCCGGCTTTGAAATGTTGTTGGTAGCGATAGTCGATCAGCGTGTTCAGCCCGTCCACGCATTCGGCAATGACATCGCCGCCGCTGCCGCCATCGCCGCCATCGGGCCCGCCAAATTCGACATATTTTTCGCGCCGAAAGCTGACACAGCCCGCGCCGCCGTCGCCTGAACGGATATAGACTTTTGCCTGATCAAGAAATTTCATGTCGGTGCGTCGTCCTGTGCCGATCCGGAAAACCGATAACATCCTGAATCTAGTGTTTTATCTTAACTGTTGGAAGTAAAAAGCCGATGCTCGCCATCGCCTTGATACACGCCCAAATAAAAAGCCAAATAAAAAAGGAGATGGTCGCCCATCTCCCATTTGCCTGAAAATGCCCCTGCGGGCCACAGGGTTTCGTTATTCGGCTGCTTCCGCTGCTGGCAGAACCGAGACGACCGTCCGGCCGCCTTTTTTCTCGCAAAACGATACATTGCCTTCAACAACGGCAAAAATCGTGTGGTCTTTGCCAATGCCAACATTGTCGCCCGGGTGCCATTTGGTACCACGCTGGCGAATGATAATATTGCCCGGAATAACGCGNTCGCCGCCAAATTTCTTGACGCCAAGCCGCCGGCCCGCGCTATCGCGACCATTGCGTGAAGAACCGCCTGCCTTTTTATGAGCCATGAGTTCTACTCCTCGCTGTTATCTTCGGTTTCGGCTTCGGCAGCTTTGGGCTTAGCCTTGCTTGCTGCTTTGGCCGCNATATCGGTAATTTTCAAAACCGTCTGATGCTGGCGGTGGCCTTTTGTNCGGTGATAATTCTTGCGGCGCTTGAATTTAATCACTGTCACCTTGTCGGCACGGGTTTGCTCAACCACTTCGGCCACAACGCTTGCGCCGCTCACCGTGGGTGCGCCGATTTTCGGTGCCTTGCCGTCTTCGCCCAGCAGTAACACCTCGTCGAACTTAACCGTGTCGCCGATTTTACCTTCAAGGCGTTCAATCTCAATCAGGTCATCCTTGCTGACGCGATATTGCTTTCCACCTGTGCGAATCACTGCGTACATCGCTCGATCCCAATCCAAATATCAGTATTTCGAATATCGAAAACTTCGAATGTCAAAAGCCACGGAAGACAAAGCCTGCCGCGCATGAGCCGCGAATATACAAAACAAACCCCTCAAGTCAAGACCTCAGTCAAAACCTCAAGTTAAGGCCTCAGTCAAGACCTCAAGTTAAGGGCAACACGCCCAGAACACATCAATGGGCAAAGGGCAGGTTTTGGGGGCTTATCTTGCGCCCGTTTAGCCCGCGCGCCGCCCCAATTCGCCGCACATATGGGTAAATATCACCAAACAACCAAAAGCGGTCATAAACCAGCTATGCCATAAGGTCACGCCGAACAGAACAGGTGCGAGAGACGCCGCAATCGCAGCCCAATAATAGGGTGCTTGATATGTGTCCACATGCTCATCCAGCCACGCAAGAATGCGCCACACAGCAGCCAAAATGAGCAAAGTGCCCACATAGCCGAACTCGAAAATGAGCTGCAAAAATAAATTATGTGCATGCGCTGCCACGGCACCACTTTGCGTGGAGGTGCGGGCGATGGTTTGTAAGGGTGGATCGTCCTTCGTTAGCGCAATATAAGCCTTAAGATCGGCTGGTTTGAAGTTCTTAGTGCCATTTATGCCATGTCCGAATAAAGGTCTGTTCGTCGTCTCTTCGGCATAGACGTAGTAAATCCATTCGCGAAGCTCTCCAGAGGCCCGCTCGGTGACAATCTGCGGAGCAAAATTTGCCACCCATTTGCCCTGATACGCCGCGTTAAAGATGACAGGCGATGCCAATGTGCATACGGCAAGGCTGGCGAATATGAGGTGACGACATAGCGGGAGCGATATTTTTGCCAGCCCGAAAGCGATGAGTGCCAGCAGCATGGCGAGAAAAGAGGTTTGGCTTTCCGATACAAAAGTGACACCGCATATGGCGGCGATGATCAAGGCTTGCAGCCAATGGCGCGCGCCCTGCCAGGAACCCAGAAAAATGAACAAGAACGCCGGCAAGATGGTAAGCGAATTATTCACCTGCCGGATTAATTCGAAATGCGCGTGCAACAAATCGGCGGCACCGGGCCAGTACACATTATACGGCCCGATAATTGCGGCCGCGAAAATACCTATGCCTAACGACCAGCGCAAGCCGCTTGCCCAGCGCGTTTTTTGATCATCCGACAAATTCTTAAACACGGCGATTACCGCGTAGGTGAAGCTGACCACCAGAACCAGCCGAGCGATGGTATCGAAAGCACGCTCCGAAATACCCCAAAATGCCGACCCAAGCATATAAGCAAACGCCGCCATTACCACAGCCGACAGGTCGCGCCAGTTGGCGCGCTGCGAGGGCCGATGAAACGACAGGGCTATGATGGCCGCCACACCGGCGATCGCCAGAATGACGGTAAATCCTTTTGTCGCTAGGGCTAATACTGGCCCACTGAGGAGTAAAATTGGGAAGCTGGCTTGTCTGATCATGCTTTGCTCCGATGCTCTGAATGTACATTTATGCGGTTTTGTAAAAAACCAATGATGCGGTCGCAAGCCTGACCGTCGCCATACGGATTATGGGCTCGGCTCATTTGGCGGTAGAGAGCATCATCCGACAATAATTTGAGCGTTTCGCGGCTGATTAAGTCGCGATCCGTGCCAACGAGTTTGACCGTGCCAGCGTCGACCGCTTCGGGGCGCTCGGTGGTGTCGCGCATCACGAGAACCGGCTTGCCGAGAGCAGGTGCTTCTTCTTGTATGCCGCCACTATCGGTCAGCACCAGATAGGATTTATCCATCAGCCAAATAAATGGCTCGTATTTGAGCGGCGCAATGAGATGTATGTTATCGCGCCCGCCAAGGGCCGCGCGCACAGGCTTTTCAACATTGGGGTTGAGATGCACAGGATAGACGATATCGCAATCGGGCCGTTGTTCGGAAATCTCCTCTAATGCCGCGCAAATGTTTTCAAATCCGTCGCCGAAATTCTCACGCCTGTGCGCGGTGACCAAAATCAGTTTTTTTGTGTCGTCAAATGCGTATCCCTTGCCCGCCAACAGTGCGCGCAGGCGCCCATCGCGGGCCGGATCGGATGTGATGGCATCACGCACCATAAATAGCGCATCAATGACGGTATTGCCGGTGACACAAATCTGAGCGTCAGCAATATTCTCAGCGCGCAAATTTTGGCGCGCCTTCTCGGTTGGCGCGAAATGCCATTGCGTCAAGCGTCCGGTAATTTGCCGGTTGGCTTCTTCGGGCCAAGGCGAGGCCAGATTATAAGTCCGCAAACCGGCTTCGACATGCGCGACCGGAATCTGTGCATAGAAACTAGCCAATGCTGTCGCGCTGGAGGTGGTCGTATCGCCATGCACAAACACCAGATCGGGCTGCTCGGCGGCCAGCACATCTGCCATCCCGCTCAACACACGCATGGTCAGCTCGGTGAGGTTTTGCCCGGGCTGCATGAGGTCAAGGTCGTGGTCGGGTTTCAGGCCAAATAAATCCAGAACCTGATCCAGCATGCCGCGATGCTGCGCGGTGACACAAACTCGGGTTTCGAACATATCTGTCCGCTGGTGCAGGGCTTTCACCAGCGGTGCCATTTTAATGGCCTCAGGACGCGTACCAAATACGATGAGAATTTTTTTCATAGCACCTGTGTGTAGGCTTCAACGGTCTGTTTGGCAATTTCCGCCCACGAGAATTTTGCATCCACGAGGCGGCGTGAGGCGGCACCCAGCGGTGCCATATCGTCGGCCAGCAATTTATCCAGACATGCCGCAAGCGCGGTCGGCGATGCGGGCTCGGCCAGATATCCATTTACCGCCTCTTGCACCAAAAAGGGCAGGCCACCAACATTGGTGCAAATAATTGGCAGGGATGCGGCCATGGCCTCAAGACAGCTAATGCTGGTGGCCTCCATAAGCGATGGTAAAATCGACAGGTCCGCGGCACTGTAATAGGGCACAATTTCGCTGTGCTGCATGGCACCCAGCATAAAATAGCGCCCGGCAAAGTGCCTCTCAAGCGCGGCCTGCACGCCCGCATGCTCTGGCCCGTCGCCAATAAATAAGAGCTTCAAATCAGGGTTGGTAACATGCGCCATGGCTTCGGCCAGATGGATGAGCCCATTTTTCTCCACCATGCGCCGCGTGACAATCGCCAGCTTGTCAGTTTCTTTCAGCCCAAACTCGCGCCGCAGGCGCGCCCGCGTCGCCGGATCGGGCACAAACCGGTCGGGCACGATGCCGTTGGATATAAATCTTTTAGGCGCGCGGATTTCAAAAGGAAGGCCGAGCAATTCTTCGCTGGGCGCCAGAAACAAATCCAACGGCGCGAATAGCCGCTTCATGCCGGTGATGCGATGGCCGCCTTTTTGCAGCCGTTTCAAAAAGCCCGATGTGTGATTGGTATAAACAATCGGCACAGGCTTCGGCTGCAGAAATTCAAGCGGGCGCATGCCGTGAATATGAATGATGTCGGGGTGGTAGGAGGCCACCGCGCGATCAATGATTTTGTTGATTGTGCGCCCGTATAGGGGCCCGAAGCGGCGTGGCGGCAAGGGCACGAGGCGGACGCCGTCAACGCTTTGTTCGGCTTCGCTCAGATGCGGCAGTTTTTTAGTCAGCACGGTTGTCTCGTGGCCCAGAGCGACCAGCGCCTGACAAAGCTCAAATACATGGGCGGAAATGCCGCCGACGGTTGGCGGGTAGTCCAGCGAGACTGTTAAAATATGCATCTGTAAACGCCTGGTTGCCTTACGTTGGTAACGCGATCATTGGTTTTGGTCAATTGGGTTAAAGCATCACTGTTTTGGTGCGCGTGTCCGGCCAGCAATTCACGCGTTTGGATTGACAATCACGCGGCCCACCAGTTCGCGGTCTTCCATCATGGCAAATGCCGCGCGCCATTCCGACAGCGGCAATTCGGCATGCACATAAGGGCTTATAGCACCGCTTCCA
The DNA here is from genome assembly GCA_002689195.1 of Rhodobiaceae bacterium. GTDB lineage: Bacteria > Pseudomonadota > Alphaproteobacteria > RS24 > RS24 > UBA7378. The sequence goes on along the minus strand of NZFC01000038.1, from coordinate 578 downwards.
GCCAGTTCCCAAACGGTTTCCAGATTGTCGCGTCCGGCATCGGGGTCGCGGCGTCCATATTCGCCCGCGCGCACGCCGACAACCGAAAAACCCTTAATAAGCGGCATGTTGACCGGAATATTGGGAATACGCCCGGAGGCAAAACCGACGACAAGCAGGCGGCCACCCCAGGCAATGCAGCGCACGCTTTCGTCGAAAACATCGCCGCCCACGGGGTCATAAATAACGTCTGCGCCGCCGCCGGTAATTTCCTTCACCGCTTCGCGAAAACCGCCTTCAGGGTCCAGCACCACATCGGGCGCATAATGGGTTTCGATGGCACGGCGCTTTTCAGCCGTTGAAGCCACGGCAATGACGCGCGCGCCCAAATGCTTTGCCAGATCGACCGCGGCCAGCCCCACGCCGCCCACCGCGCCCTGCACCAAAACCCATTCGCCGGCCTGCACATGGCCGCGACACACCAGCGACACATAAGCCGTCAGATAAGCCGAGCCTGTGGCCGCGGCGGTGGCAAAACTCATGCGCTGTGGTATGGCGCGTAAACTGGCGGCGGGGAAACCAGCCATCTCGGCGCACAC
>NZFC01000037.1 GCA_002689195.1 Rhodobiaceae bacterium | reverse complement strand
GTGCACGCCCCACGTCCACTCTGCACCCGCCTCGCCTCAAAGCCAGGGCCCTCCCCCCCGGTAAACGGCGCCGCCGCCGATCTGCCCGCCGGTTTCAAGCTGGTGATATAATGTGTTGAGCACAAGTTCGGCACGCGCGCGCGCCGCCGCGTCGCCGGAAACGAACACCTGATTGCCACGATTGGCAATCGAGACGCCCAGAGCCTGTTCGATGCGGACAAGGTTTTTACCATGCTCGCCATAAAGCTCCGGCAAAAGCCGGTTATTGTCGAACTCAATGGTTATCGGCTCGTCGATCATGGCATCGACCTGCCGCAGGTTTTTGTCAGATTTCGCCAATCAAAACACCTTCGCTATGCGCTTATGAGCGTTTTTCATTGGCCGGCCATTTTCGGACGAATACGAAAAAGAACTGTCATGTAAGAAATATGGGAAGATTTCCCCATAATGGCAAGCCTTGGCACTAAATCTGCCGGCAAATTCATGAAAGTTTCACGCATGGCTTTATCCATCAGCCAGTTCACCGCTTAGGCTGTTGGCATGCGCGCCCGTGATGCGAACCGGCAGAATACGGCCCACCAGCGCGTCAAAATGCTGTTCGGCGACGCCTACATGCACCGGCTGAAGATACGGGCTGCGGCCCGACATCTGGTCGGCCTGACGGCTGGGTTTTTCAAATAAAACCGGCAAAACCGTGTCGAGTTTTTCGCGGTTAAACGCTTCTTGCTGTTCGTTGAGGCGCGCTTGCAATTGGGCAAGCCGGCGCGATTTAGTGTCCTCGTCAATTTGGGTTTCCTGGGTCGCGGCCGGTGTGCCGGGGCGCGGCGAATATTTGAACGAAAAGGCTTGCGCGTAAGACACCGCCGCAACCAGATCCATTGTCGCGTCAAAATCGGCATCGGTTTCGCCGGGAAAGCCGACAATGAAATCGGACGACAGCGCAAGATCGGCGCGCGCAGTGCGGAACGCGGCGACCAGATCAAGATATTGCGCGCGGGTGTGGCGGCGGTTCATCGCTTTCAATATAGCGTCGGAACCAGATTGTACCGGCAGATGAAGATAGGGCATTAATTTGGCGTTGTGCCCATGCGCGGCAATCAGGGCGTCATCCATATCGCGCGGATGGCTGGTCGTGAACCGCAAGCGTTCAATGCCGTCAATTTGCGCGAGCGCCTCCAGCAGTCCGTCGAGCCGCAAACCGGTTTCGCGATCCTGCCAGGCATTGACATTTTGCCCCAGCAGCGTGACCTCGCACACACCTTGGGCCGCCAGCGCGCCAGCTTCGGCCACGATATCGGCTGTGGCGCGCGACACTTCAGCCCCGCGCGTATAAGGCACCACACAGAAGGTGCAAAATTTATCGCAGCCCTCCTGCACGGTGACAAAGGCTGTCGGCGCGCGGGTTATCGGCTGGCGCGGCGCGGCCTTGAGCGCGGCGAATTTTTCTTCGGCTGGAAATTCGGTGCGTACCAGCCGCACGCGGCCCCCGTCGGCGCNGCCAGCATCCANATCGGCNATCATATCGGGCAATTGCTGATAGGTTTGCGGGCCGAAAACCATATCAACAAGCGGCGCGCGANGNATCATTTCCTCGCCCTCGGCCTGCGCCACNCATCCGGCAACGCCGATAATCATGTCCNTATTGGCNNGNTTGAGCGGTTTCAGCCGCCCNAGCTCCGANTAGACTTTTTCAGCCGCTNTTTCACGAATATGGCANGTGTTTAAAATCACCATATCGGCGGCTTCGGGCGCATCCACAGGCTGATAGCCGGCGACCGACAAAGCCTCGGCCATNCGCTCGGAATCATAGACATTCATCTGACACCCATAGGTCTTGATGAAGTATTTTTTGCTGTTGGCGCNTNTCATGGGCTTGGCTTAGCGGCTTTCCGGTGCCNCGTCCAGCATCGCATCGGCGGGCACATGNNCCTCNGGCACAACCNTTTGCGGCATCTCCCCGCTGGTCAGNGCAATCAATGCGGCATCNACCGTATCTTNCGCGCGCCGCGCAATCGCCTTGCGGTCATGCATGACATTGGCTGGCAGCGCATCGTGAAAAACAANATCCACGGTNAAAGGCGGCGANCCCAAAGTGAACAGAAGATGCGGCACGAGGGCCGCATCGCCCAGCCAAGCATATTGGTCGCGCTCGGTTTGCGTCATCACCCGCTCGCCCAGCGCGGTGTAGCTGATGGTCATCGGGTGAACNNCAATTTTCGGGTCAGTGTCCCTTGCGCGTTGAACGGATGAAAAAAGTGCTGATTTAAAAGGCTGCGCGCCCGACCCATCTCCGGTCGTACCCTCGGCAAANAGCACCAGCCTGCCGCCCGCAACAAGGCGCTCTTTCATGGNGTCACGATTGTCCAGCGTGTGACGCCCGCGCGCGCGGTTGATGNATATGGTGCGCTGNAAATTCGCCAANTGCCCGAANAGCGGCCAGGTTTTNACCTCATGCTTGGCAACAAAAGACACAGGCATTTGCGCGCCAACCGCCACAATGTCGAACCATGACACATGATTGCTCGCCAGAAGCGCACCNGNAGGCGGCACCGCACCATGGCGGCGCACAGTGACGCCNAGCATCCAAATCAGACCGCGGTGATAAAGCATCGGNATAACGTGCCAGANGCGCGGGGCGGCAAGCATGANCAGAAACTGAAGCGGGCCCAGCANCAAGGTGAGAGATAAAAACCCGGACAGGCGCNCGCCTGTTTTAATTACTCGAAACAATNCGCTCATTTACTCTTTTTCCAGCGGCACGCCGTATAGTTCAAGCCGGTGATCGACAAGCTTATAGCCNAGCNTGNGCGCAACTTCGCGNTGCAGNTCNTCAATNGCNTCATTGGTGAACTCAATGACCNGTCCGCTTTGAATATCAATCAGATGGTCGTGATGGTCATCTGNGGCCGGTTCATAGCGCGCGCGCCCGTCNCCGAAATCATGGCGGGTGAGAATACCAGCCTCCTCAAACAGCCGCACAGTGCGGTAGACGGTNGCAATCGAGATACCAGCATCTTTCAAGACCGANCGTCGATGCACTTCTTCGACATCGGGATGGTCGTCGGNCTGNGTCAGCACTTGGGCNATAACCCGCCGCTGCTCGGTCATNCGCATACCNGCCGAAACCGCTAATTGTTCAATATCTGTGCCCGTGCTCATNNCTGTGCNCCGCCCTTCTTTTNGCCTCCNAATTTTCNNTCTCCGATGGCCGNGTTCCCGCCTTGCGTCAGGTCNCACCNCATCANCAGAGCATCNATATTAGCATAATATTGCCTGCGTCTGCNATGGCAGATGAACCCNAATCCGNCATAGAGGTCGCGCGCGCCGTGATTATCCGCNGCCACCTCCAGAAAAACATGCCCCACCTGATGCTCGNCCACAGCTAGCNGCAGGGCCGCGCNCACCAATTCGCGCGCCAAACCAGCACGACGCCGCGCCGGAACGACNCCGAGGGTCAAAATTTCCGCTTCTCCNGCGACACAGCGAATGACGATAAACCCATCAGCATCGCCCAGCGCGTGAACGCCTGCGCCTTTTAACAAGTCNGCAAAGGNGTTTTCCGACCAGGGCCGGTCAAAACAAACCCTGTGNAANGCGGCGAGTGCNGCTGCATCGCGCACGCGCGCAATATCGCGCACGCGCGCNATCATGGCGCGTTGCCGTCATTATTTGCCGGCGCAAACGCCAAACTTTTTTGCGGGTCCGGCAGGGTGGCATCGGGNGCGCGCAAATATAACGGGGTTGCNGGCNGCGCGGTCAGNGCNTCCATACTCAAGCNGGCNGCATGGNCGGCCAACANCCCGGCTTGCGGCCAGTGCGGNGCAAAATCNGCTGAAAACCGGNTGTTTTCGGGCGTACAAATTGCCGCCGCGCCGGTGCCAATGACNCTGAATTTCGCNTCGTCNTCTTCNNNCCCAAGGGCCAAACAAGCCGCCAGACTGCGCGCNGTCGGCGGTTCGCANGGGGCACCGTNGGGCGCGCAAATTTGCGTGTAAAATGTGTCGCGGCGCGCATCAACGGCNACCAANCGGCGGTGCGGGGATATGGNATCCAATACGCTCGCTAGNGCCATCATGTGCAAGGTTCCAAAGCCCGCCACNGGCACGCCCATCGCCAGNGACAGGCCGCGCATGGCNGACAGCCCGACCCGCACGCCGGTAAATGTNCCGGGGCCGACGGTCACGGCCAGCNCCTCAATTTGCGCCCAAATTTCTGGGGCGGCNGTTTTAATCTCGNCCAAAACTGGCATGAGCGCCTCGGCNTGGCCGCGTTGCATTGTGAGCAANCGCTCAGCCACCAGNGCGCCCTTGTGCCAAAGGGCGGCCGAACANGCGCCTTGTGTGGTGTCGCAGGCGAGAACGGTTTCGGGCATCACGCGCGTCGCCGTCAGACAATCTCGCATGCGTCGTCAAACGCCAGACGCGGCGANCGCGGGAAAAGACCCGCCGGATCGCCATAGCCGAGATTGCACAAGAAATTGGTTTTAAAGCGCCCATCGGGGAAAAACGCCGCATCGACGCCTGCCGGGTCAAACCCCGACATGGCCCCGACATCCAGACCCANNGCGCGCGCCGCCAGCATTAAATANCCGCCTTGCAGCGAAGAGTTNCGAAACGCCGTTTGCTCGGCAAATTCGGCNCTNCCGGAAAACCAGTTTACAGCATCGGGATTATGCGGAAAAAGCTGCGGCAATAATTCGTAAAATTGCGTGTCGTAAGCCAANATAGCGCAGACTGGCGCAGACGCCGTTTTTTTCTGNTTGTCTTCCATAAGANACGGCAGCAGCTTGTCNTTGCNTTCCNGAGAGGTAACGAAANCNAGNCGCGCCGGAGANCAATTTGCGCTGGTCGGTGCCATTTTCATCAAATCATAAAGCTGGGTCAGCANGTCCGNCGCAACGGGTTTGTCCTGCCACGCATTATGCGTGCGTCCGGCGCGAAAAATGCGCTCAAGCGCGTNNGCGTCGAGCGGTTCGTGANCGGCTGAATGTGGCTCTACAGATTGTGACATTNAGTGCCTCCGNTTATTTACATCACCGCCCGCACCTCGGTGACCGAGGGGATGTAATGTCTGAGCAGGTTTTCAATACCGTGTTTGAGCGTNGCCGTCGCGCTGGGGCAGCCCGCACANGCACCGCGCATGTGCAGCGACACCACGCCGTCCTGATAGCCGTGAAAAACAATATCGCCGCCATCTTGCGCCACNGCGGGGCGCACCCGCGTATCGAGCAATTGCTTGATCGCGCCGATAATTTCNGNATCCGGCCCGGTTTCGTCATCTTGGGCGNCGCCATCTTGAGTGTCCGCGCCTTGGGTGGCGTGCATGACCGGCAGGCCAGCCACAAAATGATCCATAATGGTCGTCAAAATCGCTGGCTTGATAAGCTGCCATTCGGCGTCGTCTTTGGTGACGGTGATGAAATCCGCGCCNAAAAACACNCCCGTCACATGCTCAAGCGCAAACAGCGCACTGGCTAGCGGCGAGGCTTTNGCGGCCTCNGCATTGGGAAAATCGGCAGGCGGTTGTGTGCCCATCACGGCCTGACCCGGCATAAATTTCAGGGTCGCCGGATTGGGCGTTGCTTCGGTTTGAATAAACATGTCGGCCTCCGNTTTGGGTTNCTTGAATTTCAGATATAGCGCGTTTTGNGGCTTTTTTTAACCGATCGTTTATGTCAGCGCGTCAATTTCNTCATCTGACAGGTCGCCGGGCACNACCGTCACCGGNACATGAAAGTCCGATTTGCCCGTGCCCAATGCCGAAACCAGCGGCCCCGGCCCATTGGCACTGACNCCCGANGCCAGCACCAAGGTCGAGATGGTGCGGTCTTCATNCGTCAGGCGGTTGATTTCCTCGCTCAGCTTACCTTCGCGAATATGCGTTTTGGGCTTTTCGCCGCCCAGCATNTCAACCATGGCACTGCATTCNGCCAGCACGCGCTCGGCCTCAATGCGCGCGTCTTCGCGCATCAGGCTTTCAACCCCCAGCCAATGCTCGAAGCCGCCCGGCTCNAGCACCAGCAACAGCGCCACTTTGCCGCCCGTGCCATGNGCNCGCCGCGCGGCAAAACGCANAGCCGCATGCGCNTCCGGCGNGNCATCGACAACCACAAGAAATTTGCGTTGTANGTGCTGGCTTATATCCATGNGGNGATGGTCGCATGTTTCAGGGCGCGCNAACAAGCCCGATTTAGGGGCGNTTGGCGGGNACTNNNTTAGGGCTTTTNGGGGTTANGGCTTTTGCAAAAAACCGACAGCGGCGCGCACCTCTTCCATCACCCCGCTTGCAATGTCACGCGCGCGCGCGGCACCGTCGGCCAGCGCCGCATCGACACCGGAAGGGTCATCCATCAAGCGTTGCATTTCAGCNCCGATTGGCCCGATTGTGGCGGTTGCAAGCTCGGCCAACTCTTCTTTGAGTTTGGAAAATTGCGCGCNGGCAAATTCGTCAACCACCGCCGCCAGCGGCTTGTCGGCCAATGCCGCATAAATGCCCAGAAGATTTGCCGCCTCAGGGCGCGCCTCAAGCGCCTCAACCGTGTCGGGCAGAGCGTCGGGGTCGGTTTTGGCTTTGCGAATTTTGCGGGCAATCTCGTCGGGCTGGTCGAGCATGGTGATGCGCGCCAGTTCCGACGGGTCAGATTTTGACATTTTCTTAGTGCCGTCGCGCAATGACATGACCCGCGTCGCCGGGCCTTGAATGAGCGGCTCGGGTTGCGGGAAGAAATCGGGCCGGTCGAAATCATTATTAAATTTCTGCGCGATATCGCGCGCCAGCTCGATATGCTGTTTCTGGTCTTCGCCAACCGGCACATGCGTCGCGCGATACAGCAAAATATCCGCCGCCATGAGGTTCGGATAAACATAAAGCCCGACGGACGCTTTTTCGCGGTCTTTGCCAGCTTTTTCCTTAAATTGCGTCATTCTATTCAACCAGCCCATGCGCGCCACGCAATTCAGCACCCAAGCCAGCTCGGCATGTTCGGGCACTTGCGCCTGATTGAAAATAATATGCTGGGTCGGGTCGACGCCTGCGGCAATGAACGCCGCCGCCACTTCGCGCGTGTTATGGCGCAATTCGGCCGGGTCCTGAAACACGGTAATGGCGTGCAAATCAACCACGCAATAAAGACATGGGTGTGTGTCTTGCAAGGTCACGAAGTTTTTGATCGCGCCCAGATAATTGCCCAGATGCAGGTTCCCCGTCGGCTGAACTCCGGAAAACACCCGTGCGGCATGTGTTGGCATGACAGCCTCCCTTAACGTGTCATGTTTATTGCCAATTATGGCCGCCGATGCAAGCGAGCCGGGTCGCGCAAAGCCCGCAAGTCGCGCAAACCCCCGCCGATAAAGCAGACGATGGCGAAAACGCCCGCCCCCAGCACCACCAGACCAGCCAACACGCCTGCGCGCGCGCCAAACGCAAGCGTCGCAAAATCAGCCAGCAGCGCCCAGTTTTGCACGACTTGGCCCAGCGCGGCGGCCATCACCAGAGCGCCAACACATTGCACCCCCAGCGCGCGCATAACCGCCCCGCCCGGGCGCCAATGGTCGCGCCGCCACAGCCGCACAAGCATCAACAATAATGTCAGCCATCCAGCCACCGCCGTTGCCAGAGCGATCGCCAAATGCCCCATTTGCGAAAACAGAGCCAGCGACAGGGTGATGTTGGCCGCCACCCCGACCGCCCCGTCAATCATCGGGCTGCGCGTGTCTTGGCGAGCGAAAAACGATGGCTGCAACGCGCGCACCAAAACAAAGGCCGGCAGGCCGAGGCAGAAATAACGCAAAGCGGAAGCAGTTGCTTCAGTGTCGGCTGGCGTGAACGCGCCGCGTTCAAAAAGCACATTTATAATCGGGTCGGCCAGCACATAAAGGCCGAAAGCCGCCGGCAGGGTCAACAACATAGCCAGTGTAACCGCGAGGTCTTGGCTGGCGCGCGCACCGGCATGGTCGGCGCGCGCGATGCGGCGCGTCAAATCGGGCAGGAGGGCAACGGCAAGTGCCACGCCGATCACGCCCATGGGCAGTTGGTAGAGGCGGTCGGCATAATAAAGCCACGCGGCGGCACCGGCCTGTCCGGTCGCGATTGAAGTGCCGATGAGCAGGTTTATCTGGCCGATGCCAGCGGCCAATATGCCGGGCACGACAAGGGTGAAAAACCGGCGCGTGTCAGCGTTCATTCGGGGGGCGCGCAGCGGCACTTTCAAACCAGCGCGGCGCGCCGCAACCACCACCAGCACAAATTGCACGAGCCCGGCAAGGCTCACCCCCCAAATCAGATAATCAAGCGGTGCGCCCGACATCATCAGCGATAAAAGCGCGGCACCGATCAAGACGAGATTGAGCAAAACCGGCGCAAAGGCGGCCGCCAGAAAACGACCCGTGGCGTTCAGCACACCGGCAAATAGAGACAAGAGCGAAATGAAGAAAAGATANGGAAAGGCAATGCGCGCATAATGCACGGCCTGGTCNAACTTGTNGGCATCNGCAGANAAACCNTGGGCGATTGCCAGCACCAGCCCNGGCATNAACACCATGCTCAGCACGGTGAAAGCGGTCAAAAAAGCCAACAGAACCGACAAAATNCGACCGGCGANTTCGAGCGCCGCNGGCAGGCCTTCGGCNTCCAGNCGCTCAGAAAACAAAGGCACGAAAGCAGCGTTAAATGCNCCCTCGGCAAACAGGCGGCGAAANAGGTTCGGCAGGCGAAAGGCGATGANGAAAATCTCGGCCAGNGGGCCAGCNCCCAGCAGGGCGGCGATAAAAATATCGCGNACGAAGCCAGTGANGCGGCTNACCATGGTGGCCGCGCCGACAACCGACGCGGCTTTTATGACGCGNCTGGAAGAGCGCCCATCGCCTATTNCCTCANGCGGCTTTCGGGTTTCAGGCAACTTTCGACGCCTCNGNNCGNGNGNCCATCGGCGCGTGAACNGCNTTTGTNAGNGCTTGGCGGATGCGNGACATGCGCGCGGGCGATTGCAGTTTTTCGCCAAACAGGTCTTGNACATAAAAAACATCCGATGCCCGNTCNCCAAANGTCGCCACGCGNGCGGCGGTAATGTTCACATTGCACTGATACAAAGTGCGCGCCAGATCGAACAGCAGGCCCGGGCGGTCTAACGTGCTGATTTCAAGCACGCTGGCATGCTCCGANGCCTGATTGTCAAAATTAATCTGGGTTTCAAGGTCAAAGGTTTTGAGCGTNNGCNGGGTTTTCTCGCTCATTTCTTCNTGCGGCGGATGATTGAGATTGACGCTGCCTTCCAGCGCGGCGCGCATGGCTTTTCGCAGGCGCTGGGTGCGCGCAAGCTCGGGNGGGGCAAATCGGNCCGCCTCCTGNACATGCANNACATCGACCGCCAGCCCNTTGGTTGTNGTCGAAATGCGGGCGTCNAGAATATCCATACCGGCNCGCGCNCACGCCCCGCTNAACCGCGCAAACAGACCTGCATCNTCCTGACAAATCACGGTNATNTCCGTGCAAGCNCGNTCNGGGTCAGGGCGGGCGTCAATAATCAGCGGCTGGGTTTTTGATTTCTCGATCAGCGCGGCGTGGTGCACCTGCACATCGNTCGGGAAATTNAGCCAATAGGCNTCCGNATGCAGCCGCATATAGGCCGACAGCCGNCGCGGNGTCCAGNNTTCCGGCAGGGCGTGGCTGAANGCGNCCTGCGCCGCCGCCAGNCGCTCNCCGCGATTGATGATGCCNCCCGCACCNATAAGCANNGCTTGGGTTTCAAAATATAACTCGCTGATGAGCTTGGCCTTCCAGCCATTCCAGACGCCGGGGCCGACGGCCTTGATATCGACCTCCGTNAGAACCAGCAAATGTTTCAGCCGCTCGGTGGTCTGCACCGTNGCGGCGAAATCTTCAATGGTGCGCGGGTCNGATAAATCGCGCCTTTGCGCCACATCNCTCATGACGAGATGTTCGCGCACCAGCCANTCGGTCAGCCGTGTTTCGGCCTTTGTNAAACCCAGCCGCGGCCCAAGCCGCCGCGCGATGCGCGCGCCAGCNGTCGAGTGGTCNTCCGGGCGGCCNTTGGCAATATCNTGCAGCAAAACCGCNAGATAAATGACATTGCGATTAATNTCNCCCGAATTNAGCAGCTCAAAGGCAATGGGGTGTTCTTGNGTNGCCTTGCCCTGCTCGACCTCGGACAGCAGNCCAATGGCGCGNAGCAAATGTTCNTCTGCCGTGTANTGATGATACATATTGAACTGCATCATCGCCACAATNCGCCCGAAATCCGGNACAAAGCGGCCCANNACACCGGCCTCGTTCATGCGGCGCAGCGTGCGTTCGGGCGCGCGTCGNGATGTNAGTATCTCCAAAAACAGTTCATTGGCCCGCCGGTCGGCGCGCAATTCCGGCCCGATCAAGGCGACCGACCGNGTTATTTCGCGCANTGTGTCGGGGTGGATATNCAGCCGGAAACGGTCCGCAAGGTGAAACACGCGGATCAAATTAACCGGGTCGGTGCGGAAACAATCTGCNCGCGCCATGGTCAAGCGGCCACTGCCAAACTTGAAGCCATGCACTTGCTTNTGGCGTTGAAACAGNGCCGGCAGGCGCGTGCGCGTNCGCGATTTTTTNTGCTGCTCTTCCAGCGACGCGCAAAAAATTGCCGTGAGGTCGCCGACATTTTTGGCGACCAGAAAATACTGCCGCATAAATTTCTCGACCGATTTCATGCCGGCCGAGCCNGCGGTGTTAAAGCGCGTCGCCAGACCTTTTTGCACATCGAAACTCAGGCGTTCTTCGGCGCGNCCAGTCAAAAAATGCAAATGGCAGCGCACCTNCCACAAAAACGCATCGCANTTGCGGAACAGNCGCAATTCGTCGGCNGTCAGAATTTTNAGCTTTATNANNTCTTCANGCGCATCNATCTGATAGCAATAGCGCGCGATCCAGAACAATGTGTTGAGGTCGCGCAANCCCCCNTTGCTTTCCTTNATATTCGGCTCGACCAGATAGCGCGACTGACCGGCGCGGATATGGCGCTCGTCGCGCTCGGACAATTTGGCCTCNACAAACTCGCGCGCTGTGCCGCGCATGACTTGTTTTTGAAAGCTNGCGATAAACTCTTCGTGNAAGGCNGGCGCGCCCGACAAANACCGGTTTTCGAGCATGGTCGTCCGNACNGTGAAATCGGCCTGCGCTTGGGTCATGCAATCTTTAACCGTGCGCGTGGCNTGNCCNACCTTCAGGCCGAGATCCCANAGAAAATAGAGNATATGCTCGACNAAACTTTCCGANNTTGCGTTGCGCTTATAGGGNAGCAAAAACAGCAGGTCGATGTCTGAGCCCGGNGCCAACCNNCCNCGCCCATAGCCGCCAACGGCCAGCACCGTNACGGTTTCGGCATCGGTCGGGTTGGACATACGCAACATATCCTTGGATACAAATGTGCCCAGCGCGCGCATTATGTCNTCTTGCANATCAGACAGAAATTCCGCGCAGCGCGCGCCTTTTAGCCGGTTGGCTTCGAGTTTTTCGCGCGCCTCATCGCGGCCNGNCTGCAAAATATNTTTCAACACGACCAGNACCGCCGCGCGCATGTNANNGTCACTGCCCCAATGCGGTTCNGCCGCCGCACGCATNTCAGCGAGAAATGTCTCNTCNCGTGTCAGTTTGCGGGTTTTCNTTCTGGCCGTCATACACTTGGGTCCAATTTTCAGGGGTTACTCGACAACGCCCNCGACTATAGCACGTTTCCGTCTTTATCGGGCGACATAAGCGCCCGNANCCGGTAAAGCCAGTCCAGCGCCTCGCGCGGGCTGAGNCGGTCAGGGTCGAGCGCGGCCAGAGCTTCGCGNAATTTATCCGCTTCCNGTGCCGCTATGGATTGCGGCGTAAATAGCGGCAATTCGTCAAGCGCNGGCACCAGATCAGCGGCTNCGCGGTTTTCCTCNAGCAATGCGAGAACCNCNCGNGCNCGNGNNATNACCGTCGCAGGCAGACCAGCCAGTTCNGCAACATGAATNCCGTAAGACCGGTCGGCAGCNCCNGCGCCCACCTCGTGCAGNAACACCAATTCNCCGTCNTGCTCNCGCACCAGCATTGACGCATTTGCNAGCCCGTCAAGGCGNGCGCCCAGCCCNGTCAATTCGTGATANTGCGTGGCAAACAGCGTGCGGCAACCGGCAATATCGTGNAGATATTCAACCGCCGCCCANGCGATNGACAGNCCGTCAAAGGTTGCCGTGCCGCGCCCGATCTCGTCCAAAATCACCAGCGCGCGCGGGCTTGCTTGNTTGAGAATGGTTGCGGTTTCCATCATCTCNACCATAAAAGTCGANCGGCCACGCGCCAGATCATCTGCCGCNCCNACGCGGCTGAACACGCGGTCGACAAGGCCTATCTGCGCCGCGCGCGCGGGCACGAAACTGCCCATATGNGCGAGAATGGCAATCAGGGCGTTCTGGCGCAAATANGTCGATTTACCGGCCATGTTCGGGCCCGTCAGCAGGGTCAAGCGGGNGTNTNCGCCAGCCGCGCCGTCCAGCGCGCAATCNTTGGGAATAAACGGGCCCCCGCCATCGCCCAGCAACGCCGCCTCGACCACCGGATGNCGACCGCCAGAAATATCGAACACCAAATCATCGCGCATTTCCGGCTGCACCCANTCGCGCGCCACGGCNAGGGTCGCCAACGCCGNGGTCACATCCAGCGCGGCCAGAGCTTTCGCGCAAGCCTCAATCTGGTCGGCCAGCGCGACGGCTTGTTNGCGCAANTGCTCGAANATTTCCGTCTCCAGCGCCAAGGCGGTTTCACCAGCGCGGCTTATTTTGCCAGCCAGNGTGGAAAGCTCTTCGGAGGAAAAGCGCACNGAATTTGCCANCGTCTGCCGGTGGATAAAAATTTCATTNAGCGGCGGTGCCATNAGGCGGTCGCCGTGCTGGGCGGGNACNTCAATGTGGTAGCCCANCACGCCATTATGNTTNATCTTCAGCGCCTTNATCTCGGTTTCAGAACTNTAGCGCGCNTGCAGACCGGCAATNACGCGGCGGCTTTCGCGGCTCAACTCGCGCGCCTGATCAAGCGGTGCGTGATAGCCGTCNCGCACGAACCCGCCATCGCGCGCCAGAACNGGCAATGTATCACCCAGCGCGNCCTGCAAAGTCTCGACCAATTGCNCCAGACGNTCAGACATTTCATCCGAGCCGAAGCATGTCAGCGGGGCCANCATCNANCTTATNTCGTCNGGCAAATCAGNGGGCGANCTCATNTTCGACAGCNNCGCGCGCACNNCCTCGCNGCCGTGCAANCCAACCGCGAGTGCCTGCANATCGCGNGGGCCGCCGCGCGCCAGCACCAGCCGGCTCAGCGCGCGCATCATATCGGGCAGGTTTTTAAGCTGCCCGCGCATNTCTTCGCGCGCGGCNNNTTCGTCGACAAAAAACNGCACCGCCCGATGCCGCNNGCAAATTTCGGCCATANTGCCCAGCGGGGCGGCCAACCGGTCAGCCAGTTCGCGCGCGCCCGCCGCCGAAACCGTCATGTCGATGGTTGCCAGCAGACTGCCGGTCTTTTCGCCTGTCTGGGTGCGGGTCAGTTCAAGGTTTGCCCGCGTTGCCGCATCCAGCCCCAAATGATGGCCCGGCGCTTCGATATGCGGGCGGGCAAGGCGGGGCATATGCGCGATCTGGGTTTGCTGCAAATAAGCCAACAAAGTGCCGCATGCGGCGATGTGGGCGCGCGATAAATCCCCCAATAGCGACGGGCTGGCGACGTTAAAATAATCGCTCAGAATATGCGCGGCACTTTCCGATGACAGAATTTCAGTTTCCTGCACCGCATAATCGGCTCGAAAATCCGCATCAAAATCAGCCGGCAATAAAATTTCGCTGGGCGACAGCCGCGCCAAAAGCGCGCCCAGCCCCTCGGCGTCACAGTGGCACACGGCAAAGGTGCCGGTCGACATATCCAGCCAAGCCAGCGCCAAATCCGAAACCACAGGGGCAAGCGCGGCGAGAAAATTATTGGCGCGCGCATCCAATAGCGCCTCTTCGCTCAATGTGCCGGGCGTGACCAAGCGCACCACATCGCGGGCCACAACGGCTTTGGCGCCGCGTTTTTTCGCCTCGGCAGGGTCTTCCATCTGCTCGCAAACAGCAACGCGGTGCCCATGGCGAATGAGCCGCTCAAGGTAGTTTTCGGCGGCATGCACCGGCACCCCGCACATCGGCACATCTTGGCCGAGATGCTGGCCGCGCTGGGTCAGGGTGATGTCGAGCGCGGCGGCGGCGACAACCGCATCATCAAAGAAAAGCTCGTAAAAATCGCCCATCCGATAAAACAGCAGCGCGTCTTTATGCGCGGCTTTTATGTCGAGATATTGCGCCATCATCGGGGTTGCGGCAGGCGCGTTGGCGGGCTTGGCAGAAGCAGTCATACAGCTACCCTATCAGAGGTGCCGCGTCAGGAAAACGCCGCACGGGGGCTGTATGCCGATATAATTTACCTTTATCGGGCGCGCGCCTTGTTGCGCCTTGTATTGGCACGAACAAAGCCCTACAAAAGAGACGTTTTATCTGAACTGGAATCTTCGATGAGCGACAGTACCAAGAGTTTCACGGACCAAGAAGCCCTGCGTTTCCACACGCGCGGCAAACCGGGCAAGCTCGAAATTAGCCCGACCAAGCCCATGGCGACCCAACGCGATTTGTCGCTGGCCTATTCGCCGGGTGTTGCCGTGCCGGTGCAGGCCATTGCCGACAATCCCGAGACGTCTTACGACTACACTTCGCGCGGCAATATGGTCGCCGTGATTTCCAACGGAACGGCCATTTTGGGGCTNGGCAATCTGGGGCCCTTGGCCGCCAAGCCNGTGATGGAAGGCAAGGCCGTTTTNTTCAAGCGTTTTGCCGATGTNGACTCGATTGATCTGGAAGTCGACACGGAAGANCCGACCGCNTTTATCGACGCNGTNAAACATTTGGGGCCGTCATTTGGCGGCATTAATCTGGAAGACATTCGCGCGCCGGACTGCTTTATCATCGANCAACANTTGCGCGAATTGATGGATATTCCGGTTTTCCATGACGACCANCACGGCACCGCCATCATCTGCGCGGCAGGCCTTATCAATGCGCTGCACCTGACAGGGCGCNATATCAAGGACATTAAAATTGCCGTCAATGGCGCNGGNTCGGCCGGCATTGCCTGTCTTGANCTTATCAAAGCCATGGGGCTNCCGNCCGAAAACGCGATTTTGTGCGACACGAAGGGCGTTATTTATAAAGGCCGCAAAGAAGGCCTCAACCAGTGGAAATCCGCCCATGCCGTTGAAACCGACGCGCGCACGCTGGCCGATGCGCTGAANGGCGCGGATGTGTTTTTGGGTCTNTCNGTGAANGGTGCCATGACGGAAGAAATGGTGCGCGAAATGGCCGACAATCCAATCATTTTTGCCATGGCAAATCCGGACCCCGAAATTACGCCCGAAGAAGTTGCCGCCATTCGCGACGACGCAATCATCGCCACCGGACGCTCGGATTATCCCAATCAGGTGAATAATGTTTTAGGGTTCCCGTATATTTTCCGGGGCGCGCTGGATGTGCGCGCAACCACAATTAATGACGACATGAAAATCGCCTGCGCCGAAGCGCTCGCCATGCTGGCGCGCGAAGATGTGCCGGACGAAGTGGCCGCCGCCTATCAGGGCGAACGCCCGCGCTTTGGCCCGCGCTATATTATTCCGGTGCCGTTTGACCCGCGCCTCATTCGCGATATTCCCCCGGCGGTGGCACAAGCGGCGATGGATAGCGGCGTGGCGCGTGCCCCGATTGTCGATGTCGAGGCCTATCGTGACCGGCTTTCGGCGCGCCTTGATCCGGCGGCCAGCTCATTACAAATCATCATGAACAAGTCGCGCAAAAACGCCAAACGCATGATCTTTTCCGAAGGCGAGCAGGAGCAGGTTATCCGCGCGGCGATCGCTTATAAAGACCTCGGACTGGGCGAGCCGATACTGATCGGCACGGAAGATATTGTGCGCGCCAATATGGTCGAACTGGGGCTGGATGCGCGCACCGATATCGAGATACGCGACACCCGCTCATCGGCGCAATGCGAAGCCTATGCCGAATTTCTGTTTCGCAAGCTGCAACGCCACGGGCGGCTTTACCGCGACTGTTTCCGGCTGGTTAGCAATGACCGCAATATTTTCGGGGCCTGCGCGCTCGTCAATGGCGATGCCGATGCTATGGTGACAGGCGTAACGCGCAGCTATTCGATTACGCTTGAAGAAGTTTCGCAAGTTATCGACCCCCGCCCCGGCCATCGTGTGCTGGGCATTTCCATGCTGATTGCCCGCGGCGGGCGCACTGTGCTGGTGGCCGA
This sequence comes from Rhodobiaceae bacterium, assembly GCA_002689195.1. Lineage (GTDB taxonomy): Bacteria > Pseudomonadota > Alphaproteobacteria > RS24 > RS24 > UBA7378. The sequence goes on along the minus strand of NZFC01000037.1, from coordinate 7,025 downwards.
CACCAATGTGATCGACATGCCGAGCGCCGAAGAGCTGGCCGATATCGCCGTGCAATCTGCCGCAACAGCGCGCGCGCTGGGCCATGAGCCCCGCGTCGCCATGCTGGCCTATTCGACCTTCGGGCATCCNGAAGGCGACCGCTCGGTCTATGTGCGCGAGGCCGTGCGTATATTGGACAGCCGCAATGTCGATTTTGAATATGATGGAGAAATGGCCGCCGATGTCGCGCTCAATCGCGAGGCGATGGGACGCTATCCATTCTGCCGCTTATCAGAACCGGCAAATGTGCTGGTTATGCCAGCCATTCACTCGGCCTCCATCTCGACCAAAATGCTGGAAGAATTGGGCAATGCCACGCTGATCGGGCCAATTTTGATGGGGCTCAACCAGTCGGTGCAAATCGCGCGCATTGGCGCAACCGCAACAGAAGTTCTCAATATGGCGGCGATTGCCGCTTATGGCTTGGAAAAAATCGAGCTTTAACCCGTCTGCCCGTAACGTGCCATATAGCGGTCTTCGACCGCGGTTAACGGCATCAGCACGAACACATCGACCGTCTGGAACTGGTGGTCGATCACTGCCCCATTGCCGATCATACAGCCGGTGCGAACATAGCCGCGCAAGACCGGCGGAATGGCGCGCAAGGCGGCGCGCTCATTAATCGTGTCGGCCGGCAAAATATTCATATCGACAAAGCGTTCGGGCAGCGCGCGCACCTCCCAGGGCCCAAGCGTGCGGCGCGTGTGATAGAGATAGCTCAACGGCTCAGCGAGTNCGTCCACATCCGTGCCAGCAAAACTCGCACACCCCATCATGGCATCAATACCGTAATGCGAAACCATCGCACCCAGCCCGTGCCACATCAGATCAATGCCCAGTTTGGTGCGATATTCCGGTGCCACACAAGACCGGCCCAGCTCCATAATGTTGAGGCCGCGACCCGCCTTTTCCAGCATCGGCTTAAGGTCAAACTCATCAGCGCTGTAAAACCCGCCATGGGTTTCGGCAACCGACTGGCGCAGCAGGCGATAGCAGCCGACAATGGTTTCGCCGCTTGGCAAATGCGCGGCTTCGGTCACATGTTCGGTCGCCGCGCGCGTGGTCAAAATCAAATGGTCGCAAACCGCATCATAGTTATCGAAATCGCGCGTCGCTTCGGCTTGTGCGGTGCTTGGGCGCGCGCTCATTTCCTCGTAGAAAATCTGATAGCGCAGGGCTTGTACGGCCTCAACTTCAACCGCCGTGCGCGCCAAACGCACGGTCATGGGACCGCGTTGTTCAAAAACCGGCAGGTCGNTGGTGTCAAAAAACCAGCCGGGAATTTGCGGGTCGGGCGAAAAAATCTGATCTGTCATGATGTCACCAGCTGCTTTATGCAGCTGTTCGCTTTTCAATTTTGTTACGGGTGTATAACACAATTGTGAAGAAGCACACCAGCATGTTAAAATGTGATATCGCGCCAGCGAATGGCGGGGGCAATATTTTCCGCGCTCGGCGTGTCGCGATGGTCGAGATCGGCCAACGTGCGGGCCACCCGCAAAATACGGTTAAACCCCCGTGCACTCAGTTTTTTGGTATCGGCGATGCGGTCGAGCAGGTTTTGTCCGGCAGAATCCGGCGCGGCAAACTTATAAAGCGCTTCGCCGTCCAGATGCGCGTTCAGGCAGTTTTGCCGCCCCATTTGTGCCGCGCGCGCTTCGCTCACCCGCGCGGCAATCGCGGGGCTGGCTTCGCCCTTTTCGCTACCCATCATTTCCGATAACGGCACGGGCGGTACATTAACGCGCACATCAAACCTGTCGAGCAAGGGCCCGGACAGACGCCCGATATATTCCTGCCGACAAATCGGCAAACGATGACACGCCAGATCCGGGTCTTCGGCATACCCGCAGCGGCACGGGTTCATGGCCGCAACCAGCTGGAAGCGCGCCTGATAGCTGATATGCACCTCGGCGCGCGCCAGCGACACCGCGCCGGTCTCAATAGGCTGGCGCAGCGCGTCGAGCGCTTGACGGGGAAATTCCGGCAATTCATCCAAAAACAGCACACCATTATGCGCCAGCGAAATCTCGCCCGGGCGGGCGTGACGCCCACCACCAACCAGCGCGGCCATGCTTGCCGAATGATGCGGCGCGCGAAACGGGCGCTGATGCGCCAGCCGCACCCCACCGCGCTGGGCACCCAAGCTTTCGATCAGACTAATCTCAAGACGCTCCCGCGGGGTCAGGCTCGGCAAAATACCGGGCAGGCGCGAAGCCAGCATGGATTTACCGGCACCGGGTGGCCCGTTCATTAACAGATTATGCCCACCCGCCGCGGCAACCTCCAGCGCCATGCGGGTTTCGCCCTGACCGCGAATATCGGCCATATCCAGCGCGTCTGCCGTTGGCTGCTCAAGGGCCACTTCGGGCGGGCTGATAAGATGCGTGCCGCGCAAATGATTGACGATTTGCAGCAATGAACTGCCAGCGATAATGCCTGGCTGGTCGGGATGGGCGAGCCCCGACCACGCCGCTTCTGGCCCGCACGCGGCCGGACAAATCAGACCGCATTTATTTTCGAGCGCCGCCATCGCCGCTGGCAAGGCACCGGGTACCGGCGTGCAGGCCCCGTCAAGAGCCAATTCGCCCATCACAACAAAGGGTTCCACCTGTTCGTGGGTCAGCCCGCCCATCGCCACCAAAAGACCCAGCGCAATGGGTAGGTCGTAATGGCTACCTTCCTTGGGCAGGTCGGCGGGTGAAAGATTAATGGTGATGCGTTCATACGGCAGTGCCAGCCCCATGGCCGACAGCGCCGCGCGCACGCGTTCGCGGCTTTCGGCCACAGATTTATCGGGCAAGCCGACCACGGTGAAGGCGTTATGGCCCGGTGCCAAATGCACCTGAACGTCCACCGAAACCGCGTCGACGCCCAAAAACGCCACCGTCTTGATGTGTGCAACCATGCCGCAATCCATTCTTTTTATTTTTGTTGGTTATGCGAGCAACTTGTACATTTATCCATACTTTCGTAACATGATTTTCCCACATACAGTAAATTGTGTTGCGTAGGGGCCTATATATGTTTAGCAAAAAAGAAGTGAGTGTTGAGGTCGGCGATTATTTTGTCGAACCGTTGGCGGGCAAGAAGCGGATTTTCCGGGCGCTCGGCATTGCCGAGAAAGCCTCTGCTGAGGCCTTTGTATCGACCTGGCAGGTCACGGAAATTACCCAGTTTAATAATTTACCGCACGCCCGCATCATCAATAATGACAGCGGCATCACGCGCACCATCTCGGTTGACACGCTGGCGCGTCAGGAAAATTATCTGAAGCAGAAAATCTAGCGCGCGCGGCGCGCTTCGATCGCATCCCAGATCATGACGCCAATGTCAGGGCCGCCAAAGCCTTTGACCTCGCGAATGCAGGTCGGCGAGGTGACATTTATTTCCGTCAGATGCGTGCCGATAATATCAATACCAGCGAACACAATGCCCATATCGCGCAAGGTGGGCCCAATCTCAGCGACGATTTCAAGATCGCGGTCGGTCATTCCGGCGGCCTCCGGCGTGCCGCCCACATGCACATTGGCGCGCGCGTCGCCAGCGGCGGGCACACGGTTCAACGCCCCCACCGCCTCGCCTTCGACGAGGATCACGCGTTTGTCACCGGCGCGGATTTCGGGCAGGTAACGCTGGGCGATAATGGGCTCGCGGTCAGATTGCAAAAACATCTCAATCAACGCGCCGAAATTTTCATCCTCCGGCCGGATGCGGAAAATACCCGCGCCGCCATTGCCGAAAACCGGTTTTAAAATTATGTCACCAAACTCGGCGCGAAACGCCTTCAGCGCCTCAAGGTCGCGCGTGATCAACGTGTCGGGCAAAAGGCCCGCAAAGCGCACGGGAAATATTTTTTCCGGCGCATTGCGAACAGCGGCCGGGTCATTGACCACAAGCGTTTCGGGGTGCACCCGCTCCAGCATGTGCGTGGCCGAGATATAATGCATGTCAAAGGGCGGGTCCTGCCGCATTAAAATCACATCAAGGTCGCGCAAATCGGTAAGTATCGGCGCGCCCAATTCATAATGCGCGCCAATTTTATCGGCCACTTTTAACGGCTGAATGGCGGCACTCACCGTGCCATCGCGCATGGCAAGCCGGTCGGGTTCGTAGTAAAAAAGCTCGTGCCCGCGCGCCTGCGCCTCCAGGGCCAGCGCAAAACTTGTGTCACCGGCAATATCAATATCGGCAATCGGGTCCATTTGCAGACCAACTCGTAATGCCATGAGCGTCCCTTTCGATTACGGCCTCGCGTGTGAGCCGCGCTCGACACTTTCCCCGAAATTGCGTGTCGGCTCAAGGGCGCCAGAAATTTTTCTTGTGCTGGAAGCGCCCCATGGCGGCGACCACAAACAGGTCAAACCGCCAAACATGGTCTGCATAATAAGGGTGGCGCGCAACAAATCCGCGCGCGCCTGCCGAAATGCGCCGCCACTGGGCGGGCGACACGGCATATGCGCTGGCGTCGCTGTCGGCGCGAAATTTGACCTCGACAAAGACCAGCAGACGCCCGCGCCGCAAAATAAGGTCAACCTCGCCCAGCGGATGGCGAAAATTTCTCACCAGCAGGCGATAGCCCTTGGCGCACAGCACCCAGCGCGCATAGGCTTCAGCGCGGCGGCCCTGTTTGAAAGCCTGTTGGCGACGCACCTTATTTTGCTTAGACGTATTCTGCGTGTCAGGTTTTTGCTTGTTTTTCGGGTTTTTCATGCGGGGGCTTCTTATTTTTATTGAGCATGAGCGCACGATCATAGACGGTACGCCGCGAAACGCCACTGGCGCGTGTCACCTCGCTGACGGCATCGCGCAGCGAAAACGCCTCTAGCGCTGGCACCAGCAAAGCATCCAGCGCATCGGCATCGGGCGGCGCGGGGGCCGCACGCGGGGCGATAAGCACCACGCACTCGCCGCGCAGCATGTCATCGTCTAGGCCTTGTGCGAGCGCGCTGGCTTGGGCGGTGATGACGGTTTCAAATTTCTTGGTCAGTTCGCGCGCGATTGAAACCTCGCGATCACCCAGCTGGTCGGTGATGTCAGCCAAAAGCGCGGGCAGTCGGCGCGGGGCTTCGAACAAAACCAATGTGCCATCTTGGTCGGCAATATCTGCCAATGCCTGACGCCGCTTTCCGGATTTGGTCGGCAAAAACCCGACAAATGTGAAGCGGTCGGTCGCCAGACCCGAAACGCTCAACGCGGCAATCGGGGCGGATGCGCCCGGCACGGCAAAAACGGCGTGACCGCCCGCGCGCGCGGCGCGGATGAGCGGCTGGCCGGGGTCGGAAATCAGTGGCGTGCCAGCGTCACTGACCAGTGCCAGCCTTTTGCCAGCGGCCAGTTCTGCGAGAATTTTCGGGCGCATGGCGGCGGCATTGTGTTCGTGATAGGCGCGGCGTTTGGTTTTGATGGCGTAAAGCGCGGCCAGTTTTCCGGTTACGCGCGTGTCTTCGCAATAAATCGCATCGACGCCGTGCAACACATCGAGCGCGCGCAGGGTGATATCACGCGCATTGCCGAGCGGGGTGGCGACGACATAAAGACCCGGCGCGAGCGGCGCGCCAGCAGAGAGTGGTTTTTCCATGGTTCAAGCAAAGGCCGGTTTACGCCCGATAGCAAGTCCCAATGGCAAGTCCGAATGGCAAGTCCGAATAGTTGCACGCGCCGAAACACGCGTTTTGAGGCCATAAAACCGCCGCACTTATGGTTTACTTGCACCAAGCGGAGCGATAGTTTGGCAAATATCATTCAGATATAAGACAGATAGAAAATCAGGCAGAAAACCAGGATAGAGGCCAGAAAAAGACCATGCACGCAGCGACATTTTTCACCGGACTCTTTTCGGCTTTGAAGCCGCGCAACGCCCTCGCGCTCGCCGTACTGGGCACGATTTTGAGCGCGATGCTGGCCGGTTGCGGCGGGCCACCCGCGCCCAGAAAACAGCCCGTGTCGCTGGAACCGGCTGCAACCTCGCGCACCACAACCCAAGCGGGCACGCAGACCAACACCGCCTCCAATACTTATCCGAACAGTTTTCCCAACAGTTTTCCTAGTTCTGGCACCAACCCTTATGCCGGCACGTTTAACGCCTACGACCCGCCCGCGCCGCTTGGGTCGCCCATAATTGACACGCCGCCACGCCCCGCCGGAGCCATCACGATCACCTTGCTTTTGCCGATGAGCAGCGCGGATGAAAATGTTCGCGCGCTTGCCAACACGCTGCTGCAGGCCGCCCAGCTTGCGCTGTTTGATGTCGCCCGCCCCGAACTTCTCCTGCGCGTGCAGGACACGAGCGGCACGCCAGTCGGCGCGCAAACCGCCGCGCGAACAGCGCTAGCGGCGAGCACTGACTTGATTATCGGCCCGCTCTTTGCAACCTCCGTGCAGGCGATAGCGCCCGTGCTGGCGGGCTCTCGCGTGCCTGCGCTGGCGTTTTCAAATGACCGCTCAGTGGCGAGCCGAAATATCTGGCTCTTGGGCTTCATACCCGAAGACAATATTGACCGCGCCATTGCCCAGACCATCGGGCAGGGGCTGACGCGCTTCGGCGCGCTTTTGCCCGAAGGTGCCTATGGCGAACGCTTGGGGCGCACGCTCGATGAGCGCATCACGCGTTATGGCGGCGAACTGGTGCAGGTTGAGGTGTATCCGCCCGATGCCCCGGGCATGTTCGAGCCGGTCAAACGGCTGGCGCAATATGAAACCCGCCGCGCCGCCCATGGCGCAGAAATGGCGCGGCTCGAAGCCGAAGACCCGCTGCATGGCACCCCCCACACCACTCCCCAAAATCTTGGGTGAGGCTTCACCATTTACTCAGGCGTAACGCCTAGGCTTTGACTCTTTTATTTCGGCGCGCTGTCCGAGATGGACGCCCCGCTACTTTTGCTAGCCCTGCCTTTAATAAGCGCCAGCTGGTGCCACCCCCGGGGGGGGCTAACTGCCGTTGTGATTGTGATAGGTACCGCGCGGGTACATTTGGGGGGGGGTT
>NZFC01000036.1 GCA_002689195.1 Rhodobiaceae bacterium | reverse complement strand
CCCTGCCGTTGCCGCCAGCCATGCATCAGCGCGATGTCGCAGCGGTGGCGGCTGGAGAGTTCGCTGATCAGCTTGTCGCCCCCCACCGGGGCCCGCGGGGCCGGCGTTTTTAGGGGCTCCCGAGCCCTTGCCGCCATGATTGCCATCTTCGATGTATTTTTTGGCATTGTCCCACGCCCCGCCGCCGGCTGTCATTGACAGCGCAACAAACAGGCCGGTGACAATAACACCAAGCAACATGGCTCCCAGCGACGAAAACGCCGCCGAACGACCAGCAATCTGTTCAATGATTAGATAAAGCGCGATCGGTGACAGCACTGGCAGAAGCGATGGCACAATCATTTCCTTAATCGCCGAGCGCGTCAGAAGGTCAACCGCAGCGGTATAATCCGGCTTTTCTTCGCCCTTCATAATGCCCGGCTTTTCGCGGAATTGACGACGCACTTCTTCGACAATCGCACCACCTGCACGACCGACCGCCATCATGCCCATAGCCCCGAACAAATAGGGCAGCAACCCGCCAATAAACAGGCCGGTTACAACATAAGGGTTCGACAAGGAGAAGTCGGTTGTGACACCGGCGAAATACGGATATTCGGCCGGATTGGATGTGAAATATTTCAAATCCTGCGTGTAAGCCGCAAACAGAACCAGCGCGCCCAAGCCCGCCGAACCGATGGCATAGCCCTTGGTTACGGCTTTGGTGGTGTTGCCCACAGCGTCCAGCGCGTCGGTTGTGTTGCGAACCTCTTCCGGCAGGTCGGCCATTTCAGCGATACCGCCAGCATTGTCCGTTACCGGGCCGAAGGCATCCAGCGCAACCACCATGCCAGCAAGCGCCAGCATGGTTGAAACCGCAATCGCAATGCCGAAAAGACCGGCCAATGAGAAGGTCGAAATGATACCGACAACGATTACCAGCGCGGGCAGCGCGGTGGCTTCCATGGAAACCGCAAGCCCTTGGATCACGTTTGTGCCGTGGCCGGTTTCCGACGCGGCGGCAACCGATTTAACCGGACGGTAATTCACGCCGGTATAATATTCGGTAATCCAGATAATAAGACCGGTAATGACCAGACCGATAAAGCCGCACAAGTAAAGGTCGAGGCCGTTAAACACCTGATCTTCAATATTGCGTTGTGTTTCAAGGCCGATAACAGCATCGGTGACAAAATACAGCGCGATGAGCGACAACAGCGCCGAGGCGATGAAGCCCTTATACAAAGCGCCCATAATCGAGTTGTTTTTGCCCAGACGGACAAAAAACGTGCCGATGATTGAGGTGACAATGCAGGTCGCGCCAATAGCGAGCGGATACATCATCATAACCATTGTGTCGGCGGTGAAGAAGATCGAGCTTAGCACCATGGTCGCAACAATCGTCACGGCATATGTCTCAAAGAGGTCAGCGGCCATGCCCGCACAGTCGCCGACATTATCGCCCACATTATCAGCGATGGTGGCCGGATTGCGCGGGTCGTCTTCGGGGATACCGGCTTCGACTTTGCCGACCAAATCACCGCCGACATCAGCGCCTTTGGTGAAAATACCACCGCCCAGACGGGCAAAAATGGAGATGAGCGAGGCCCCAAACCCAAGCGCCACAAGCGCGTCGATAACCTGACGGCTATCGGGGGCAAGGCCAAATCCGTCGACCAGAATGGCGAAGTAGACCGAGACTGACAACAAGGCCAGCCCAGCGACCAACATGCCGGTTACAGCACCGGATTTGAACGCCATGGAAAGACCCGCCGCGAGGCTGGTGCTGGCGGCTTGTGTGGTGCGGACATTGGCGCGCACCGAAACCAGCATGCCAACATAACCGGCCAGACCGGACAGCGTGGCACCGATTACGAAACCGAGCGCGACTTTCAGCCCTAGGAAATAAGCCACCAGCGCCGCAATCACGACGCCGACAATAGCAATCGTGCGATATTGGCGGCTCAGATATGCGCTGGCCCCTTCCTGAATGGCTGCTGCAATTTCCTGCATTCTTTCATTGCCAGCGTCGGCTGCCAAAATGCTGCGTACCGCCCAAATTCCATAGACGATGGCCAAAACGCCAGACGCGAAGATAAGCCACATAAGAGTGCTCATTAGATCTACCTCATTGTTGGCGAGGAACTTTAGACGCGTGATGCGCCACTCCCCCTGATTAAAGTGTCGAGAAAGTGCCCGAAATTTGGCTTAAAAGCAACAAAAAGTCCTTTTCCAGACAGTATTTGGCAAAAACTTTCTAAAAATGCTTGTATCCGCGGTTTGCAAAGCTGATTTCCGCGCCGTCAGCGGCCAAAAACCGCGCGGAAAACGATTGCTCTAGGCTTTGCGTGACGGTGCCGATTCTTGTTAGCGCGACCTGTGCGGCGCGGCCAATGTCTTCGAGTTTAGGCGCGTTTTCAGCGCTGACGGTAAAGGCCAGTTGATAATCGTCGCCCCCGCTCAAAAGAGCGGCCAGAAAATTCGTATCTTGTGCATAGGCCACCCCCGCCGCCGACAGCGGCGCGGCAGCCGCCTCAATCTCCATGGCAATTTGCGAGGCGCGGCAAATATGGTCGAGGTCTGCCGCCAGCCCGTCGGAAACATCGATACATGCCGATGCGACACCGGCCAAGGCTTGGCCCAGCGCCAGTTGCGGGGTGGGTGCCGCGTAAGCCGAAACCGCGTCGGCATCGGTCATTGTGCCAAAAGCCTGCAAGCCCAAAAACCCGTCGCCTATCGTGCCGGACACATAAACCGCCTCGCCCGCGCGCGCCCCCGACCGGCTCAAGAGATCTGGCTTACGGCCAATGCCATGCACGCAAACAGATATGAAGGGCGTGGTCGCGCGCACCGTATCGCCGCCCCACAAGTCGACATTATATGTGTCGAGAGTGGCTCCAAACGCTTCGGCAAATTCGGCGAAAAAACTCTCGTCCCAATCAGGGCCAATGCCCCATGTCAGCAGACAGCCCGTTGGTGTCGCGCCCATGGCGGCTAAATCGGACAGGGCGCTTCCCAATGCGCGCCGCGCCACGACATCGCCGGTTGCATGGGCCGGAAAATGCACCCCCGACACCAGCGCATCAGTCGATACAACGCCGTGATATCCTGCCGGTACCTCAAAAACGGCGGCATCATCGGCCAGACCGCGCGCGGCGGCGTTTGAAGCCAGCGGTGCCAGATAGCGCGCGATTAGGTCGAATTCGTCCCTTGCCATAGCAACACCGATCACTCCAGCGTTTGCGTGCCGGACAGGTTAGCGTCGGGCGCCGCGCCCTTCCCGACACGGTCGAGCAACGCATTTGCCATGCCGCCTTCGGGTCCATCAAAAAACGCATGGGCAATATCGGTATATTGCGACACAAGCACCCCGGTCGGCGCATCGCCGCCATAGGTCAGCTCAAAAACCCCGCAGCGCAAAATCGCGCGCAAGGTGCTGTCGAGACGCGCCAAATGCCAGTTTTTGCTCAAACAATCGTCAATCTGGCGGTCAATGGGCGTCTGGTTTTCCACGACCCCACGCAGTATTTTTTCAAAATAGGCGGCATCACCCTCTGGCATGTCCACGCCGTCCATCGACACATCCAAGCGATGCGATACGAATTCCTTGATAATGTTTTCCAGCGGCGTTTTGGCAATGTCCATCTGGTAGAGCGCCTGAACCGCCAAAAGCCGGGCCGCCGCACGCGCGTCGCGGTCATTTCCCGGTTTTGAGTCTGGCTCTAAATCTGCCATCAAACGTGCCACTGGTCGCGCAAGCCCAAAAGTGCCAGCGCCGCCTTTGCCGCGCCACCGCCCTTATCTTTGTCGGAACGGTTGCACCGCGCCCAGGCCTGTTGTTCATTTTCCACCGTCTGAATGCCATTACCGACGGCAAGCCCGTCTCGCACGCCCAAATCCATCAGCCCGCGCGCGCTTTCACTGCACACAATATCATAATGCGTCGTCTCACCGCGGATAACCACACCCAGCGCGACATAGCCGTCATAATTGCCGGTTTTGGCGGCATAAGCGACGGCGACGGGTATTTCCAGAACGCCGGGCACTTGCGCGCGCTCATATTGGCAGCCAGCTTCTTCCAGCGCGTGAACGGCGCTGTCGACCAAAGCATCAGCCAGCGCGTCGTAAAACCGCGCTTCGACAATCAATATGTTTTTGCTCATGGGCCTCAGTCTCCGAAAATTGGGCGCTGGCCTGAAATTTTCAGGTCATAGCCATTCAGCGCCACCACCGTGCGCGGCGTGTCGGACAATAGCTCAATCTCATGCAAGCCAAGGTCGAGCACAATCTGTGCACCCATGCCATAATCGCGCAAGCGCGTCGGCATGGCTTCGCCGCTATCTTGCGGGTTCAATGTGTCGGAAAACGGCGTCGGCGAGGTGTTGCGGATAAAAACAATGACCCCGCGCCCTTCATCGCCGATGATTTTCAACGACTGACGCAAAGTATTGGCGCGCGGCATGGCGCTGCCCAACACATCGGTGACGATATTTTCGGCGTGAAAGCGCGTCAACACCGGCGTGGCACCGGAAATATCGCCCTTCACCAGCGCGATATGCTCTTCGTTTTCAACCGTATTGCGGAAAATAATGGCCTTGAAATCGCCGCCCTCTTCGGTTTCGAAAGCGGTTTCGTGAATGCGCTCGACCAGCGTGTCCTTGCGGCGGCGATAAGCAATCAGATCGGCGATGGTGCCCAGCTTCAGCCCGTGCAATTGGGCAAATTGCACCAGATCCGGCAGCCGCGCCATAGTGCCGTCATCATTCATGATTTCGCAAATCACACCGGACGGATAAAGCCCCGCAAGGCGAGCAATATCAACCGCGGCTTCGGTATGACCCGCGCGCATCAATACGCCGCCTTCGCGCGCAACCAGCGGAAACACATGGCCCGGCGATACGATATCCGTCGCACCCTTGGTCGGGTCAATTGCCACTGATATGGTGTGCGACCTGTCATGCGCGGAGATGCCGGTGGTAATACCCTCGCGCGCTTCAATGGAAACTGTGAAGGCGGTCTGGTGTCGCGAGCGGTTGGTTTGCGACATTAACTCAAGCCCCAACTGGTCCGAGCGGTCTTGCGGCATTGCCATGCAAATCAGCCCGCGCCCGAATTTAGCCATGAAATTAATCGCTTCCGGCGTTGCCATTTGCGAGGGAATAATGAGGTCGCCTTCATTTTCACGATCTTCGGCGTCAACAAGAACGATCATCTTGCCATTGCGGGCATCTTCAATGATATCCTCCGTTGGCGACAGATACTGGCTGTATTCAGACATTTGCGTCTCCTTCGGTGTCTTTGAGGCGCGCAACGTAGCGCGCCAGCACATCAATTTCCAGATTGACCCGGTCGCCCGCGCGCGACGCCCCCCAGCTTGTCACGCTCTGGGTGTGCGAGATGAGGTTAACGCCGAATGTGTCGCCCTCGACCTCATTGACCGTGAGCGATGTGCCATCGAGTGTGATTGACCCTTTCGGCGCGACAAAGCGCATAATGTCTTTCGGCGCGCGAAAAGTGAAGCGCTGGCTGTCGCCTTCGGGTCGGATGTTTACAATTTCTGCAAGGGCATCGACATGACCGGACACAATATGCCCGCCCAATTCGTCGCCCAGTTTCAGCGCGCGCTCCAGATTGAGGCTGTGACCGGTCTGCCAGTCGCCGGCGGTTGTGACATCCAGCGTTTCTTTCGACGCCTCAACCGCAAACCAGTGCTTGTCGTCGCGTGTGCCTTTTTCAATAACCGTGAGACACACGCCCGAACAGGCGATGGACGCCCCCAGATCAATGCTGTCGGGCTCATAGACGGTTTCAATCTCAAAGCGTGTGTCGCCACTGCCCGAAACCGAGGCCACGCGTCCAACATCCGTGATTATGCCTGTAAACACTTGCTATCTTTCTCCCATCTCTGTCTATCTCTGCTGTTCAGCCCTGCGCCGCCAGAGACTGAAGCGGTCGGCGTCAAAAACTTTGCGGTCTATGCAATCGAAATAGCGGTTTAGCTCGGCCGAAGCCAGCCCCATGCGTGATATATCACTTTCCCCGCTCATGGCGACTTCGTGGGGCGCTTCAAACAGCGCAATATCGTCGACGCATCCGTCGGCCAAAAACGCGGCGGCCAGTTGCGGGCCGCATTCGAGCAAAACACGATTGACGCCGCGCGTACCCAGATTTTCCAACAGGACTTGCGGGCTCAATTTGTCGAAACTGCATAGCTCACCATTATGCGCGTCTGCGTCTGCGCGCTCGCACGCCAGCACGACAGTTTGTGTGGCCGCGCGCTGTGCGAGTTTGCAGGTCGCCGGAAAATATCCGCTGCGGCTCATCACCACCGGCAGGGGCGCGCAATCCGCCAGTCCGGGCAAGCGGCAATCGAGGCTTGGATCGTCGGTTTCAAGCGTGCCGCGTCCGGTCACAATTGCGTCGTGGGTGGCCCGCAGCATGTGGCCGATATTGCGCGACAGCGTCCCTGTAATCCACGGCGGTTCACCATCGGGAGTTCGCATGAAGCCGTTTTTGCTCACGGCCAGTTTGAGCGTGACATGCGGGCGCCCGCCACTGACGCGCGACAAAAAACCGGCATTTACNTCNTGCGCNGCATCGCGCATCAGNCCTTCATGCACTTCAATTCCGGCTTGGCGCAATTTTTCCGCGCCGCGCCCTGCAACCCGCGGGTCGGGGTCGTAAAGNGCAAAGAAAACAGATTTCAAACCCGCCGCCACCAACGCNTCGGCGCACGGGGCGGTCTTGCCNGTATGCGCGCACGGCTCCAGCGTGACATAAGCCGTGCCGCNGCGCGCTGCATTGCCAGCTTCNCCAAGGGCTNCGGTTTCGGCGTGNGGGCGNCCGCCGCTCTGCGTCCAGCCCGTGCCNACNACNGCACCATCNGCACTGACAATAACGCAGCCGACCGCCGGNTTGGAGCCCGTCATGCCCTGCCCGCGCAAAGCCAAACGCAAAGCNTGTTCCATGAAATGCTGGTCTTTCAAACCGGCANCATGGGAAGCTGTNTCACTTATTTTGGTNCTGCTTGCTTGCATAACGCCCCATCNNCGGGGGAGCTATACCTCGCCGTCCGACTGGACCGACATTTCCCCCAGAAACTCTTCAAAGTCTTTGGCTTCGCGGAAGTTCCGATACACTGACGCGAACCGCACATAGCCCACTTGATCCAGNGCATAAAGCCCTTCCATNACCAATTCGCCGACGAGTTTGGCCGGCACTTCGCTCTCGCCNAAATTCTCAAGACGGCGCACAATACCGCTTACCATACGCTCAATCCGNTCNGGCTCAACGGGGCGTTTTCGCAGAGCGACTTGCACAGATCGCATGAGCTTATCGCGCTCAAACGGCACTTTTCGGCCAGTGTTTTTGATGATTGTCAGTTCGCGNAGCTGAATGCGCTCAAAGGTCGTGAAACGCCCNCCGCAATCNGGACAGACACGACGCCGACGAATAACCGTNTTTTCTTCCGTCGGGCGGCTGTCCTTCACTTGCGTGTCGGCATTCATGCAATAGGGACAACGCATAAAATCCGCCTAGTAAATCGGGAACTGNNCGCACANNGNNTTGACCTGATCGCGAACACCGGCCTCGGCTTCNGGNANGGCTTGTCCATCGGCGGCAGAAACCGCGNCCAGAACTTCGGNAATCAAATCTCCGACGCGGCGAAACTCGCCAACACCGAAGCCCCGCGTGGTGCCCGCNGGTGTNCCAAGNCGGATACCGGATGTCACCATCGGTTTTTCAGGGTCAAACGGCACGCCNTTTTTATTGCAGGTNATGTTCGCGCGTTCCAGCGCGGCTTCNGAAANATCGCCCGTCAGCCCTTTNGGGCGCAAATCCACCAGAACCAGATGGTTCTCNGTGCCGCCCGAAACAATGTCAAAGCCNTGCCCCTGCAATGTGTCGGCAAGCGCGCGGGCATTATTGACNACCTGCTGAATATACAGCTTAAACTCCGGCTGCAGCGCCTCGGCAAAAGCCACCGCCTTGGCCGCAATNACATGCATGAGCGGGCCACCTTGAATGCCGGGGAAAATCGCCGAATTGAATTTTTTACCCANCGCCTCGTCATTCGACAAAATCAGCCCNCCGCGCGGCCCGCGCANGGTTTTATGCGTTGTCGTAGTAACCGCATGGGCAAACGGCAATGGGCTNGGATGCGCGCCNCCAGCAANAAGGCCGGAAATATGCGCCATATCGACCAGCAAATAGGCANCAACACTGTCNGCAATTTCGCGGAAACGNGCAAAATCAATAATGCGCGGATAGGCCGAGCCGCCNGCAATGATGAGTTTCGGCTGATGTTNTTTTGCCAGAGCCTCAACTTCGTCAAAATCAATGCGNTGGTCGTCGCGGCGCACGCCNTATTGCACGGCGTTGAACCATTTGCCGGANTGGTTTGGCGCGGCCCCATGGGTGAGGTGTCCGCCTGCGGCNAGGCTCATNCCCAAGACGGTATCACCCGGCTTNATGAGCGCCTGAAATACAGCTTGATTGGCCTGCGAGCCGGAATTGGGCTGCACATTGGCATAGGCGCAATCGTAAAGTTTACGCACGCGCTCAATCGCAAGCTCTTCGGCCACATCGACATGTTCGCAACCGCCATAATAGCGCCGCCCNGGATANCCCTCNGCATATTTATTGGTCAGCACCGAGCCCTGCACCTGCATCACAGCCTTGGAAACNATATTTTCTGATGCAATCAGCTCAATCTGCNCTTTTTGNCGCGNCAATTCACTGCCCATAACGCGGGCAATATCAGGATCGCGGTCGCCAATATCACCGCCAAAAAACGGATTTTCTCCNGAAATGGCCTCGGACAGGGGAAGTTCCTTGCTTTGCGACATTCTGCTTCCTTTCACACCANNTNTTCTTGCCGATTGTTTACCACAATCGCGGGCCCGNACCAACCGGCACAAGCCGCCATGTCGTCGCAGNTTAGNCGAATATTANCAGAAAGCGTTGTTANGCCCACTTGTTNCGTTCGATAAGAACCGATTTAAGCAGCGCACAATCGTCNGTCATGATGCCATCCACNCCCATATCAATCAGANCGTGCATGGTTGATTCGTCATTAATCGTCCACGCATGNACCTGAAGCCCCAATTTATGGGCATNCGCTANCGTCGCTGGCGTAACCATNGAAATCCCCTTGCGGTTGACNGGAAATTGNACGCATCCGGCGGAAAAATAGGCGNTCAGCCCCATTAAAGCCGCCAGCNGGAAGCGCGTGGCCTCGCGCGGGCCNATGCTGTGGCATAGCGGGCGACCGACAAGCTGGCAAACCTTCAAAATACGCGCGTCGCTAAACGCGCCGATACATATNCGCGCATCGACCGCGNGGGCGCGNATGAGATCGGCCAANGGCTCGACGACCGGCCAGGCTTTNGCGTCAATGTTGAAGCGGCAATCGGGAAATGCCTCCAGCAACTCCCCCATGCGCGGAATAGNGTGGTCGCCCGCNACCGTGATGGTGTCAATATCGGCGGCGTCCAATGTGCTGATGGCAATATCTTCGCCGGTCATCCGCAACAGGCTGTCATCGTGAAANGCGAACACCNCACCATCGCGCGAGGCATGAACATCCGTTTCCAGAAACCGAAACCCTTGCTGGGCGGCATCGGCAAACGCCGCCATGGTATTTTCCGGCGCANAGCGATTACCGCCACGATGGGCAAAGGGCAAAATGCCATCATGGTCGAGATANGGAAATTTCGGATTTGGACGCATGTGAAAACCTAATTTAGTGCTGACACTGATGTTAAGAANNGTTATTCATAATNTATGACAGAATCTATGGCAGATGTTTCAATCCTATTTAGCAGTCCCGCGATTGCNGGAGCCGTCGCTGCTGGGCTNTTGCTCTTTTCGGTNTGGATCGTNAGCATCGTNATCCGCGANGCCAGCATTATAGACATGTTTTGGGGCGGTGGCTTTGCCGTTATCGCNGCCACCTGCCTTTTGNTNAGCAAAAATTTGAGCNNNGCGGCAATCGCNATNGCCGCGCTGGTTATGTTATGGGGCNCGCGCCTCTGGCTGCATTTNTTTTTGCGCTGGCGGCGCGANGGCGAGGAAGATTTCCGCTATCAGCGCATGCGCGCCCATCACGGNGAAAANTTNTGGTGGCGCAGCCTGTTNACGGTNTTCATTCTTCAGGGCGTNCTTATGTGGCTCGTCGCCATGCCGTATATGACCGCGCTNGACTTTGGTGGCCCTGNCGCAGCCCCNATTGCGGCNTGGGTCGGGCTGGCNATTGCGCTTNTCGGCGTGACNATGGAAACGCTGTCCGATATTCAACTNACAAAGTTTCGGGNAAACGCCCANCCCGGCGACCTTCTGACCGATGGCTGGTGGTCGCGNACCCGCCATCCGAATTATTTCGGTGACGCGCTGTTCTGGTGGGGNATCTGGGCCGCCGCCGTTGCAACAACGCCAGAAGTTATCTGGACGATNTACGCACCGGCACTGATGACNTTCCTGCTCATCAGAATTTCAGGTGCNGAAATGCTGGAGCGCCGACTGATTAAAAAGCCNGGTTACNCAGAATATATGGCGCGNACCAACCGNTTTGTGCCNCGCGTTTTCCAAAANCGNGCCTAAAGCGCNCCCTGCAACATCCGCATAATGCCGGAAAAATCTAGTTCNTCCGCNCCGGCTTCCGNCATTTNCTGATAAAGCGCTGTGGCNNGCGCGCCCATNGGCGTCTCGCAAGTNGCNGTCTGNGCGGCNTCTTGCGACAGAACCAAATCCTTNAACATCATGGCCGCGGTAAACCCCGCCTGATAGTCNTTATTNGCAGGGGCGGCAGGNACNGGCCCCGGNCTTGGGCAATANCTCGTCATCGACCANCACTGGCCGGAGGCGGNTGAAGAAATGTCGAAAAATGTCTGCGCGTCNAGGCCCAGCTTTTCGCCCAGCAAAAACGCCTCGCAAGTGCCGATCATCGAAATGCCCAGNANCATGTTATTGCANATCTTGGCGACCTGCCCATTGCCGCTCGCGCCNGCGTGNAAAATGTTTTTNCCCATCACNTCAAGCACNGGTCGCGCGCGNGCAAANGCCTCGTCGCTTCCGCCGACCATAAANGTCAGCGTGCCAGCNGTGGCCCCGCCAACCCCGCCGGAGACCGGCGCATCGACCATGGCAAAGCCTTTTTGCNTGGCGGCGTCATTGACGTTGCGCGCGGTTGCAACATCAATCGTCGAGCTGTCGATAAGCAATGTGCCTGTCTGCACGGCGTCCACAATACCATCGGCGCCCAGATACACCGCTTCGACATGGTGCCCTGCCGGAAGCATGGTGACGACAATCTCGGCTTTGGAAACCGCGGCGGCGACATCCGCTGCGCCCTGCCCACCGGCGGCAACCAGTTCGGCAAGGGCTGTTTCCACCCGGTCAAAACCAGTGACGCGATGGCCCGCCGCGACGAGATTTTTCGCCATGGGCAGCCCCATATTTCCCAGACCTATAAACCCGATTTCAAGCATGTGTTTCCCCCAGTTGAAGTTCGTCTGCGCCCAGCGACGCAAAAATCTTGTCGATATCTCCCGCCGCGACGCTGGCGTGTTCGGGCGGTGTCCAAACCGGCGCATTGTCCTTATCGAGAATGACTGCGCGCACGCCTTCATAAAAATCGGGCAGCGCCATCAGCCGCGTCACCGCGCGCATTTCAATCTGCATACAGCCGTTGAAATCAGTTTGTGCGCCGTCGCGCATTTGGCGCAGGGCCACGGCGGAACTGGTCGGCGATTTGATATTTATAATGTCGGTTTGCTTGCGCGCCCAGTCCGTGTCGGCGGCAGCAAGCGCGGCCAGAATATCAACCACGCTGTCGGCATGAAAACACGCATCGATCGCATCGCGTATTTCGGCAAGCGGCGGCGGGCCAGCGTCGGCTTGAAATGCGTCCAATGTCTTATCAATGTCGCCACGCGCTGCCAGCTCCTGTTTCAAACTCTCAAGCTGTGCGGTCGGCACATAATGGGTCGCAATGCCCGCATAACACAAATCCGCTGCGCGCAGGCGGGCACCGGTTAGCACCATATAGGTGCCGATAAAACCGGGCAGACGCGGCAGAAAATATGTGCCGCCAACATCCGGCAGCAGGCCAATGCCGGTTTCCGGCATGGCGAAAACCGTATTTTCGGTACACACCCGAAACCGCCCATGCACCGACACACCCACACCGCCGCCCATGGTAATGCCGTCAATCAGCGCGATATAGGGCTTGGGAAATGTTTTGATGAGATGGTTGAGCGCATATTCCTCGCGATAAAAGCCGGTTGCCTCGGCCTCACCAGCGCGCCCCCAATCATGCAGGGCACGAATATCACCACCAGCGCAGAAGCCTTTTTCGCCCGCCCCCTCAATCACGACATGTTCGATGCTCGGATCGCGCGCCCAGTCGTTCAGCACGGGCGTCATGTCGCGTACCATGGACAGGGTCAGCGCATTTAACGCGTCAGGTCGGTTCAAGGTAATGACGCCGCTGGCACCATTTTGGGAAAATTCGACGTCCATCACGAATTCAGCAAATGGCGCGCAATAATGACCCGCATGATTTCATTGGTGCCTTCAAGAATTTGATGCACCCGCAAATCCCGCACCATGCGCTCAACCTCATAGTCTTGCAGATACCCATAGCCGCCGTGAATTTGCAGCGCTTCATTGGCGACATTAAATCCGGTATCGGTAACAAAGCGCTTTGCCATGGCCGAGCGTTTGGTGCGTTCGGGGTCATTGTCATCGAGCGCGCGGGCGGCGTCATAGAGCATAAGGCGGGCGGCCTGCAACTCGGTCGCCATATCCGCCAGCTTGAACTGTATCGCCTGAAAATCGCTAATGCGATTGCCGAACTGTTCGCGCTCGCCCGCATAGGTCAACGCCTTGTCGAAGGCGCGCTGGGCGGTGCCGAGCGAACAGGCCGCGATATTTAAGCGCCCGCCATCCAGCCCCTTCATGGCGAATTTGAACCCGTCGCCTTCTTCGCCCAGCAGGTTTTCGACCGGCACGCGGCAATCTTCGAAAATAACTTGCGCGGTGGGCTGGCTGTTCCAGCCCATTTTGCGTTCATTCGCACCGAAGCTTAAGCCGGGCGTATCTTTTTCGATCAAAAAGCACGACACGCCGCCCGCGCCCGCGCCCGCGTCTCCGGTGCGAACCATGGCGACATAGAGATCGGAATGACCCGCGCCGGAAATAAACGCCTTACTGCCGTTCAGCAGATAATGGTCGCCATCGCGTGTCGCGCGCGAACGCATGGCCGCCGCATCCGAGCCGGAACCAGGCTCGGTCAGGGCGTAGCTTGCCATCATGTCCATCCGCATGAGCGGGGGCAGAAATTTGGCGCGCTGGGTTTCATTGCCGAAGCTGTCAATCATCCAACTCGCCATATTGTGAATGGTCAGATACGCCGCGGTCGAGGTGCAGCCCGCCGACAGCGCTTCGAAAACCAACGCGGCCTCAAGCCGGCTCAGCCCCGACCCGCCATATTCTTCGCCGACATAAACACCGGCAAAACCAAGCTTGGCAAGCTCGCGCAAAACATCCGTCGGAAATATTTTCTCTTCGTCCCACCGCGTAGCGTGCGGTGCCATTTCCGCCATGGCAAAATCCAGCGCCATATTTTGAATGGCCTTTTGTTCTCCAGTAAGCATAAGCACTCCCTAACATGTCACTTTGTACACCTTTTCAGGCCAGTGCCGCAATCGCTACGCGCCGAACCCGAAACGCCCGATAGGAACAAATTGCCACCACCGGACGGGCGCGCTATGAATACGCGGAAAGCAGAGACCGCCATGATGAACAGAAAATTTCCCGAAAACCGCATGCGCCGCTTGCGCCGCACCGATTGGTCGCGCCGACTGGTGCGCGAAACTGCGCTCAGCGTGAACGACCTCATTTGGCCGCTATTTGTGATTGAGGGCGAAAACACGCGCGAGCCGGTCGCGTCCATGCCGGGTGTCGACCGTGTAAGCATCGACCTTGCGGTTGAGGCCGCCCGCGAAGCCGCCGATCTCGGCATTCCCGTCATCGCCCTGTTTCCAAACACACCGGCGGATTTACGCAGCGCCGATGGCGCCGAAGCCTTCAACGCCGATAATCTTGTGTGCCGCGCAACGCAGGCGATTAAATCCGCCGTGCCGAATATTGGCATTTTATGTGATGTCGCGCTCGACCCCTATACAACCCACGGGCATGACGGCCTGATGGCGGGCGACGAAATTTTAAACGACGAAACCGTCGATGCGCTGATCCGCCAAACGCTCAATCAGGTTGCGGCGGGGTGCGATATCATCGCGCCCTCGGACATGATGGATGGTCGCATCGGTGCCATTCGCACCGCGCTTGAAACCGAAGATTACACCGACACGCTCATCATGGCCTATAGCGCGAAATACGCTTCGGCCTTTTACGGGCCGTTCCGCGATGCGGTCGGTTCGGGTGGGCGTCTGAAAGGCGACAAGCGCACCTATCAGATGGATCCCGCCAATTCTGACGAAGCCTTGCAGGAAATCGCCCTCGATATCGAAGAAGGCGCCGATATGGTGATGGTCAAGCCGGGCCTGCCCTATCTCGATATTGTGACACGCTGCAAACAGACCTTCGGCGTGCCGACTTTTGCCTATCAGGTGTCGGGCGAATACGCCATGCTAGCGGGTGCCATCGCGCAAGACTGGCTGGCACGCGACGCGGTTATTTTAGAAACGCTTACAGCTTTCAAGCGCGCCGGTGCCGACGGTATTTTGAGCTATTTCGCCCGTGATGCCGCGCGTCTCTTGGCCGAATAGCTACCTAAAGGCCCTTACCCGCCTAAAGGCCCCTACCCGCCTAAAGACCAATACAGCCCGACGCCGAGCCGCGCATCATGCGCCCCAGCGCCGCTTAAACGCGTGTCACCGCGCAAGCGCAAAGTTACACCGCCCAAATCATAGTCTTTTTCGACATGCATATCGGCAGACCGGTTTTGCGACAGCGCAACGCTTTGGTCGCGAAATGCAACGCCGCCATCAGCGATGCGTTTTGTCGGCAAGCGCAAATCCAACGCCCCGTTCTCGAAATAAATCGGCTGGGCGAGCCGCAATGCCCAGCCCTGCCAAAGAAAATCCACCTCAAAGCGCGTTGACACCAGATCTTCGGCACCTTGAACCAGTCCGGAGGTTTTGCCCGTCAGCGCACTGAACCCGATATCGGCGCGGTAGCCGACTTGTACACCGCCCGATAGGTGTTTTTCGCCCGCCACGCCCAAAAACGTCGTGTGACCGGCACCAGTTTCCAGCGCGCCCTGCCCGATGCTGCCCAGCAGCCCCGCCGTCTCCACCAAAATGCCGCCGTGAAAACGCATATCGCTTGGCCCGCTCGCTGGCGCGTATTGCGCGGAAAGCCCAACAAATTGCGCGCCATCACGCGCATTATCGGTTCGCCCCGCAAAATGCGTGACGACAATATCAGCGGCCAGCGGCAGCGGCGTGCGGCCAATATTCATAAAGCCGGATTGTGCATGGTAAGGGCGCAAATAGGGCGCGGTGGCCGGAGCCAGAAGCGTTGTTTGCGCGACGGCTATGCCCATCCAGCTTTGCGCGGCGTCACCCGTCGGTGCTGGCTGGTCGAGCGGCACAAGCTGGCTCATATCGGTTTGCGCGCCATCGCGCGCGCGCCCGACAAACGCCGATAGCGGCACTTTGAACGGCGTGTCGAGACTGTCCAGCACGATAATTTCTTCGCTTTCAAGTTGCTCAAGCATGTCTTCGGGCAGCATGCCGGAGCTGACAAAGCTTGAACTGGGCGCAATCAACCCGCCACCAGGCATGGGAATGTTCAGCGCCCCGGCCGGCGACAGCGCGGCTTGCAGATTTACCACGCCGCGCCCGTAAACCTCCGGATCGCTATATAGACCGGCATTGTCCGCCGTCGCCAAAAGCCGCGCGGTATATTCGCGATTGGATAATTGGTCGCCAAACGCTTCCATCATCAAGGCCAGCACGCCGGATATGTAAGGCGCGGCAAAGCTGGTGCCATGGGCGTAACCATAGCCGCCGCCAGCAACCGGCACGATGGTATTGGCGGCAGAGGCCACCGACGCCCCGCCCGGCGCGGCCAAACAGTTTTCCGCCATGGCACCACATCTATTACTGGAGGTTGCGATGACCCCGTCTTCGTCCAACGCCACAACAGCGACGTTCAGTCCGGCCAGTTCAGGAAAAAGCGTCGGCAGCGCCGAGGTAACGGCGACATGCTCGCCCCCCTCATTGCCAGCAGCCCAGACATGCACGGCAGCGCCGCGGCGCATTTCGTCAATCATATCCGGATACTGGCCCAGCAAAAACGCCTGCTGGGTCGTAATAAGGTCGGGCGCCAGCAGGGTTTTATACCCCCAGCTTTGATTGATAACCCGCGCGCCGCTGCTTTGCAGGCCGGTGACCGCGTTCGTCAAAATGGCATTGGAAACGGTGAGATTGCCGGCGCTGTTCATATGCAGCGACCACATGGCGACATCGGCATTGAAAGCAACGCCGTGAATGGCGGTGTCGTCCTTGGCCGCAGCAGCGACCCCGGCGACGGATGTGCCGTGACCAAGCTGAACATTATCGGCCAAAGTGAGGCCGGAGCGATCATTGAGAACCACCCGCCCGTCACTAAACGCCTCATGCGCGTCGTCTAGTCCGGTGTCGATAAATCCAATGACCTGCCCGGCACCGGTGACACCGGCGGCATAGCCATAGGCGATGCCGATATCTGTTAGGCCAGCTTGCGCGGCAAATTCGGCACCAGCGGCCCAAACCTCAGGGTCGGTTTCCCAGCCTTCGGGTATGGCTTTCAGCGTCAGAACGTCCGGATCAGGCGCGCCCCCCGTGCTGCCGGTTACGGGCTCCGGGGACACAACCTCGCCACCGCCGCTACCGCCACCGCCGCCGCCTCCGCAGGCGGCGAGCAGCAGCAAGCAGGGCGTGAGCAGGCACAGCACCAGCAAGCGACGAAAATCGAATGATTGAAATTTTTTAGAAACATAAAAACAAAAATACCGAACAAACACTTTTTAACTTTCCAATTAAAAAGTCATAATCCCGATAAATATTTTGTTTATTTATAGATAAATTTAAACACAGTTATTTTTTGTTATTACGCTCTATTATTTTTATTTACTTTAAAGAAAATTATTTTCTTTACTTCCCACACCGAAATTACCGCCTTAATCGCCCGATCAGGCTGGACGTATCCCAACGCCCGCCGCCCATTTCCTGCACATCACCATAATAATTCCGAATGATTTGCGTGATCGGCAAATCGGCACCATTGCGCGCAGCTTCGTCCAAACAGATATCCAGATCCTTGACCATCCAATCAACGGCGAAGCCGAAATCAAACTGATTGTCGATCATCGTCTCGAAGCGGTTTTCCATCTGCCAGCTTTGCGCGGCACCTTTAGAAATCACATCGACCACATCGCGCCCGTCCAATCCGGCCTTTTCGCAAAACAACAAGGCTTCGGACAGGCTTTGCAACAGCCCGCCAATGCAAATCTGGTTGACCATTTTGGTCAGCTGACCAGCACCTGCGGCCCCCATCAGCCGCGCGGCGCGCGCGTAATGCATGAGTATCGGTTGCGCGGTATCAAAAACCTTGGGCGGCCCGCCGACCATAATCGTCAGCGCGCCGTTTTCCGCCCCCGCCTGACCGCCAGAAACCGGCGCATCCAGCATGTGACAGCCTTGGGCCGCAAGCTGCGCCGATAAATTGCGTGCAATATCGGCCGAGGTTGTTGTGTGGTCGATTAAAATGGCGTCTTTGTCCATCCCCGCCGCCGCGCCATCTGCACCAGTGACGACCGCGCTCAAATCCGCATCATTGCCGACGCAGGTAAAAACCANTTCCGCGCCCTTTGCNGCNTCTGCNGGTGTTGGTGCCATCTGGCNGCCATNGGNGGCGACCCATGCTTCGGCCTTGGCGGNCGTGCGATTATAAACCGTAACATCAAGGCCCNCCGAAGCCAGATGTCCGGCCATNGGAAANCCCATTACGCCAAGCCCGATAAATGCTACCCGCATGTTATTTGCCCCCAATGCNCGCCATAAAGCCGAGCCCTGTCAGCGCGCTTAAGCAAGCCCCGCATAGCCGCCGCGGAAATATAATAGNGGGGCGACAGGTGTTTCGGCGCAGTCGGCACCTTCAACATAGCCCATATAGATAACGTGGTCNCCGGCCTCAATGCGCTCGTGAATNCGGCAGTCCAGATGCGCCAAGGCCCCGATAATGCGCTTGTCGCCAGTGGTGCTNGTTTCGATATCCGANGCGGCCAGCTCATGCGTGCCCGGNTTCGCCATGGCGTTTGACAGTTCCTGCTGNTCGGCAGACAATATGTTNACGCAAAACCTATCGGCATCAGCAAACCGCGTCGTCATGTCNGAATCATTTGCAAGGCACCAAGACACAAGCGGCGGATTGAGGGAAACAGACGAGAAACTGTTCACGGTAAGNCCCAGCGTGCTACCTTTCGGNCCGGTAATGGTTATGATNACGACGCCGGTACCAAATTGCCCAAAAGCGTTGCGAAGCTGGCGGTGTTCGTTCATTTTCCAGACCCTNGATGTTTGAATGATGTTCTTATGCCTTAATCGCTCGGCTTAATCTAGTGTTGTCATCAATGCGATCAANCAAAACGGGAAACCATGATTTCTGAATTACACATGTGGCTGACCTTCGGTGTTATTGCCGGTGCCATGCTGCTTTATGTCACCGAATTTGTGNCAATCGAAATGACATCGCTGCTGGCACTGGTCGCCATGCTGCTCNTGTTCACNGTGTTTCCCCAAACCGGNCCGGACGGCACAAACCTTCTGGACGCAACCGCNCTGCTGGCCGGCTTCGGCAATCCGGCGNTNATCACGGTCATGGCACTATTGGTGATGGCGCAAGGGCTGTTCCAGTCNGGTGCGCTTGAAAATCTCATCGACCGTGCCACCCGCCGCGCGACGCGCGCGCCNACCCGCGCCATTTGGGGCATGCTGATGGGTGCCATGCTTGCCAGCGCNCTGCTCAACAACACGCCGGTNGTTTTGATGGCGATACCCATTATTGTTGCCATCGCCAAGCGCGCCAAACTCAATCCGGCGCGCCACATGATGTCGCTGAGTTTCATGACCATATTGGGGGGCATGCTGACNCTTATCGGCTCGTCCACCAATCTTCTGGTGGCAGATTCAGCGGCGCGCTTCACCGATTATTCGCTAGGCTTTTTCCAGCAAACGCCGATCGCGCTCATTCTGATNGGCGTCGGCACGGTGTACATATTTTTCGTGATGCCGCGCATTATCGGCGAAACNGAAGTCGAAGAAAAAAGCGACAGTGCCGAGTCTGGGCGTCAATACATCATNGAATTGCGCTTGCGCGTNGGTGATGCGCTGGTGGGCGCAAACACGGCCGCCGGTTTTTTGCCCGCCTTGAGCGGCATGACCTTGCAAATTATTGAGCGCGGCGGCGANACCTTTNTGCCGCCCTTTGACGACATCACCCTTGCGCCNGGCGATCGGTTGTTCGTGGCTGCAACCCGCAAGGAAATTTCCGATGCGCTGACCAGNAAAGACCACCCGCTGTCGCGCCAGCTTCTGCCTTTGGT
Source organism: Rhodobiaceae bacterium (assembly GCA_002689195.1). Classification (GTDB taxonomy): domain Bacteria; phylum Pseudomonadota; class Alphaproteobacteria; order RS24; family RS24; genus UBA7378. The sequence continues at coordinate 18,788 of NZFC01000036.1, read as the reverse complement.
GCCCGATATCGAAACCGATGGCGATGACGAAACCATTCTTGCCGAGCTTGTCGTTGCGCCGGGCTCGCGNATGGCGGCACGCGCTGTTNACCAGACCGGGTTCACCCATGAGACGGGCTGCTTCATTATCGGTGTGCAGCGGCGTCGGCGAATGNTGCGCCATGAGCTGACCGAAAACCGTNTNGAAGCTGGTGATGTGTTGCTGGTCATCGGGCGGCAGGCAAATATTGAGAGCTTGCGGGACAATCGNGACACTTTGCTGATGGAATGGTCGGCGCGCGAANTACCGCGTTTTGAAAAAGCCCAGCCTGCGCGCTTGATATTTNCTGGCACGGTTTTATCGGCAGCGANNGGCTTTGTGCCGATTGTGGCTGCATCCGTTGCTGGCGCGACATTGATGGTCGTCAGTGGNGTGCTCAATGTGCGCCAGGCCAGTCGCGGCTTTGATTTGCGTATNTTTCTGGTGGTCGCCGCCGCGCTTGCCATGTCGCATGCGCTGTTTGTTTCCGGCGGGGCGGAGTTTATCGCNACGCAATTATTATATCTNTTTGANGGGCATGCGCCGGCNGTNATTTTATCGNCGTTTTTCCTGCTCTGCGCGGTCATCACCAATATTCTNTCGAATAATGCAACAGCCGTTTTGTTCACGCCCTTGGCGGTCAATCTGGCAGATTCTTTGAGCGTCNATCCACTGGCGTTTATTCTCGCTGTGGTGTTTGCAGCAAATTGCAGTTTCGCCACGCCGATTGCCTATCAGACAAATTTGCTGGTGATGACACCGGGCAATTATCAGTTTCGTGATTTTCTGCGCGCGGGCACCCCGTTGATTATTCTTGTCTGGTTAACCTATTCTATTGTNGCGCCGTGGTATTTCGGTTTNTGANCCGCGGTGGTAAAGGATAAAGTTATGAATCAGCAAACCGGCTTGCGGCTACCGTCCTTCTTTATTACGGAACCGGCCCCCTGCCCTTATCTTGAGGGGCAGATGGAGCGCAAGCTTTTCACGCATCTTGCCGGCAGCGATGCCGACACGCTGAACAATACGNTAACCCATGCTGGTTTTCGGCGCAGCCAGTCGATCGCTTATCGTCCGGCGTGCGATGCGTGTTCGGCGTGTAAGTCGGTGCGTGTCGTGCTNAATGATTTCACACCGTCGACCTCGTTTCGCCGTCTCATNCGTAAAAACGCCGATTTGACTAGACAAGTGTGCCCGCCGCGCACGGGCCGCGAACAATATGATTTGCTGCGCCGTTATCTGGATGCCCGCCACGAAAATGGTGGCATGGCCGACATGACGCCGGGCGATTATGTCGCCATGGTTGAGGAAACCGCTGTCGACACATTTGTTACGGAATATCGCAGGGCTGATGGCGTGCTCTTGGCCTGCCTGTTGGGTGACCGCATGCAGGACGGCATCTCTCTGGTGTATTCGTTTTTCGACCCGCGCGCCGAAAAGCGAAGTCTAGGGAGTTTTATTATACTCGACCAGATCGCGCGCGCCAAAGAAGCTGAGCACGCGCATGTTTACCTTGGATATCTGATAGAAGATTGCCGGAAAATGGCCTACAAAAAACGCTTCGCGCCGCTTCAAAGGCTGGGGCAAGACGGATGGGAAGACTATCATCCGGGTTAGAGGTGATAGGGCGGATCAGGGAGGACGCGCATGACAGACAAAAAAATCGGACGTCGCCAAATACTGGGCGGACTGGCAACAGGCACGGCGGCCCTTGGGTTGTCGGCCAAAGCTCCAGCTTATGCTACCGGAAAGCGCCGTTTGAAAATGGTGACGACATGGGCGAAAAACTTTCCCGGCCTCGGAACCGCGCCCGAAAACATCGCCAAGCGCGTGCGCGACATGACCGACGGGCAGATCGACATAAAAATTTATGCCGCTGGCGAACTGGTCAGCCCTTTTGACAGTTTCGACGCGGTATCCACCGGCACGGCAGACCTCTATAACGGGGCCGAATATTACTGGCAGGGCAAATCACCTGCGTTTAATTTCTTCACCGCCGTTCCCTTCGGCATGACCGCGCAGGAGCTAACCGCGTGGATTAATTTCGGCGGCGGGCAGGAATTATGGGACACGCTCTCGGCCAAGTTTAACATTCGAGCATTTCAATCAGCCAATACCGGCGTTCAAATGGGCGGCTGGTTCAACAAGGAAATCAACACGCTCGACGACTTTAAGGGCCTGAAAATCAGAATGCCGGGGCTGGGCGGCGAAGTGATGCGTAAGCTGGGTGCCGCGGCCGTGTCACTGCCCGGGGTTGAAATTTTTCCGAGCATGAAAAGCGGTGCGATTGACGCCACCGAATGGGTGGGGCCGTGGAATGATCTGGCTTCGGGGTTCTATCAGGTGGCCGAATACTATTACTGTCCCGGCTTTCACGAGCCCGGTGCAGGGCTGTCGACTGGTATTAATCTTGATGTCTGGGAGTCATTGACGCCCAGCCAGCAGGAAATATTGCGGACCGCGTGTCAGGCGGAAAATGAGCGCACGTTCAGCGAATATAATTACCGTAATGCCACGGCGCTAGCGACGCTCATCACCCGCCACAAAGTGCAGGTGCGCCGCTTCTCGCCCGATATTATGAAAGCGCTCAAGCAAACCTCGGATGAGGTGCTGAACGAAGCCGCCGCGCGCGATGCGTTCACCAAGAAAGTCTATGAAAGCTTCCGCGCGTCGCTGGAAAACTCAATGCGCTGGGGCGCGCAGAGCGAAGAGCCCTACACGCTGGCACGGCGGGAAGTCTGATAGCTGATGGATAATCTAGCCGTCCATGCGCGGGCACTGGCCGGCCACATTGACCGTGTAAACTATATGATTGGGCGCGGGGCCATGTGGTTGTCCGTCGCCATGGTTCTCGTTCAGTTCATCGTAGTTGTTATGCGCTACGCCTTTGGCATCGGGTCTATTTTGATGCAGGAAGCCATCGTCTATATGCACGCGGTTTTGTTCATGATGGCCGCCGCCGACACATTGCTGGCAGAAGCGCATGTGCGCGTCGATATTTTCTACGCNCGCCTGCCTGCCGCGCGCAAAGCCCTCATCGACCTTTTCGGCAATGCGCTGCTTGTGCTGCCNTTTTGCGTGTTGTTGTTTTTGGNGTCGATTGATTANGTGCGCCTGTCCTGGTCGGTGCTGGAAGGCTCGCGCGAAACCAGCGGCATTCCGGCGGTGTTTCTTCTGAAAAGCGTTATTCTNGTTTTCGCCGTTCAGCTNGCATTGCAGGCTGTGTCCGGCATAATCAAGGCCGCCGACCGCCTGCGTGANCAGCAAGCGAGCGNAGCGTGAGCGCCTATCTCGACCTTTTAATGTTTGCCGCGGCCTGCTTGGTTTTGCTGCTGGGNTTTCCGGTCGCTTTCACGCTGGCCGGGGTCGCGCTGGCATTTGGGTTTATCGGGCAAAGCCTTGATATTTTCGATATAGGCTTCTTCTACGCCCTGCCGCAGCGCATTTACGGCACGATGACCAATGAAGTTCTCATCGCCGTGCCGCTTTTTGTGTTTATGGGCACCATGCTGGAGCGTGCGCGTGTGGCCGAGGATTTGCTGGAGAATATGTCGCGCCTGTTTGCTGGCGTGCGCGGTGGCTTGGGCATTTCCGTGTCGATTGTCGGGGCATTGCTGGCCGCCTCCACCGGCATTGTCGGGGCCACGGTTGTAACCATGAGCCTTTTATCACTGCCGACCATGCTGCGGCGCGGCTATGCGCCGTCACTGGCCGCCGGATCCATCGCCGCCGCGGGCACCCTCGGACAAATTATCCCGCCCTCCATCGTGCTGGTTCTGCTCGGCGATGTTATCGCCAATGCCTATCAGAAGGCGCAATTGGAACAGGGCATTTTTGCCCCCGAGACGGTCTCCGTCGGCGAGTTGTTTTCCGGCTCGCTCATTCCGGGTCTGGTTTTGGTGGGCTTGTATATTATCTATCAGGTTGGCCTTGCGATTTTTAAGCCCTCCATGGCACCGCCTGCGGAATATGATGACGACCTCGTGCTGTCCGACCTGCTTGGCGCGCTGTTTGCACCAATTTTTCTCATCATTTCGGTGCTGGGCTCGATACTCGCAGGCATTGCCACGCCGACAGAGGCCGCCGCCGTTGGTGCCGTGGGCACGATTTTGTTGGCCGGACACAAGCTCGGCGATCGCAAAAAACTGATGGTCGCCGGGGCGCTTTCCGTCATCCTTGTCGTTGCGCTGACCAGCACATTCGACCTGCGGCTTGAGCGCGACAATATCGCGACACCAGACCTTCTGGCGATCGGCGTAGCGCTGGCTTTGTGCGGCGTCATTGTAGCGGCTGTCGGCGCAAGCCTGCTGACCGCTTACCGGCTAGGTGTTTTAGAATCGACCATGCGAAGCACCACCCATACCACCTCCATGGTCTTTGTCATTCTCATCGGCGCGGCGTTGTTCTCGCTGGTGTTTCGCGGGCTGGGCGGCGACGACACCATTCACGACCTGCTGCAATCGCTCCCCGGCGGCACATGGACTGCCGTGGCCGTGGTGATGCTGGTGATGTTTTTGCTCGGATTTTTTCTGGACTTCATCGAGATTATTTTTGTGGTCGTGCCGCTTGTCGGGCCAGTGTTGCTGGGCATGGGGGTCGATCCGGTCTGGCTCGGCGTGATGATGGCGATTAATTTGCAGACCTCGTTTCTCACGCCCCCCTTCGGCTTTGCGCTCTTCTACCTGCGCGGGGCTGCGCCCGAAAGCGTGAGTACCGGCGATATCTATCGGGGCGCGATACCTTTCGTTATTATTCAATTAATCATGCTGGCGCTGCTCGCATGGATACCGGAAATGGCAACATGGTTGCCGGAGGTCGTATTCGGAGACTGATATGTTTGCTCGCATCCCCAATTATGTGCTGACCACAGGTGCCATTGTCGCGGTGATTGTCTTGGTCGGGCTTTATGATAACCAGCGCACGCCGATGGCGGATGGCAAAGTCGGGCTGGTCGTCGGTGTTCCCGCCAATCAACTTATGACGCAAAGCGGAGATGTGATTGTGCTGCCAGTCGTGCTGCGGTTGATTAATCGCAGCGACGCGGAAGAGGCACTTGAGGCCGAAAACAAATGCAAGATTTTCAGGTTCGTCGTCACCACGCCGCAAAACGAATTTATTCAGGCCAAACGCTTTGCCGATGACTGCCCGACAATTGCGGCTTATGGCAATGTGGCGGCAGGTGACGCTATCGAGCAAATCGAGGCCGTGCCGCTGGACGCCAGCCGCTATGCGCCGGGCGATTATAAATTGCGGGTCAAGTTTTGGAACTATGAGGGCGAAGCCGAGTTCACGCTGGTCGCGGACAATTAAAGCCGGTTGGCAAAGGCTGGCCCCATGAGCCCGTCGGTCGGAAAGCCCTTGGGTCGGATGCGTCCGGCCTGCGCGCGCAGGCCCACCCATTCGTCGAGCTCGGTGAACACGCGCTCGCGCCCGGTCTTGTCGTTCAGCTTCAAGCCTTCCTTGGCCGCATAACAGCGGATATCGGCAAGGTGCCCATCGCCATGGCGTTGCAGGCGCACGCCCTTGCCGCGCGGCATTTCGGGAATATCGGCGAGCGCGAAGCATAGAAGCTTCCGGTTTTCGCCCAGCACGGCAACATGGTCGCCGATAACGGGCACGCAAGCCGCGGCTTCATCCGGCGCGCGCACGTTCAAAATCTGCTTACCGGCTTTGCGCGTGCTGACCAGTTCGGTTTCCGGCACAATAAAGCCATTGGCGATGCGCGAGGCCACCAGCAATTTGCGCGACGGGTCATGCACGAATATTTCGACAATTTCCTCCGCCGGTTCGATATCGAGCAAGAGCCGTACCGGATCGCCGTGGCCGCGACCGCCGGGCAGTTTCGACACATCCAGCGTATAAGCGCGCCCGTTAGACACGAATAATATCAGCCGGTCGGTGGTCATGGCGTGCAACACAAAGGCGGCGGCGTCGCCGTCTTTGTAAGTCAGCCCCGCGCCATTTTCGATATGGCCTTTCATGGCGCGTATCCAGCCTTTTTGCGAACACACCACCGTCACCGGTTCTTTTTCGATAAAGGCTTCGGGGTTCGGCAGGTCTTCGTCGGTAACTTCATCAAAATCAGTTCGGCGCCCACCCAATGCCTTGTCGGACTGATAGGTTTTTTTCAGCGCCCGAATTTCTGCGGCGATGATAGCCTGCTGCCCCTTGGGCGACTTCAAAAGTTTTTTGAGCGCTTTGCGCTCGTCCACCAGCTCGCCATGCTCGGTGCGAATGGCGGTTTCTTCAAGCTTACGCAATGCCCGCAAGCGCATGTTCAAAATCGCTTCGGCCTGAACTTGCGTCAGCTCAAAAACCTTCATCAATTCGTTGCGCGGTTCGTCTTCTTCACGAATGATGCGGATGACTTCATCCAAATTCAGATAGGCAATGAGATAGCCGTCCAGCACCTCAAGGCGGGCTTCGATTTTTGCCAAGCGATATTTGCTTTTACGCACCAATACATCATTGCGATGTTCAAGCCACTGGCCGAGCAATTCCCGCAAGCCCATCACGCGCGGTACGCCGGTATTGTCCAGCACGTTCATATTGAGTGAAAACCTCGTCTCCAAGTCGGTCTGTTTGAACAACACCGCCATAATCTGTTCCGGTGCCATGTTTTTGGATTTCGGCTCAATGACAATGCGAATGTCTTCGGCGCTTTCGTCACGAATATCGTCCAGCATGGGCAGCGCGCGGTTTTGCATCAGCTCGGCAATTTTCTCAATCAGCCGCGACTTTTGAACCTGATAGGGAATTTCCGTGATGATAATTTGCCAAAGCCCGCGCGGTTTTTTCTCAACCTCGTAGCGCGCCCGCACGCGCAAGCTGCCCCGCCCCGTGGCATAGGCCTCGCGGATCACCGAAGGCGGCTCGACGCACACACCGCCGGTTGGAAAGTCCGGCCCCTTAACGTGTTCTAGCAGCGTGTCGACACGCGCCTTTGGCGCTTTCAGCACATGCAGCGCCGCCGCGCATAATTCAACAATATTATGCGGCGGAATGCTGGTCGCCATGCCGACCGCAATGCCCGATGCGCCATTTGCCAGAAGATTGGGAAAGGCCGCTGGCAGCACGATGGGCTCTTCATCCTCACCATCATAAGTGGCGCGGAAATCAACCGTATCGCTATCAATGTCCTGCAATAGCAGCCCGGCAATCGCCGTCATGCGCGCCTCGGTATANCGCATNGCCGCCGCATTATCGCCGTCGACATTGCCGAAATTGCCCTGCCCGTCCACCAGCGGATAGCGCACGGCAAAGTCTTGCGCCAAGCGCACNAGCGCGTCATAGACNGCTTGGTCGCCATGCGGGTGATAGCGNCCGATGACATCACCCACNACGCGCGCCGATTTTTTGAANCCCTGTTCGGGGTCNAGGCGCAATTGCCGCATNGCAAACAGCAGGCGGCGATGCACCGGCTTCAGGCCATCGCGCACATCCGGCAGCGCGCGGTTTGTGATGGTCGACAGCGCATAGGCCAGATAGCGTGTTTCCANCGCCTGTTTCAGGCTTACGGGTTCGGCCTCNCNGTCAATCGGGGTTGCGTCTGTCATGTCGCTTTATAACCAGATTCTCCCGTCAGGCTTCAAGCAGGAACGCCTTTGGTACGCAAAATCTCAACAAATCTCTCACGCGCCGCCGGAAGTCCAGAGGTATCGGCCCCATAAACCCGCCTTTCGAGAAAGTGCCCCGTAAGGCTCAAGCCTTGCAAAACATCATCGGCNTNCGCCGGAGCATCGGCTGACAAAAGAAANGCCGGCAGCACAAACATNCGCTCGGCATAAGGCTCGGCCGCTTCGCGCGAGACGGCGCGGCCACTGCGCGGCGACACATGGGTGAGGTCGTCGCGGGTTCCGGTNGCCGCGCAAGCGCTGAGGTCGAGCCCGAAGCCCACCTCCTCCAGCAAAGCAAGTTCGAAACGCACAAATAAAGGCAACCAGACCTGCCGGTTTTCNAGCGCCTCAAGCAACACCATCACCGTNTCAAACAGGCGTGGATANGCTTGGCGTTCGGGAACAATTTTCAACAGCGCACACATGGCCGAGAGGCCCGNAAGCANCACTTGATCGGTGAGAACCTCGGCGGCATAGGCNCGGCCCGGGTCAATCGTCGCGGAGCCCANATGTTCNGAAAGCCTCGCGCGCCAGNTCGCCTGCACCATATTGCCNGGCTGCAATGCCGGTTTCAGTCGNCGCGCATTGCCGCCGCGCACCAGCCCGCCATAGCGCCCGTGATNNCGGGTAAAAAAATCAACGATAGCGCTGCTTTCGCCGTGCGCGCGGCGGTCTAGAATNACAGCTTCGGCCGTCCATGCCTCCATGGGTTACGCTCCNTAATCCAGCCCCAGNACCCGATATCGCTCCGGNTCNTCCTGCCAGTTTTTGCGAACCTTGACGAAAATAAANAAATGCACGCGGCACTGAAAAGCATCTTCCAGATCGAGCCGCGATTGGGCACCAATTTCCTTTATGGTCTGGCCGCCCTTGCCCAGAACAATCGCCTTTTGCCCATCGCGCGCGACAAANACCGTCTGCTCGATGCGAATGCTACNATCTTTGCCGCGCNTCCATTTGTCGGTTTCCACCGTCAGCGCGTAAGGCAGTTCCTGATGCAGGCGCAAAAACATTTTCTCGCGCGTAATTTCCGCCGCCANAAGCGCGGAAGGAACATCCGCCGCCTGATCTTCGGGGTAAAGCCACGGGCCCGTCGGCATNTTNTGCGCCAGCGCCTGTTTCAAAACATCCAGCCCATCGCCGGTGAGCGCCGACACCAGAAANGTATCGGTGAAACTGGCCCGCAGGTTCAACTCATGCACCCGCGCCAGCAAATCTTCCTTTGCCAGCANGTCGACNTTGTTAAGCACCAGCNCCACNGGCTTTTTGGTATTTTCCAAATTGTCGAGAATAGCCTCGCTCTCATCGTCGAGAGGTCGCGCCGCATCCAGCACCAGCAAAATCATGTCGGCATCNTCAACGCCCNGCCACGCTTCATTGACCATGGCNCGGTCAAGGCGCTGTTTGGGCGCGAAAATGCCCGGCGTGTCGACCAGAATAATCTGCGCCGCCTCGTGCATCACCACGGCGCGCAACCGCNTGCGCGTGGTCTGCGCTTTTTGCGTGACAATCGAAACCTTCTGCCCCACCANCGCATTGGAAAGGGTGGATTTNCCAGCATTGGGCGGGCCGATGACGGCGACAAAGCCACAGGTGTTNTCCGTCATNGTGTTTTCTGTCATAGCGTTTTCCGTCATAGCGCATTCCCNTCGGCCAGCGCGTGCAGGCATTTGGCGGCGGCGGNTTGTTCGGCAAATCGCCGTGATGTGCCCTCGCCCTCCGCCGTGACGCCGNACACCGTTACCGACACATGAAATGTCGGCGCATGGGCCGGGCCGGTTTGCGAGACAAGCTGATAGGCGGGCATGGCGTGTTTTCGTTTCATCGCCCATTCTTGCAGTTCNGTTTTGGCATCGACCGGCGCAGCGGTCTGTGCGTGAAGGCGTGCNCCCCACAAGCCCAGAATAACTTTTGCCGCCGCTGCCAGTCCGCCATCCAGATATATCGCGCCCAGCANGGCTTCGCATCCATTTGCCAGAATATTGCGCGCCGGCGTGTCGCNGCCACCGCGTTGGCCTGNGTNNCAGCGGATCACGGCATCCAGATTGACCTCGGCGGCAATTTCGGCACAAATNCGCCGGCTCACCAGTTCCGCCAGCCGACGCGCGAGATCGCCCTCTTTTTCGTGCGGGTAGCGCGCCAGCAATTCNTCGGCAATCACCAGACCCAACACCCTGTCGCCCAAAAATTCCAGATGCTCATTATCGTCGTCGACGTCCAGACTTGCGTGGCGCAATGCGCGANGCAAAAGCGCGTCATCTGCGAAGCTATAGTCCAGANCGGCCAGAAATTGCCCGAGCGCGGCGTCCATCAGTTAACNGNNTCCAGCAANCGCGAATAGCGAATGGCNACCGGCCAGCGCCAGAATTGCAGCATGGAGTAGCGGTCATCAAACGAGAAGAACAGAACGCGCGCGGGCCCNACAAGGTTTTCATGNGGCACATAACCCACATAGCTCGANANGCGGCTATCGCTNGAATTGTCGCGGTTGTCGCCCATCATAAAATAATGNCCGGTCGGCACTGTAAAAATNCCGGTATNGTCGGCNGGCCCATCTNCAATCTGGTCGAGCGTGNAATAGNTGACCCCATTGGGCAGGGTTTCACGATATTGGCGGATCNCGCGGTCGCCCAGNCCCGGANCATAATCGACAAACNCGNCNACTTCTTCGCGCGCCACCGGCGNGCCATTAATCCATAAAGCGCCNNCGCGCATTTGCACTGTGTCGCCGGGCAGCCCGATCACCCGTTTAATGAAATCGGTTCGNTTGTCGNCTGGCAGCTTAAACACCACAACATCGCCGCGCTCCGGCACATCGGCCACCANCCGCCCTGAAAANAGGTTGGGCGAGAACGGAAAACTGTGGCGCGAATAGCCATAGCTAAANTTGGTGACAAAGAGAAAATCGCCGATNAGCAATGTCGGCTTCATCGAGCTTGAAGGAATGTTNAACGGCTGAAACAGCAAAGACCTGATAAGCACNGCGATAATNGCCGCCCAGATNAATGTTTTNACATTCTCGCGCAGCGCATTTTTCATCTCGGTCTTTTCGCTCTGCGGTTTCTCGCGCGCTNTCATAACACTTTCTCCGAATCGACGGGNACCGCCGANATGATGACANTAGCCTGCGCCAATGGAAAGTCATCCGTTATCGTCAGGTCNATTTGCGCGCGCATACCTTGGGGCGTAATTTTNTGNANCNGATGCAGCGCGCCATTNGTAAGGCGCATGGTCGGCTTGCCAGAGGGCANATTGCTGACCNCCATATCGCGCCAGAAAACCCCCTGACGCAATCCCGTTCCCAGCGCCTTGGAGCACGCCTCCTTGGCGGCAAACCGCTTGGCATAAGACGCCGCGCGCAGANGCCGCCGCTCGGAGCGCGCCTGCTCGTCAGAGGTAAAAATGCGTNGGACAAANCGGTCGCCATATCGCGCCAGCGTTTTNTCGATGCGCCGNATATCNATCAAATCATTGCCGATGCCCAANATCATGAACGCCCGCCCGTCGCTGAGCGCCCGGCATCCATGCAGCGNCGCATCTCGGCAATNGCCTCCGGCANGCCGNAAAACACNGACGCGCCAATGAGAAAATGCCCGATATTCAATTCGATAATNTCAGGCATGGCCGCAATCGCNCCCACGGTTTCAAAGCACAGCCCATGGCCCGCCANNCNCTNCGNTNCCGNCTNGCGCGGCCAGTATCGCCGCCGATTGNAACCGCTCGGTTTCGTCTTGCNCCNGCTGTTTNTCGCCGTCGNCATGGGCATGGCAATANGTTCCNGTGTGCAGTTCGACAATGTCGGCCCCCAGCGCGGCACTGGCNCCGATTTGCTCGGGCTCCGGGTCAATAAAAAGCGAAANGCGAATGCCTTGCGCTTTGAGNGGCGCGATAATCTCGCCNAGCACTTTNGCCTCNCCAAGCACATTGAGGCCGCCTTCAGTGGTCACTTCTTGGCGGCTTTCGGGCACCAGACAGCANGCGTTGGGCCGNNGCTTTAACGCGATGTCGCGCATTTCTTGCGTTGCTGCCATCTCCATATTCAGCGGCAGGTCAANTTCGCNCGCCAGCCTCTCAATATCCCNATCGCGAATGTGTCGCCGGTCTTCGCGCAAATGCGCGGTAATGCCATCCGCCCCGCTTTGNGCGGCAATCGCGGCNGCATGCACCGGATCGGGCAGGCTGCCNCCGCGCGCGTTTCTGAGTGTCGCCACATGGTCGATATTCACCCCGAGCCGCAAATTTCCCATCTCACTCATGACCGCTTGCCTCATTGTCGATACCAGCTTGAGCCCGATCAAGCTTGTCGCGCCGCCTTTTTTGATAGAAACGAACGCCCCACAGGCTCGGATAATAGGTCGCCACTGCCATCACAATACCGACGACAACCCCGCCAATAGCCATCGGCAAAATCACGGGCAACAGCGCTTCAATCGGTGCGTCTATAAAAAGCCCAAGGCTCAGCTCCGGCAAATCACCCGCCTTGTCTTCGGTGCCAAGTATCAGGTGGCCGATATTGAATGTTGCAAGCCAGATGAACGGAAAGCTGATCGGATTGCCGGCCCAAGTGCCCACGGCAGAGGCGATGATATTGCCGCCCAGCAGCCACGCAATCAGCGCGGCAATCAACAAATGCATGCCCATAAACGGGCTCGCCGAAACAAAGGCACCGGCGGCAAGCCCCAGCGCGATGGAATGGGCGCTGCCGTTCAGCCGTATCGTGCGCTGCCATGTATATTTTAGCGCCCGCGTCCAGCCCTCGCGCGGCCAGATGAACTGCTGCCATTTTTCCAATGTGCTTTGCGGTTTGCGACGTTTAAACATGTTTGTAAGCCCGCGCTCCGGTTAAACCAAGCCGCGGCTGCCGGGCTTAACCGGCGGCACATGTTTTAGATCATCGGGCACGCAATCGGGCGCAAATGTCTCAATGGTTAACCGCGCCAACGCCGTGAGGCGCACACCGATTTTCGCCTTGCCGCCAGAGCGGTCGATCAGGCAACCAGCCCCGACCACACGTCCGCCAAGCGCGCGAATGCTGGTAATCGCCTCGCGCGAAGACAGACCCGTTGTCACAATATCTTCGACCATAACCACGCGCGGCTTACCGGCCAGTTCAAACCCCCGTCGCAAAGTAAACGCGCCATCGACGCGCTCCAAAAACATCGACCGCACACCGAGCTGGCGCGCCACTTCATAGCCGATCAGCACACCGCCCATAGCCGGTGACACGACGCAATCAATATCGCCGCTCACATTTTCACGAATTTGCTTCGCAAGAGCGCGTGCCAGCCGCGCCGCGCGTTTAGGGTCCATCAACACTTTGGCACATTGCAGGTAGTTTCTGCTGTGCAAGCCGGAAGAAAGAACGAAATGCCCGTCAAGCAAAGCATCGGCATCTCTGAATTCTTTTAGAACGGTTTCATGTTTCATTTTTTTAATCTCTGGAAAGTGATGCTTCACCGGTTAACTGACGCGACGCCGCACTTACCACCGAACTGCCCTGCAATGCTTTGACCAATTTTTCGGCATGCTGAACATCTCTGACCTCAATATCAAGCGTGAGATCGCAAAAATCCTGATCGCGCTGGGTCAGTGCCAGATTGGCAATATTGGCGTCAAAATCAGCGATAGTCTGCGCGACAATGCTCAGCGAGCCCGTGCGGTTCACAACGGTCAGGTTCAGGCGTGAGTCAAACAAGCGCGCCTCGTTCATCGTCGCACTGTCCCACCGCATAGCAACCCAGCGTTCGGGCTGTTCTTCAAACTGGTCGAGCGCGGGCGCGCCCACCGGATACACCACCACACCGTCGCCCATGGTCACAATGCCGACAATCTCATCGCCAGGCAGCGGGTAGCAATCCGGCGCAATACGCACCACCGAGCCATAAAGATTGCCATTGACCGGCACTGCGACAGGATCGTCATGGGCTTCCTGTCGGGGATAAGAAATCAGCGAGCGCATGGCACCGGCCAGCCGCGACGGACGGCGTGTGCCGCGGCCCTTGGGTCGGGCGGCCAGCAAAACTTCCGCCGCTGGCAGATGCCCGCGGCCAACATCGGCATGCAGGCTGTTCAGCGTATCATATTCCAAAACACCGCGCGCACGCTCGGAAAGCTCGCGCGTATACTCATGGCCTTCGGAGGAAAACAGGCTGGCGACCATTTCAGCGCCCAGATCGGCATATCCCGCCGTCTGCCGCTCGCGCAAAGCCTGCCGAATGGCGGCGCGCGCCTTGCCCGTTGTTGCGTGATGCAGCCAGCTTTCACTTGGAAGCTGGGATTCCCCGCGAATAATTTCAATCTCGTCGCCGTTTTTGATGAGCGTGCGAAATGGCAAACGCCGCCCGTTAATGCGAACGCCCGCACAATTATTGCCAATCGCCGTATGCACCGCATAGGCAAAGTCGAGCGCGGTTGCCCCGCGCGGCAGGGCGATAAGGCGTCCCTTCGGCGTGAAGCAGAAGACCTGATCGTTGAACAGTTCAAGCTTGGTGTTTTCCATGAACTCTTCAGCCGTTTCGCCGGTCTGTAATTGCTGGATCATGTCCTGCAACCAGGTGAAGGGATCAAGCTTGCGGGCATCGGGCGCTGCCTCATCGCCTTCCTTATACACCCAATGCGCGGCAACGCCGTTTTCGGCGACCTCGTGCATTTGCTCGGTGCGTATCTGGATTTCCACGCGCTGATTATTCGGCCCGATAACGGTGGTGTGCAGCGATTGATAGCCATTGAGCTTGGGCGTTGAAATATAATCCTTATAGCGACCGGGAACATATCTGAACTCGCGGTGCAACACGCCCAGCGCGCGGTAGCAGCTATCCTCATCCGCCGTGATGATGCGATAGCCGAAAATATCGGAAAGCTGTTCCAGCGATATCGACTTATGCTGCATTTTCCGCCAGATGGAAAATGGCCGCTTCTGTCGCCCGTAGACACTGGCCTTGAGCCCGCGCGAGGCGAGCAACGAACTGAATGTATAGGCAATCTCGTTCAGCATATCGCCGCTTTGTTCGTTCAAATTGCTCAAGCGTTCGAGCAATAGGTCGCGCGCATTTGCGTTAATCTCGCCAAACGAAAGGTCTTCCAATTCCTCACGAAACGCCTGCATGCCCATGCGCCCGGCGAGCGGTGCGAAAATATCCAGCGTCTCGTGGGCAATGCGCTGGCGCTTATCATCGGATTTTATGAAATGCAGCGTCCGCATATTGTGTAAACGGTCGGCCAGCTTGACCAGCAAAATGCGAACATCATTGGCGGTGGCAAGCAGCAGCTTGCGGAAGTTTTCAGCTTGAGCCGTGTCCTGCGACGACATTTCCAGCTTGGAAAGTTTGGTGACGCCATTGACCAGCTCGGCGATTTCTGCGCCGAACAGCTTTTGAATTTCGCCATAGGTCGCGTCAGTGTCTTCGAGCGTGTCGTGCAATAAAGCGGTTGCGATGCTTGCCGTATCCAGACGCAAATCTGTCAGAATGCCAGCCACCTCAACAGGATGCGAGAAATACGGGTCGCCGGAAGCGCGCTTCTGGTCGCCGTGTTTTTTAGTTGCATAAATATAGGCACGATTGAGCAGGTCTTCGTCTGCCGCCGGTTCATAGCTGACGACCCGATCAACAAGCTCGTATTGACGCATCATGCCTTAAGCCTCCGTCGCCGGGACGGAAACTTTAATCGGAGATATCGTTTCTGCCACCGTCGCTGCGTTCTTTCGGCGCCATATCTTCAAGCGCCTGAAGTGCTGTCAGGATATCATCCTCGCTCATCGTCGTCATCTCTTCCTGAGATGAATTTGCGTCATCGCTTGGCGCGGCGGCCGGAGCCACCACATCTTCTTCGGGCTCGTCTACATCAACTTGCTTTTGCAGCGAGCCGATTAGATCTTCGCGCACCTCATCGGGCACCAGTTTTTCATCGGCAATTTCGCGCAAAGCCACAACCGGGTTTTTATCATTGTCGCGCTCGACAAGCAGCTCAGCACCTGCCGACATGCCGCGCGCACGATGGGCGGCAAAAAGCACAAGTTCGAACCTGTTGGTTACCTTGTCTACGCAGTCCTCTACGGTTACACGGGCCATCGATATGTCCTAACAGCAAATTATGATTTATGAAGATAGGTCATAGCCCGTGTTGGCAGTGTGAAGCAAGCAAAATCATCACGCCAGACGGGTGATACCGGCGCGCTCAGCGGCTGGCAAACCGCGGATTAGCTGGAAAATTGGAAGACCCGACACCGGATGCCGCCACCCCGGGGCAATTTCGCTCAAAGGGTAGAGAACAAACCCGCGTTGATGCATCCCGCCATGCGGCAAAAGCGGGTCTGGCCCCGCACTTCCGGTGGGCATGCTGAGCAGGTCGATATCGAGCGTGCGCGGCCCCCATCTCACCTCGCGTGCGCGCCCAAACGCGGCTTCGATGCGCTGCATTTCGTGAAGCAACCCGCGCGCGCCCAAAACCGTATCGACCTTCAGTACAAGGTTGACGAAATCGGGTTGAGACGGGCCCAAGGGCCGTGTGCGGTAAAACGAAGACGCGGCGATAACCCGCACGCGGGCGGCGGCGATTGCGTTAATGGCACTCTCCAATAAATCGACACTGGAGGCATAGCTGGCTGGTAAATTGCTGCCCAGAGCCAGAAATGTCGCGTGTTTTTCCTGCATAGACAGCCCATACGCCAGTCGCCGCTTGATGGCAAGGCGCTTGCGGCTATACTTCTTCCCATGACCCCGACTATGGACACCCCCGCAAACCCGCCAAAAGATTGCCGTTTATGCCCGCGGCTTGCCAGCTATCGCGACGAAAACGCGAAAGAAAATCCGGACTGGTTTAACGGGGCTGTGCCGTGTTTTGGCGCCGATGACGCGAAATTGCTCATTGTCGGGCTGGCCCCCGGCGTGACCGGCGCTAACCGCACGGGCCGCCCGTTTACCGGCGACTGGGCGGGCGATCTGCTCTATGAAACATTGGCAAAATATGGCTTTTCAAATGACCGCTATGACAAACATGCCGATGACGGGCTGACCCTGAAGGCGTGCATGATTACCAATGCCGTGCGTTGCGTGCCGCCGCAAAACAAGCCTATTGGTGCGGAAATTACCATGTGCCGACAATTTCTGAAGGCACGGCTGGCGGCGCAACAAAACCTGCAGGCCGTGGTGTGTCTGGGGCGTATTGCCCACGAAAGCGTGTTGCGGGCTTTGGATGTGCGGCTGAAAGATGCGCCTTTCGTGCATGGCGCGCGCCACCGCTTGGGCGACATAAACCTTTATGACAGCTATCACTGCTCGCGCTACAACACCAATACGGGCCGTTTAACGGCTGAAATGTTCGAAGCCGTTTTTGCCGCCATTCGCAGCGACCTTAACCTCAAGTAAAACTTAGCCGCGTTCGCGCAGCAAACGTGCCTTATTGCGCTGCCAGTCGCGTTGCTTGTCGGCCTCGCGCTTGTCGGCTTTTTTGCGCCCTCGCGCCAGCCCCAGCAGCAGTTTGACGCGGCCCGTATCGCTGAAATACAGCTTCAGCGGCACCAAGGTCATGCCATCGCGCTGAACGGCGGCCATCAGCCGGTCAAGTTCGCGCCGGTGCATGAGAAGCTTGCGCGGGCGCGTTGGCTTATGATTGTTGCGGTTGCCGGCGGAATATTCGGGAATATCAGCGTTCATCAAAAACCCTTCGCCATCTGTGATGGAAGCGAAAGAATGGGTCAGATTGGCTTTGCCGCCGCGCAAGGATTTGACTTCCGTGCCTTGCAGTACAAGCCCCGCTTCAAACGTATCGACGACTTCATAATCGCGCCGCGCCCGACGGTTTTCAACGATGGTCGTATCGCCGGCAGATGATTTTTTGCGACCACCGCTTTTGGCGGACATCAGACCAGATCTAGACGCGCAAGAGCGGCGTCGACTTTCTCGCGGGCCATCGCGCTAGCTGGCAATAGCGGCAGGCGAATATCTTCGGCACACAAACCCAGCCGTGCCATGGCATATTTGACCGGCGACGGGCTGGTTTCGCAAAACAAAGCCTCGTGCAGCGGCATCAGTCTGTCTTGCAGGGCCAGAGCGGTTTCCATATCTCCGGCAAGGCTGGCATTTTGAAACGCCGCGCAAAGCTCCGGCACTACATTTGCGGCCACCGAAATGCACCCGCGCCCGCCTTGCGCGTTAAAGCCCAAAGCGGTGGCGTCTTCGCCCGAAAGCTGGATGAAATCAGCTCCGCACGCCAGCCTTTGAGTAGCAACGCGCGCCAGATCGCCGGTCGCGTCTTTCACGCCGACGATGTTTTTGAGCGCCGCCAGTTCCGCCATGGTTTCGACCTGCATATCAATCACGCTGCGCCCAGGAATATTGTAAATAATCAGCGGCAGGTTCTCGACCGCATCATTCAGCGCGGTGAAATGCGCGATGAGCCCGGCTTGCGTCGGCTTGTTATAATAGGGCGTAACAACGAGCGCGGCTGCCGCGCCTGCATTTTCGGCATGTCGCGTGAAATCAAGCGCTTCTTGCGTCGCGTTAGAGCCGGTTCCGGCGATGATGGGCACCCGACCAGCCGCCGCGCCAATGCAAATTTCCACCACGCGCAAATGCTCGTCATGGCTCAATGTCGGCGACTCGCCCGTCGTGCCGCACGGCACCAGCCCGTGCGTGCCAGCGTCGATCTGGCGCTCGACCAGCGCGTGCAGCGCTTCTTCGTCAACCCGCCCATCGCGAAACGGTGTTATCAGCGCGGTAATGGATCCACTCAGCATTGGTGTGGGCCTCACGTTTGTGCGGCCAAAAATGGCTTGGCACCTCTTCAATTAAGCGGCAACATACCACATCGTGACGCCGCGGCAAGCAACGCAACTTGAGGAGTTAAGCCATGACAGATGTAAAAACAGCAGCAGCAATTTTCGGTGTCGGCCCGCGCAATGGCGTAGGTGCCGAACTGTGCCATCAGGCCGCGCGCGCCGGACATCATGTTTTCGTGAACGGACGCACTGCAGAAAAAATAGAGGCTGTGGCTGACGCCATCAAAGCCGAAGGCGGCTCGGCCGAACCCCTGCTCGCCGATGTAACAAATGTAGAGCAGGTCAACGCCGCGCTAGAAACCGTGGCGAAAAGCGGCCTGCCGCTCGAACTGGCTATCTACAATGCCGGCAATAACCGTCCGGAAGCCTTTCTGGATGT
>NZFC01000035.1 GCA_002689195.1 Rhodobiaceae bacterium | reverse complement strand
CCCGCGGGGAGCCGGGGGAATCGTTGTTTATTATTTTTTCCGGTGGTGGGGAAATACGTTTGGCGGTGGAGTCTGGGAAAGCCATATTGGAAGATATACCGGAGCCATGGCCGGCAACGCGCCGCCCGGCCCATGATGCAAACGCGTAGCAGGAACCGTTAGATGACGTGCAAAATGATCCTGAATTCTGCGGACACGGATTTTTCCGACCGTTTCGCCGCCCTGCAATCAATGAAGCGGGAGCAGGCCGCTGATGTGCATGCCGATGTGAGTGCGATTATCGACACCGTGCGCGCTGATGGCGATGCCGCCCTTGTCGCTTACACGAAAAAATTCGACCGGCTCGACCTCAGCGAAACCGACATGCGGGTGAGCGCGGCAGAAATCGACGCGGCTGAAAAAGCTTGTGCGCCCGAAACGCGCGCGGCGCTGGAAAATGCCGCCGCCCGCATTGCCGATTATCACGCGCGGCAAAAGCCCGAAGACAGCCGCTTCACGGATGCGGTGGGGGTCGAGCTGGGCCATCGCTGGACGCCGGTTGATGCGGCAGGTCTTTATGTTCCGGGCGGGTTGGCAAATTATCCTTCTTCCGTGCTGATGAACGCCATTCCAGCACGCGTGGCTGGTGTGGCGCGGGTTGCCATGGTGGTGCCTGCCCCTGACGGGGTTATAAACCCGCTGGTTTTGGCAGCGGCCAAATATGCTGGCGTCAATGAAATATTCCGCATTGGCGGGGCGCAGGCGATTGCGGCACTGGCTTATGGCACACCAACCATCACGCCGGTTGATGTGATTGTTGGGCCGGGCAATGCCTATGTCGCAGCGGCGAAAAAGCAGGTGTTCGGACAGGTCGGCATCGACATGATGGCCGGGCCATCGGAGATTTTGGTGGTCGCCGACGCCGATAATGATCCGGCTTGGATTGCCGCCGATTTAATGTCGCAAGCCGAGCATGACGATGTTGCCCAGGCCGTGCTGATTTGCGATAGCACGGATTTTGCCGAAGCGGTTATCGCGGCTGTCGCTGCACTGTTGGACGAGCTGCCGCGCGCCGATATTGCGCGCCGTAGCTGGGAAAATTTCGGCGCGGTCATTATTGTTGAAAATGTGATGACGCACGCCGCCGATCTGGTCAATGCGCTGGCGCCTGAACACCTAGAACTGGCCGTCGAAGACCCCGAAGCCTTGGCGCGCGATATCAGGCATGCGGGCGCAATTTTTCTGGGCCGCTATACGCCCGAAGCCGTGGGCGATTATATTGCCGGGCCCAATCATGTGCTGCCGACCGCGCGCGCGGCGCGCTATGCGTCGGGATTGTCGGTGCTGGATTTCATGAAACGCAGTTCTCTGGTGCGCTGCGATGCGGCGTCATTGGCCGAAATTGGCCCCGATGCCATGCGGCTGGCCGATGAAGAAGGCTTGCACGCGCATGGCCGCGCGATTTCCATCCGGCTCAATCAGCGCCCAGCCGATTCGGGCGAAAATGGCTGACGAAAGCGATGAACGCGGCGCGGCCGAAGCCTCCGAAAAATCGGGGGCGGGGGACCGTATCGTTCACATTTCGCTGGACGACCCGGCGCTGGTCGCGCGCAATCCGGATATTGAGCACGAGCGGCGTGTCGCCATTTTTGACCTTATCGAAGGCAATCATTTCCGTTTGGTCAGCGGAAAAACCGGCCCCTTCAGAGTGCAGTTGTCGCTCAGCGAGCGCGGCATTCAATTTGATATCGCCGATACCGACAACACCCCGCTGGAGACCATCGATATTTCCATGGCCCCGTTTCGCCGCCATATTCGGGACTATTTCATGGTTTGCGAGAGCTATTACGACGCCATTCGCAGCGCAACGCCCGATAAAATCGAGACCATTGATCAGGCGCGTCGGGTTTTGCATAATGAGGGTGCCGAGACATTGCAGACGCGCCTTGCCGGTCAAGCCGATATTGACGACGATACGGCGCGGCGGCTGTTCACGCTAATCAGCGTGTTGCAAATGCGCGGATAGGTCAAAAAGACTTGATTTTTCGACATATTCTGACCATTCTCCGGCATCATGAATTGAGTGAGACGTATGGCAAAAGAAGAACTACTGGAATTTAACGCGACCGTTGTCGAATTGCTGCCAAATGCAACTTTTCGGGTGAAACTCGAAAACGACCACGAAGTGATTGCCCACACGGCTGGGAAAATGCGTAAAAACCGCATTCGCGTGCTGGCGGGCGATAAAGTTCTGGTAGAGATGACACCTTATGATCTTACAAAAGGGCGGATCACCTATCGTTACAAATAAGCGGCTATGCCTTGCGAGTGCGTCGCCACGCCGTCAGGCGCTGTTGGCGCAGGTTGGTATTGTGCCCGACAAGGTGGCACCAGCCGATATTGACGAAACCCCGAAGCCCAGAGAATTGCCCGCTCAACTTGCCGCGCGGCTGGCCTATGAAAAAGCGGCCCATATTTCCCAACAGACCGCCGACGAGCCGGACATGCTGGTACTGGCCGCCGACACGGTTGTCAGCGTCGGGCGGCGCATTTTGCCGAAAACCGAAACGCGCAATGGCGCGCGCGACTGCCTCACGCTTTTGTCGGGTCGCGGGCACCGCGTTAGCACGGGCGTGTGTCTGTTTGCTGGCGGCGCGTGTGTCGCACAACGCCTTGTCACCAGCCGCGTGCGGATGAAAACGCTCGACGCCCATGATATTGAAACCTATCTGGCATCGGGAGAATGGCAGGGCAAGGCCGGTGGCTATGCCATTCAAGGCAAGGCCGCGCGTTTTGTTACCCGCATTGTCGGCTCGTATTCGGCGATTGTGGGCTTGCCAGTTTTTGAAACTGTCGCCATGTTGGCGGGGGTTGGCTTTACGGTTACGGAAGATGGAGAAAGTAATGGGTCATGAGGTTCTGATCAGCGTGCGCGACGGCACAGCCCGGATTGCCCAAATCGAAGATGGCAGGCTTGTCGGGTTTCAAGCCGCCCCCATGGGGCAAAAACAAACCGACGCCGCCGACCAGCTAAACGGGCGCATCTATCTCGCTCAAGTTGAGCGTGTGGTGCCGCATTTGCAAGCTGCTTTCGTGAATATCGGCCTTGATCGCGCTGGGTTTCTGGGCGCGCGGGAGGCGCGCGCGCTGGTGCCGGATGCAGACCGCGAAACCCCGATTGAAGATTGCGTGCAAAGCGGCGACACGCTGCTCGTGCAGGTCACGCGGCCACCGGTCGGCGATAAAGGCGCGCAGATAACAGCTGACGTCACCCTGCCGGGGCGCGCCGTGGTGATAGCGCCATGCCGCAACCGCATCGCCGTATCGCGCAGCATTGAAGAAGAGGCCGAGCGCACCCGCCTGGGCGAGCTTGCCGGGCAAATTATCGCCGGCGACAAGGGCGACCCAATCGACGTTGAGGGCATGGACGGGCCAGCGGGCTGGGTTATCCGCACCGCCGCGGTAGGTATGCAGGCCGACGAACTGGCCGCAGATATGGCAAACGTCGCCGCGCAATGGGAGGCTTTGATCGACCAAGCCGAGGACGCCAAACCGCCGAGCCTGCTGCACGAAGATATGGGCCCGGTTGAACGCGCCGTGCGCGACCTTGTGCGGAGTACNACGGAAGTTATTTGCATTGAGGGCGAGGCTGCGTTTCGCGCCGCGCAAGCCTATTGCCGCCAGCATTCGCCCGACCTTGTCGACCGCATCGCAAAATCCGACGATGACGAATATTTGTTCGACCGGCACAATGTCGACGAATATATCGAAGAAGCCCAATCCGCGCGCGTGGAACTGCCATCGGGCGGCTGGGTGATGTTTGAAACCACGCAAGCCATGACAACGATTGATGTTAATTCGGGCAGTCACGACGCGCCAGCGCGCGCGGTCAATCTNGAAGCAGCACAAATCATTGCNCGNCAAATCCGGCTGCGCGGGCTCGGCGGATTGATCGCCATTGATTTCATCGACATGAGCGAAAGCGCTGATTGCGAACCGGTATTGCAGGCACTCGATGAAGGGTTTACCGGCGACAAACAGCCNGTCCGCATCGGCCCGATATCGGAGTTCGGCGTNGTGGAAATGACGCGGCGACGCGGCGGCATGACACTCACCCAAAACTTACAACAAATCGGCCCCGCAACAGACGCCTAAGCANAAGTGACGAGATCNAACATGGGAAAATGCCCGATCTGCAAAGTCGAACCCGCGCAAGAGACGCATAAGCCCTTTTGTTCCAAACGCTGCGCGGATATTGACCTGCACCGCTGGCTGGGCGGCACCTATGCCATTCCCGCCGTGGAGCCGCCGGATGATTTTGACGCCGAGATGGAAGCGGCCTTGCACGAGATGGACGCGCCGGACGAAATTCACTGACACGCGATAAACGAGGGGGGATATCATGCGTCTTGAAAACAAGGTAGCGATTGTAACCGGTGCTGCATCGGGCATTGGCGCGGCAACGGCGCAGCTTTTTGCAGCCGAAGGTGCCCGCGTGCTGGCCGTTGACTTACAAGAAACGGGCTTGCACGACAATCACGGCGCGACGCCGCATATTGACTGTCTGGCGATGGATATCACACACGCGCAAGCCCCCGACACGATTATCGGCGAAGCGATTAACCGCTTCGGGCAGCTGGATATTTTGATGAATAATGCCGGTATTGGCTCCAATGCACCGGGCGAAGACATGGCCCTAGAGGTCTGGCAGAAAACGTTGGATGTGAACCTCACCGCGTCGTTTCGCTTGTGTCAGGCGGCCATTCCGCATCTGAAAAACGCCCCCGCCGGACGCATTATCAATGTGGCCTCGGTCATGGCCCAGCACACTGATTATGGGCTGAGCGCCTATAGCGCATCGAAGGCCGGCGTCACCGGCTATACGCGCACTTTGGCGCTGGAACTGGGCAAGTTTGGCATTACCGCAAATTGTATTTTACCCGGTGCCATTCACACCGGCATGACGGCAGCGGGTTTCGCGAATAATGAAATTGCCGATATATGGGCGAAAAAATCGCCGCTGCGCCGTTTGGGCCAGCCTATCGATATTGCGCGCGGCGCGTTATTCCTCGCCAGCGACGACGGCGGCTTTGTCACCGGCCATGATTTGAACGTCGATGGCGGCATGCTGTTGCGGACTTAAAGCGCGCTCTGGGCCCCAAGCAACGGGCTCCCAAGCAACTTGACAAGCAAAATAACTTTGCCGACGCTGGATGGCTATGTATCCGGTAAGGCGCGGCGTTGAACCGCGAAGACCGGATGTCAGGAGGAGCATATGAGCGAGCCAACACGAATGATGCCGCGCACCGCCCATTTTAACGGATGGCGGGACCCCGATAATGTGCGCTGGCACTTACGCAACCTGTCCACCCTGCCCGCGCTTATGGTGCCGCGCGGCGGCCCGGTTTATGATTTGGCAACCGGCACAGCGCGCGATATCGAAAATTTCAGCTATGACTGGCAGGGCGAAACGCTGACGCTGGGCCGCGCGATGGCGCAAGACTGCATTGACGGATATATTGTCGTGCATGACGCCAAGCTGGTGTTTGAACGCTATTATGACGGCTTCCGCGACAGCGACCATCACATCTGGTTCTCGATGACCAAATCGCTGATCTCGACCGCCTTCGGCATCGCACAAGCCCGCTTCGATATTGATGAGAGCAAAACCCCGGCGCATTATCTACCCGAACTTGCCGATAGCGTGTTCGGGCAAGTTTCTATCCGCGACGTACTCAATATGGTGACGGCGCTCGATTACACCGAAGATTATGAAGCGATGACGCCGGGCAGCGTGCATCTGGAATATTTCCGGCGGCTGGGATTTATGGCGGATTTTTCGCTCTATGCAATCAATCCGGCGGTTTCCGATGAGCCGCGCGGCGTGCGCGATATGCTGCCGCAATTCCGCCAAGCCGAGGACGGCACGACGGGTGCCATGTTCCAGTATCAGTCGCCAAATGTGGATGTGATGGGGTGGCTCATCGAGCGCGTCACCGGCGAACCGCTGGTCGATTTTATCCGGCACAACATCTGGGCACCGCTGGGTGCCGAGCATGACGGCGTGTTCACAACGGATGTNTCTTTCGCGCCGATTGCGACAGGCGGTTTCAACTCCACCTTGCGCGATGCAGCGCGCTTCGGCCTGATGGCGCTCAATGATGGCTGCCTTGGGCAAACGCAAATTGCGCCGGAAAGCTGGATCAAGGACACCTATGCTTTGCAAGACGCAGACCTTGCCGCCGGTGCCGCCAGCGTCAACGCCGATGCCGAACACGAACGCTTCATTGACGGGTTCAGCGGCTATCGCAGTTTCTGGTGGCAGTTTGACGCCGCCCAAGGCGAGCGCGTTGCGATGGGCGTGCACGGGCAGGTGATTTATGTGAACCGCGCGAAAAATTTGGTTATTGCAAATTTTGCCAGCCCGCAAACCACCGCCAATCAACTGCGTCCAACCTTCAAGCAAATGCTGGCAGGCACGCGCGCGCTTGCCGCTAGTTTTTAGGCTTTCTGGACGGCATTTATTTCTTTGCCTTTGGCGTTACCTTTTGGAAAAGTAAATAGTGAGCATGAGGGAAAAAATCTAAAACGCGAATTTTTACGGTTAATTCGCATGACCAGGGGGGNNGCATGACCAATCTCACNCANTTTATGACGGCGGCAGCGGATANGCGGCCNANGGCNATTGCCACGATTATGGGNACGCGCAAACGCNATTGGCACGAGCANCGCGAGCGCGTGGCNAAGCTTGCCGACAGTTTGCGAAAACTTGGCGCTTCCGCNGGGGACCGCGTGGCTATTCTGGCCCTGAATTCAGACCGTTACACCGAATATTATCATGCCGTCTGGTGGGCCGGTGCCGCCGTGGTGCCGATGAATATTCGCTGGACNTCGGTTGAAAATGCTTATTCGCTGAACGATTCCGAAGCGGAAATATTNTTTGTCGATAAAGCCTTCGCCCCCGTGGTGGATGAGATACGCGCCGAATGTCCGAAGTTGAAAACGGTGATTTATCTCGATGATGGCGAGGTGCCCGAAGACATGCTGNCNTATGAAGACCTCGTCGATCAGGGGANCCTGTGCGATGACGCNATGCGCCTTGGCGAAGACCTTGCAGGGCTTTACTACACGGGCGGCACAACCGGTTTTCCCAAAGGNGTGATGCTGCCGCACCGCGCGCTCTGGTACAATAATTTGGTNATGTCGAAAATGACCGAGGCGCGCCCCGAAAGCAGCTATCTGCATGCCGGGCCCATGTTNCATCTGGCCGATGGTTGCGCCAGTGGCGGGCTTACAGCCGTTGGCGCGACGCATGTCTATGTGCCCATGTTCGATANTGAGNGCGTGGTGAGCACTATTGAAACGCACGGGGTCACGCACACTTTAATGGTGCCGACGATGATCGGCATGTTGTTAAACTCAGACACTTTCGATCCGGCGCGTCTGGCNTCGCTGCAATATATGACTTATGGCGCNTCGCCCATGCCGGAAGGCCTGCTGACCGATCTNATTGAGCGCGTACCGGATTTAAATATCATCCAAGGTTACGGCCAGACCGAACTGGCCCCGATTGTGTCCACCCTGCAACCAGANTTTCATGTGCTGGGGGGCAATAATTCCAAATTGCGCTCGGCGGGCCGTCCGGTGCCGGGCACGGAGGTTAAAATCGTCGATGAAGACGGCAATAAGGTTGCAACAGGCGATGTCGGAGAAATTTGCGCGCGCGGNATGGGTGCCATGCAGGGCTACTGGAAACTGGAAGNCCAAACCGCCGCNACGCTGGTCGATGGCTGGGTGCANACAGGCGATGGCGGCTATATGGATGATGACNGCTTCATCTTCATCGCCGACCGCATGAAAGACATGATTGTCACCGGTGGTGAAAACGTGTTTTCAGCCGAAGTCGAAAGCGCCATTTCCACCCATGANGCGGTCGCCGAAGTTGCCGTAATCGGTATTCCCGACGACACATGGGGCGAGGCGGTGCATGCNATTATNATCCCCAAAGAAGGCATGACGCCCAGCACGGATGAGATTGTCGAGCATTGCCGCCCGCTGATTGCNAATTATAAATTGCCACGCTCAACCGAGTTGCGCGCCGACCCACTGCCCNTATCGGGTGCTGGCAAGGTNTTGAAACGCGACCTGCGGGCACCCTTTTGGGANGGCAAANCACGCCAGGTNAATTAAGCCGGCAGCGCGGTGAGCGGGAAAACCGCAACAGGCATGGAAAGTCGTTAGAGAAGCCCCGCGCGNATAAGCTTCGGCGTTTCTATTGCGGGGCATTTATCAATTACAAGCGTGGTTCCATTGCGATGAGCCAGCGCTTCCGCTGCCCGATCACGCACACCCAGNTGGGTCCAAAGACAGCCTATGCCGAGCGGAAGAATTTCANGAACCACATCCATGAGGTGGCGGCTGTTTCGAAACACATCCACAATATCGATNNGAAAATCAATTTCGGAAAGAGNGGATTTAACGCCAATTCCGTGAACCTTNTGCCCCGCNAATTGGGGGTTTACCGGTATAACGCGAANACCGCGCCCAAGCCAAAATTNCATAATTTCGTAGCTGGGACGNGNCGAATTATCGCTNATACCAGTAATTGCCACNGTTTTTNCCGAAGCTATAATTTCAGCAATTTNTTCGTTTGTTGAAACAAACACTAATTCTTTGTCCAAACTGGCTTTCGTTTTTCGAAAAAAGCCGCGCGNCCTTCNTCTGCGTCCGANGTTGTNGTNACGGCATCGCACATNACTGTATTTGCATGTTTAAAGGCGTCCGATAAAGGCATTTCTATTTGNGCGTAAAATGCGGCTTTACCGTCGCGGATGCTTTGCGCNGANCGTTGGGNGATCTTGCTTGCCAGNTCTTGGGTCTGTGCCATCAAAGCTTCGGTCGCTACATGTCGGTTAATAAGACCAAATCTAACTGCTTCTTCGGCAGAAAACATNTCACCCGTCAGAGCCATCTCCATAGCGTGCTTGCGCGACACGTTCCGGCCAATTCCAACAAGCGGCGTGGTGCAAAAAACACCAATGTTTACGCCGGGCGTGCAAAACATGGCTGAGCTGTCAGCTACAGCCAAATCGCANGCNGACACCAACTGGCATCCGGCCGCGCTGGCCGTGCCTTGCACACACGCAATGACCGGCTTGGGTGCCTGGGTTATGCCCGTCATCATNGCGGCACAGTTTTCTAGGATATTCGTGACCTTTTGCTTTGCCTNGCCATCGGCGTTTGCCGCCTGCTGGTCGAGTTCTNTTAAGTCGTGNCCTGCGCTAAACACCGGCCCCGCGCCGGTTATAACGATCACCCGAACACTGNCATCTTGATAAGCCGCATCNAGCGCGCTGGTGAGCGAACCGATCATTATCGACGAAAGTGCATTTCTATTGGCCGGNTTATTGAGCGTCAGCCATAGAACGCCCGCCTCCAGCTTGGTCAAAATCAGGTCATTATGCGCCATGAACCCGCCCCCCTTTTTGAATCGCTATTATTAGCAACACAATCATGCCCAAAGCATAACAGGTTGGGCGCAAGGGTGAAAGGCAGGCGCATGTGTTTCAATATTCCGAGCCACCGATTAAGACATTCCCTCGCCACACCTATCCACCGACCCAGAATTGCCACGAGCAGTCTCCGACTTGGCCGCGGAGTGTAAATTGTGTGCATTTAGAGGTACGGTTTATGCTGTTAAATACAAACGGAGGTTTGAATGACCGTCTATATCATTGCACGCTTCAAAATTCATGACCGCGCTGGATATGACCGATACGAAGAAAATTTCATGGAAATTTTCGAACCGTTTGGCGGCACCCTACTCAGTGTCGATGAGGAGCCGACAGTGCTGCAAGGTGAGTTTGATTTCACCCGTTCGGTGCTAATTGAATTTCCATCTGCTGAACAAGCAATGGCTTGGATGACATCACCGGAATATAAAGAAATTGCCGAGTACAGATTGGCGGCCAGTATTGGCGATGTAATTATGGTGAAAAAACGCGAAGCGAACTGAGCGCCTTCTCAAGGGCATGAGAATTTTTTTGCAAGCGATTAGAAAAACGCCATTGCTCTGACTTCGATACTCTCGCGCGGAATTGCATTTTGGGGCGTGTTTGGATCCTCAAAAGCCGAATGCGCCATGAAACGCGCCCTGCCATCCGTTTCGGAATCATATGTTTTCAAAATCAGCGCATGCGAAGCGTCCATTTCTGGAAAATACACCCATCTGTGTTGCGGTGCATGGCGCAGTACATAAATTTCGCCATCGCGTTCGCGATATTTCAAATCCATTGCCAGTAAGTCGCCGGGCTGATTGGATGTGACATCACAAACAGCCAGCGGCAACTCTTCCACTTTACTGACCAGTGGTTTCCAGACATTGTAAAAAGCAACGCGGCGCCCGAGCAATTCTTCAGCCTCATCAGGGAACAGGTCACGAACACGTTGCGGGCCAGAATTATGCGTGTAATCGCAATGCGCCAATTGCACAGCAGGCCGGTGCAAGGTGGTTTGCTCTTTCAGGTCGTCCGGCATTCTGCGGCGGATTGTATGGTCGAAAACCTCAACCCGTTTTGCGCCTGTATTCTTTTTCACAAAAGCGATGATTTGCTCATAAAAGGTCGTTGTAACCTCGGCCTCATCATCAAACGCACTAAATTTTTCTTCGAAATTCTTTAGCGCAAAACCCTGCCGATCGGGATCAAAGCTGTCGACCTCATCCCATCCATCTTCGACTTCGATTTCGCGCGCATCGGTTCCAGCCGGATTGGGATGGATTTCCTCGTCCGGCTCGGGCTCGTAGAAATAGAAATTGGGCGCCCTGCCATTGTCGAGCGTATAATTCATTTTGGTGCGCACGGCTTTACGTGACATAACTCTCTCCAGTTCTTCAATCGGAATTATCTGCTTTATCAAGCGTAAAACCTGGACCCACATGAGTATTCTGCCAGGCTGGCAGGCTTTCAATATTTTTTTTCATCCAGCGCATTAGATTTTTATGCGGTTCAACCGGCAATTTTGCTTCACCATACATATGCATCGGAGCGGCAACCGCGATGTCTGCAATCGTCGGGTTATCGCCACATAGCCAAGCCTGACCGGCCAAACGCTCATCTAATATTAATGCGAGCTGATGGAAGCGCTCGCCCTGGGCGGCAAGTATCTCCTCATCCGGTTCAGCATCCATGAGCGGCTTGGCACAATTTTCAACCATATAAACATAACAACACGCGAACCAGTTGGCTGCCTCCCAAAGCATCCAGCGGTGAATATCAGCCCTTATCAGAGGGTCTTTGGGGTAGGCTTGCGAACATTCATGCTTGTCGGCGGCAAATTGGAGAATTGCATTCGACTCCCATAAGACGAAATCGCCGTCCGTTAGGACAGGAAGCGATGCATTTGGATTGAGCCGGGTAAAGGCGGGCTCTTTGTGTTCGCCTGCAAAAAAATCGACACGGACACGCTCAAAATCCACGCCCAGAAATTCCAAGCCGGCCATGACTTTGCGGCAATTAACCGTTATTGGATCGGCGTATAAGGTAAACAGTTTCGTCTCCCAAATTTACAAGTTTTATTGCTGAAAATTACACAATGAATTTTTTTTCAGTCATTGATGTTACATATGGCTATCTGCCCGGTCAAGAATTTTTACCTTGGCAAGCTCAAGTGCCCTTCTCCATATCTCTTACCAATTGGCGTGCTTCATCTCCCTCAGGGATTGGTTTTCCGCTATCGCGCCAGGCCACAGCTTCTTTGAAGCCTTGTGCCTCAGCGTAGCGACGAAACCACATACCTTCTGGATTATGCCGCGTTACACCGTCAAAGACGGTCGCAAACATTTGCGTCTGTTCAATGCCCATGCTGTGCCAAACCTGATTGACTACAAGTTTGTGCATCATCAAATGAGAGTTTGGCACGCCTGAAATCCGATCCGCGAGTTCAAGAGTTGTCTTTTCAAGATCTGCGAGGGGCACCGATATATTAGCCAAGCCCCACTCCTCCGCCTTTGTGCCGTTGATTGTGTCGCCCGTGAACATCAATTGCTTCGCCCGGGTTGCGCCCAATCGATAGGTCCACATTGCCGTCGTCGGACACCCCCAAACTCTTGTTGGCATATATCCAATCTTGGCGTTGTCTTCCATAACCAAGAGATCACAGCAAAGCGCAATATCGCTGCCCCCGGCAACGGCATACCCGTGTATTTTTGCTATGGTTGGCTTAGCACATCGCCATAGAGCCATAAAATCTTCGGTATTTTGTTTCATCATCGCATAGTCAATCATCGGGTCCCAGGGCGTTTTTTCCTGCCGGCAAGGGTGATCCTCCTTTATCGTGTCAGGGTCATCTCCTTCGGCGAATTCATTGAGATCATAGCCAGCGCAAAAAGCACGCCCCGCCCCCTCCAGAATAATGACATGCACGTCTTTGTTTTTCTCAGCCCATTCGACAGCCTGCCTGATTTCTTTAGGCATGGTACTGTTGATGGCATTAAGTTTTTCTGGGCGGTTCAAGACGAGCCGCGCGACCCTCTCATTGGTTTCATCCATTGCGATGGTCACTGTTTCAAAATCAGACATGATTCCCCCTTAATTTTTCTGTTGGTTGCCTTGTTAAAATTAAATGTTCTGGAACAAGAATATGTCGTTAACAATTGGCTTCACCGCTTGTCGTCGGCTGCTGCTCGCTTGTGCGATCAACTGGGCCCAAAGCTTACGGGCCATTACCTGATAGGCACGCAGCTCTTTCACCAATGCCCTCCGGCTTTTGCCAGGCATTAACTCTTCTGGAACCAGAGGATCATGCATGACAAATTTAATCGCATAACGCCCTAACATGAGCGACTCGCGCGCCGCGGTTTCCATGCTTTGCGCTTTAAGCCTGACTGAACTTTCGCGCACTGCCTGCAACAACTCGTCATAGCCATCGACTGTATCTCTCGACATCCACAAAGAGCGTGCCCTTACTTCGTCGGGGCGGCTAAGGTGTCGAATTTCATACACCGACGTCGTACGCACAACGCCCAGAGCAAACAATTTTCTGCGCGCACCTAATACGCCACCCTCCAGATTATTCGGCCGAATATAATGGTAGGGCATAAACTCCCTGAAGCCGCAAAGGTCGAGTGCGCGCAAATGTTTGCGCCTGCCTGCTACCGACGTTTTTTTTTCATGCGGGGCGACCGCTCCAACCCAATGGCCAACCCAATCATTGATCAGGTTTTCGCGCGCCCACCAATTCTCAACATCTTCATGTAAAACATAGCCCTCATTATCAATCGCATAAAACCCGCGCTGCGGACTGAAGATTTTCGATTGTTTGGTGAGACGGTTGAGAGCAACTCGCACATTGGTTTCGGCGATGTCCATGACACTGCCGGCTTTACAAAGCGCCTGCACGCTCAGACCCTGCGGGCCATAGCCGGAGAGGATATCTAGCATCAGGTCTGAGGCAGATGGAGGTGGAAGATGTATATTACGCATAACATATATTATTGACTTATTTTGTAATATTCAATACATTTTTCAGCTTGCTCCATTCAAAACAATCATTGCTATGCAACAAAATCAGGGAATTCGGCCATGTATGTAAGAATTGAAAAAGAAGGCTCAACAACCACTGTCATTATGGATCGACCAGACAAACGCAATGCGGTTGACCGGTTTATGGCTGAGGAGTTACGCGAGGCATTTTTGGAATTTGAGGCCGACAACGAACAGCGTGTGGCAATCCTTTGGGGCGACCATGGCGTATTTTGCGCCGGCGCCGATTTGAGTTCTATGAATGATCCAGATCAGATTGTTCAAATTGAGGCCGATGGCAGTGGGCACGGACCAATGGGGCCAAGCCGCATCCAAATGACAAAACCTCTAATAGCTGCAACGCCCGGCTATGCTGTTGCCGGTGGGCTGGAGCTCGCCCTGCTCGCTGACATGCGTGTAGCCGAAGAAAGTTCAATTTTCGGAGTGTACTGCCGGCGTTGGGGCGTGCCGCTTATCGACGGTGGCACCATCCGCCTTCCGAGGGTGGTTGGAATGGGTCGTGCAATGGACATGATTTTGACTGGTCGCCCCGTGAACGCGGAAGAAGCCCTGCAGTTCGGATTGGTAAATCGCATTGTGCCCGATGGACAATCGCGCATTGAAGCTGAGCGAGTTGCCCATGAGATTTCCAAATTCCCACAATCATGTATGCGCGCAGACCGCCTGTCCGCCTATGAACAATGGAATTTGCCGCTTGAAGAAGCGTTGCGTCGAGAGGGGAGCGCCGGACAGTCCATTATGGAGCAGGAAGGCAAAAGCGGCGCTGCACGTTTTGTGGATGGCGCAGGCCGGCACGGGAAATTTTAAAGCCGAGATGCGATCGACTCAGCAGCCGAGCATTTCGGAAAACTTGATGTCCTCGTCAACAATGCTGGCTTTGAAGGTGCCAAGTGGGTGACTGGCGCCGAGCTTGTAATCGATGGAGGCTACACCTCTCGCTTGCCGGCACACAACACCGATCACGGCAGCAAATCTATGCGCTGCTCCAGTCCCCTCAGGCGACCATTTTGCACTTGATCCAAAAAAACCGCATCGCTGCCGCTGTGATCTGTCGCAGAATAGCTGTGCACCGGAGTGTTGATACCATCATCAAATTGATCAAAGCTTTCAATGGCGGACACCAGCTTATCCGCGGTCAAGTCCGGTCCGGCTTTTTTCAGGGCCTCGATTAAAATTCTCGTCGGCATATAGGCATATTGCGTTCCAACTGTCGGAAACTCGCCATAACGCTCTTTGTATTTTTTTATAAATGCAGCCTGACCAGCGGTCGCCGTTTCTTCGTACAGCGCACGCGACCCACCGGCAATATAAAGACCTTCCGTNCCGCCCCCGGGGGCAGACGCCACCACATGATCGTTTGAAGCTTGTCCGGCAACGATATCGGCTTCAATGCCCAATTCACGGGCCGCCGCATAACCCAAAATAGCATCCTGAATTATGGTGCCGAAAACAATTAAATCGCAATCAGCGCGCTTGAGAGACGTCATNGCGCCAATGAATTCGGTTTCAGTNGGCTTGTGTTTTGTCTCTCCGACAATCTCAAGTCCNANAACNTCCACTTCTNGCTGAATGGCATCNCGAATTTCCTGGCCATAATCCGTATCCTGATAAAAAGCACAGATTCTCTTGTGCCCTCGCTGGCGGTGGAAATAACGAATGGAAGCGCGTGCCTGCTGACTGTAGGAGGACAGTGCCTGAAATTTAAATTTGTGAAAAGGCTCAACCATTGAGATTGCGCCGGTGATCGGAAANAAATTGGGCACGCNCGCCGCAAGCTGACGGCCNAANACNGCATTATTGTGAGGCGTCCCAACTGCNAAAAACATCGCAAACACGCCGTCGCGATTAATGAGTTTATTGGCCGCNCGCACCGCCAGCGGCACCTGNTATTGNTGGTCTTCAACCACNAGGCGAATTTTTCTGCCNTGAATNCCGCCGNCTTCATTGACNTCGTCAAACAG
Organism: Rhodobiaceae bacterium; assembly: GCA_002689195.1. Taxonomy (GTDB): domain Bacteria; phylum Pseudomonadota; class Alphaproteobacteria; order RS24; family RS24; genus UBA7378. Next base: position 16,575 of record NZFC01000035.1, on the reverse strand, counting down.
CANGCGCGCTGTATTGATTGACGCCACNCCCCAAGTCGNGGCNGGCCCCGATAAAGAAGTGTGCGAGCCNAGAATAATTTCNGTGTCNGTNACNCCNCTGTCNGCCCATGCCNNGCCGGAAAANAACATTGACGCACAANNNAGAGNCCTACCAANTCGAGCAATTGACGAAATATCCACNGCACACCTCCNAANGTGATTTTTAATACATGCTGGTNATAAGACTAGAATATTTTTTTTCTACCGTGGACCTTTTTAGCTTCATCGTCGCNGTAAGCTCTTCNTCATCTGCGGTAAGCTGTTCATCTATAATTTTGAACTTTTTAATCGTTTCCACGCGGGCGAATTTCGCGTTCACATTTTCTATCTCGACACCGATAAGGTCAACGATTTCTGGGCGCGCCGACAGGCTGGCAAAATCGGTAAAGGGTATGTTTTGGTTTTGCGCGAAATTCAATACATTTTCGTGATCGATCATGATCAGGCAGGTTAAATATTTCCTCTTATCGCCGATAACCACAGCATCGGATATNTAGGGTGAAAATTTNAGCTGATTNTCTATNTCNGANGGTGAAATATTTTTACCACCGGCCGTNATGATAATGTCTTTTTTNCGNTCGGTGATNCGCAAAAACCCGTCATCATCCATCGTGCCGACGTCACCGGTATAGAGCCACCCGTCCATGACGGTTTCAGCGGTTTTTTCCGGATTGCCGAAATATCCCTTAAACACATGCGGGCCCCGGCACAAAATCTCACCATTTTCGTCAATCCGCATGTCGACATTTGCAACGGCTTTGCCGATCGTGCCGATACGATTATCGGNTTCGGTATTGGATGTTGTGATGCCCGTGCATTCCGTCTGCCCGTAAAGTTCAAGCAGGTTCAAACCGAGCGCGCGATACCACGCGATTAATTCCGGAGAGACGGGCGCCGCGCCGGTGAAAAGAATGCGCGCACGGTCCAGCCCCAGCATTATTTTCAAATTCCGGAAAACGGTTTTCTCGGCCGCCCATCGGCCCAGCCGCAACAAGAGATTTGGTTTAACCCCCGCGTCAATGGCTTCGGCGTATTTTCCCCCGATTTTGAGTGCAAGCTCATACGCAATGCGGCCCAGCCATACGGCCTCGTTTATTTTAATCACCGTGTTCGAGTGCATTTTCTCCCACATGCGCGGCACNCCGAAAAACAGGGTNGGGGAAACCTCCATCGTGTTCTCGAAACTCGTCTCCGGCGACTCGACAAAGTTTACGATCCATTTGAAATTCAGCGGCAGAAATACCGAAAACGTTCTTTCCGCGATATGGCATAAAGGCAGTATCGATATGATCTCTTCACGCGCCTCGTCGCCAATCCAGCTGCCGGCATTGNGCGCCTGAAAAAGCAGATTTTGATGCGTAAGCATCGCGCCTTTGGGCGGCCCTGTGGTGCCGGATGTATAAACCAAGATGGCCGTATCCTCCGGGCGCACATTTTCGAGACGCGCATCAAATTCCTTTTGCAATTTTTCGAAATTTGCCCGCCCCAATTCGTAAAGCTCGTCTATGAACATTACTTTTGGATGGCTGAAGGTTTTGAGCCCGTCATCATCGAAAACAACAACCTTTTTGACCAAAGGCAGTTCTTTTTCGATTTCGAGAAATTTATCAAGCTGCTCTTCGTCTTCGACGAACAAAATCCGCGTCTGGCTGTCAACGCAAACATGTTTCAGCTGGGAATATGAATCCGTTGTGTAGACGCCATTGGAAACCCCGCCCACACACATTGTAGCCATATCNACNAACAGCCACTCTTTGTTGTTTTCCGATAAAATCGAGGCCACCTGACCCGGCTCAAACCCCAGCGCCATAAGTGCAATGCCGATGCATTTTGCTTTGNCGTAATAATCATTCCAGGAAAAAGAATGCCAGATGCCGAACTCTTTTTCGCGCAGCGCAATGACTGTTCCCAATTCNTCACACCGACTGCGGAACAATTTTGGCGTTGTGTCACAGTCGTCTATCACCGCCAGATTATCCACGAACCTCTCCCACTCAAANCACTGCCATTATCGGATTTAAATTTANCGCCATGTTTTNCGTTGTTTCCAACGCCTTTTGCCGCGCGCGCTTTCTTCTTTCTTGCCCAAATAAAACTCCTGAATATCCTTGCTGTTCAAGAGTTTTTGTTGCGCGCCCTCCANGACGATGCGCCCNACCTCTAAAACATAGCCAAATTGGGCAACCTTNAAAGCCATGCTCGCATTTTGCTCAACGATAAGGATCGCCATATCCAGTTCGCGGTTCAGCCGCTCAATGATTTCGAAAATCTGCCCGACCAGCAAAGGCGAAAGCCCAAGCGACGGCTCATCAAGTAGCATAAGTTTGGGTTGCACCATAAGCGCGCGACCGATCGCCAGCATTTGCTGTTGGCCGCCGGAAAGATAGACAGCCTCGTGATTGTATAACCGCGAAAGATCGGGGAAAAAATNAAACACCCGATCCATCTGGCGTTGCACCTGTTTTCTGTCCGGTTCGCTAAAGGCGCCGACCTCAAGGTTTTCCCGCACGGTCAGAAAGGGGAAAACCTCTCTTCCCTCCGGCACATGGCGAATGCCAGCCCGCGCGATTTTATCGGGCTCCATGCCCGTTATCGCTTCGCCGTCAAACTCGACAGACCCTTTTTGCGGCTCAATCGCGCCTGAGATTGTTTTGAGTATGGTTGTCTTGCCGGCACCATTGGAGCCCAAAATCGTAACGATTTGACCTTTGCCAACCTCCAGGGTCACGCCGCGAATGGCCATAACCGGCCCGTAAAAAGTCTCTAAATTTTTTACCCTCAGGACCGTTTTCGACATTATGCGCTCCCAAGATAGGCAGAAACGACATCAGCGTTATTTTGCACTTCTTCGGCCGTGCCTTGTGCAATGACTTTACCCTCGCTCAAAGCGAGAACCCGATCGGACACTTCAGTAACCAAGCTCATATCATGTTCAATCATGACAACGGTAATTCCCAAATCATGCCTAATATCCTCGATCCAGTGGCCCACCTCTTCGGTTTCCTCAGGGTTGAGCCCCGATGCTGGTTCGTCCAGAAGCAAAAGAGACGGTTCAGCGCAAAGCGCGCGCGCGAGTTCGACTTTTTTACGCACGCCATAGGGCAGATTGGCAATCAGATCGTCGCGGTAATGGGCCAATTCCAGAAAATCAATCACTTTTTCGGCCGCCTCGCGATGCGCGATCTCGGAATTTCGAACCGTTTTGTCGAATATAAACTGCCTGTAGACAGGGTGCTTATTGTGAATGGTGCGCCCGATCAGCAGATTTTGCAAAACCGAGCTGTTTTCAAACAATTCTATATTCTGAAATGTCCGTGTAATTCCCAGCTTGGCTTTTTCATCCGGTCTGGTCGCGGTGATATCTTTCGCATCGAAAAATATTTGCCCCTGCGACGGTTTGTAAAAAGAGCTGATCACATTGAATATGGTCGATTTTCCCGCCCCATTGGGCCCGACAATGGAAAAGACCTCGTTTTTTGCGACGCTGAAACTGACATCATCCAGCGCCTTGAGGCCGCCAAAATTCACCGAAAGGTTTTTTACCTGCAAATGGGTCATTTAAGCCTGTCCGTGCGCAAATAGGTTTTTTGCCGCTTGAAGGTTTTGCGTCGATAGAAGGGAAAATTCTCAAAAAAGTTTCGCAATTTCAGCCAGCGGCCATAAACGCCTTCCGGCTCAAAGATGATAAATAAAACCAGAATGAGGCCGAATAATCCGGGCTCCAGCCCCGGTTGATTGCCAATGGCACCTGGCAAATAATCTTTCGAAATTGAGATTAAACTTTCCAGCAATCCAACCAGAAACGCGCCAAAAAAGGCGCCATGAACCGTGCCGAGCCCGCCAACGACAATCATGAGCAATAATTGTATTGAAAGCAGGATGCCGAAAATTTCCGGCGACAAATATTGAACATAATGGGCCATCAGGCTACCCGCCAAACCTGTAATGCAGGCGCTTATAAAGAAGGCCGTAATTTTGGTGCGGGCAACCGATATGCCGAGACTTGAAGCCGAAATTTCGCTGTCGCGAATGGCCATCATTGCCCGTCCGAATGGTGCGCGGAGAAGATTTAGAACCAAAATCGTGCTCAAAAATATACAGGCCAGCACAATGTAGTAAAATTCAACGGCGCTATAAATTTCATAGCCAAAAAGACTGGGCGCCGGCACCGGCATACCGCGATTGCCGCCGGTCACGCTTTCCCAGTGAATGGTCATATCTTCAACAATAATTGCAAAAGCAAGCGAGGCAATTGCGAGATAGAGCCCTGTCATCCGGCTGGCGGGCACCGCCACCACCAAACCGACACAGCCGCTTATGAGAGATGACAAAAGAAGCGATAAAACAAACGGAATTTCATGCGAAATAAAATAAACATGTGCATAGGCCCCGACCGCCAAAAACGCAGCATGACCGAGCGATACCTGGCCTGTATATCCGGTCACTATCATGAGACCAAGGCCGGCAAGGGAAAAGATCAGAAAGCGCGAAACCTCATTAATCCAGTAAGTATCCACCAATAAAGGGGCGACCAGGGCCAGAACCACCAGCAGCGTGTACCAGAAAACATGGCCNCCATGCTTNGCCAAGCGNATGTCTTGCAGATANGACGTTTTGAATATNACGCGCATCGGTCANACTTTTTTCTGGTANAGCGACGCGAANAGCCCTTCGGGNCTGATCCACAACACAACAAACATAATCAGATACGCCACAATATTTTTTATTTCNGGCAAATATGCGGCNGCAAAAGGCTCTGCCAAACCTATAATCAACCCGCCCAGCAAAGCGCCAGGCAGAGACCCAAAACCGCCAATNACGGCAGCGGCGAAGGCCTTGATTCCCAAAAACCCGTTCAGCGTGCTGACCAAAGTGACCGGCGCAAGCAAGACACCGGCAATGCATGAAATGGCCGCGGCCAGCCCCCAGACCATGGAGTAAACCGATTTNACCGGTATAGCCGAATAAAAGGCCGCGAGCTGGTTTTGGGAGGCGGCCTGCATTGCCAGNCCCCATCGTGAATATTTGAAAAATGTCCAAAGCAATAGGCTGACCATAACTGTGCCGATTACGATTGCAATGCGCTCATTACCNATGACCAGCGAGCCCAGAACAAAATTGCCNGTAAAAGGNGTTTCCATCGTTCTGGGGCTTTGGCCCCATATCATTCCAGCGCCCGAACGGAATACAAACCCCAAACTGATTGTGAGTATTACGATTGAAAATTGCGGCTGACCGATGATTTTGCGTATAACCACCCTGTCCACCAAAAAGCCGAAAACCGCCATAACCATTATCGCGCAAAGGACAGCGATAAAAAAATTGGCGCCAGCAATTGTTGTAAGCGTCAGGGCCACAAATGTGCCAACCATCATGATATCGCCTTGCGCGAAATTCACCATTTCGGTGGCCTTGTAAATCATCACAAAACCCATAGCTATCAATCCGTAGATGCAGCCTTGGGAGATNCCGATTATGGCTAATTGAGTTATTTCTAACATTTGAAACTTTTGATCTTCCCTCAGAAGCCGATAAACTAACTCAAATTNTCNGCTGNAGCCATAGTTTGTCTTCAGNNGATCGAATGCAAAGTTGNNGAGGTATTTACGGAAATTTAGGATAACGTCANAAAATGTCGACTAACTGTTCGAGCGATACATCCGACAGCGATNNCAATAATCGNTGCACCACTCCCCTGAGTTCCCNNAGTGAAAATGCGTTTTCAAACAAAACATCNGGAACATTCGGCACTCGTAAAATGATGCGGCGCCATTCATGCACCANTGACAGGCGCAAAACNGCGCGGTCAAGCTCCGTCGCATCCGGTTCGGCGGTAAAGCCTGCCAAACGCGCATNCAAATTGTGAATNGCGCNTTGGACATCNCCCTGAACCAATCGGTCTACCATCCACAGGGGCAACGGGCCTGTNACCGCAAGGTTCATCGCGCCGGCGCATTCCGATGTGACCAAGCTTATGCCCGAAGAGANACGCAAACCCTCAGGCGCAATTTTATTNGGGTCNTAAAGAGCAAGCATCCANGCCTCATCCGAGGNGGCGCCATAAATGCGCGGGGCCGCCTCACGGCTGAGCNCGCGTCCANTGTCGGTCAGGCGATAATGGCTTTCGCGCCCGAATTTTGCGCTTTCAAGCCAATCNTCNTTNCGAAGCCGNTGCAGGGCCACACGCGTGGCTTCCGGTTTCACCCCNATTTGCGCNGTNAGCCGATTGAGTGTTCGGGAACTGATATAGCGGCTATCCNCGCGCGCCAGATCGCCAAAAATCGTNACAATAAACGACCAGACGCGCGGGCGTTCCTGCNCAAGAATATGGNGGATGGCAGGCGTCATGGGCCGTTTGNAACTCCTTTTTGGTTCTCTGTTTAANAATTGACCACTTGGTCGGCTTATGTAACGATTAATTCAAATCNATTGAGGGAGTCTACATTCATGAGCGATACAATCCAGTGCCTTGAACATGATGGTTGGTTTGAGATTACCCTGAACCGGCCCGATCAGCTCAACAGTTTTACCGATGAAATGCATCTNGCCCTTCGTGCNTGCCTGCAAAAAGCGCATGACACATCTGCGCGTGCGGTATTGTTGACCGGTGCGGGGCGCGGGTTTTGCGCGGGCCAGGATTTGGGCGACCAAAATCCTTCAAAAATGGATGAACCNCCNGACCTCGGCGCAACCGTGCGNGCCTTTTATGCCCCGCTTGTAAAACAAATACGCGACCTNCCCTGTCCGGTNGTGTGNGCCGTGAACGGCGTTGCCGCAGGCGCGGGCGCAAATATTGCGCTGGCCTGTGACATCGTGNTGGCNGCCAAAAGCGCCAAATTTATCCAGTCTTTTTCCAAAGTGGGGTTGATCCCTGACACNGGCGGCAGTTGGCACCTGCCGCATTTNCTGGGCGAAGCGCGCGCCAAGGCACTGGCCTTTACCGCCGAGCCNCTGGGCGCGGAAAAGGCCGAGAGTTGGGGTCTCATCTGGAAATCGGTCGACGANGCNGATTTGATGCANNCCGCACGCGACATGGTTGAAGGCTTCGCCAAGGGGCCGACGCTGGGNCTNGCCCTCACCAAGGAAGCNATCCAGANCTCATGGGATAATGATTTGCTGACCCANCTCGACAAAGAGGCCGATTTCATGACCCGTTGCGGCGAGAGCGCCGATTACGCCGAAGGCGTCAGTGCATTTTTGGAAAAACGCGCACCAAGCTTTAAAGGCCGGTAATCACAGGCGCCAACAAACGGTCCAAAATCAGCCGAGGCNATAGGGGCCGCAACGTGGCTTCCGGCTGTATNGTATCAGNTAGAGGGAACCGAGAAAGGGAGCGGGCAAAGATGAAGNATTTAACCCCAAAGAAATCAGATCTTGATCCGATTGAAATCGCGTCAATTGATGAAATTCGCGCACTTCAACTGGAGCGTATGAAATGGTCATTGCNCCATGCCTATGACAATGTTGCCATGTATCGTGAGCGCTTTGATGCNGCCGGTGTGCATCCCGANGATGTNACGGATTTGTCCGATCTGGCGAAATTTCCGTTCACCACCAAAAGCGACTTACGCGACCACTACCCTTTCGGCATGTTTGCCGTACCGGATGAGAAAATCATCCGCATTCATGCTTCCTCCGGAACAACCGGAAAATCGACCGTTGTTGGTTATACAAGGCACGATATNGATGTTTGGGCCGATTTGGTTGCACGCAGCTTGCGCGCCTCCGGCGTGCGGGCGGGCGATNTGGTGCATTGTGCCTATGGCTATGGATTGTTCACNGGCGGCCTTGGCGCGCATTANGGNATTGAGCGNNTNGGCGCGCGCGTGGTGCCGATGGGTGGCGGNCANACNGAAAAACAAATCACATTGCTTGAGGANTTCANGCCCAAAGCGATTATGGTCACGCCGTCTTACATGCTCAATATTCTGGAAGCCTATCGNGAGGCCGGCCTGGACTTGCGCGCCTCATCGCTCGAAGTCGGTATTTTTGGTGCCGAACCGTGGACCAATTCCATGCGTGAGGAAATTGAACAGGCCTTTGATATGCATGCGGTNGATATTTACGGCCTGTCNGAGATAATGGGCCCCGGCGTAGCCAATGAATGCGTCGAAACCAAAGACGGCNTGCATCTGTGGGANGACCATTTTTATCCNGAAATCATCGACCCTGAAACGGGCGCGGTATTACCCGACGGGTCGGAAGGCGANCTGGTGTTTACCTCATTGACCAAAGAGGGNATGCCGATGATCCGTTATCGCACACGCGATTTGACCCGCCTGTTGCCGGGCACTGCGCGCACCATGCGGCGGATTGAAAAAATCACNGGCCGGTCGGATGACATGATTATCCTGCGCGGGGTCAATGTATTCCCGACACAGATTGAAGAACAGGTTTTGGCAACCGACGGTCTGGCGCCCTATTTCCAGATTGAACTGGTGAAAGAGGGCCGCATGGATGCCATGCGCGTGNATGTCGAGGTTGCGCCCGATGCNGCNGNCCCNGATGCCCGTTCTGCTGCAGCGGCCATGTTAGGCAAAAAGATAAAAGATATTGTGGGTGTTTCAACCGAGATTACGGTGGGCGATCCCGGNGCGGTTGAGCGGTCCCAAGGCAAGGCGCGCCGCGTCATAGACNATCGATAATTCACCATGGTTCGCACAATCGCCAAAGATTACGACACCAAGCGTGAAAAAATTCTGACCGCGGCGGCGCATGTATTTGCACATCACGGCGTTGCCAGTGCCTCCATGGCAGAGGTGGCTAAGGCTTGTGGCATATCCAAGGGAAATATCTATCACTATTATGACAGCAAGCTGGCTATATTATTTGAAATACTGGACANCTATCTATCNCGCCTGCGGGGTCGCATAATCGCNATAAAACTGGATGCAGGCGATGTGGCCNGATCGCTTGAAAAACTCTGTGCCGAGATTTTGGACGCTTATGAGGGGATGGATGACGAGCATAAAATCCAAACCGAAGGCATTCCNCTATTGCCCGAAGACCAGCAAACCGTTCTGAAAGGCTATCAGCGCGATATGGTGCNCCATGTGGAAANCTTTTTGAGNGCCGCCAATAAAAGCCTGCAATCGAACCCGCAGANNCGGCGCGCGGCGACCATGTCCGTGTTTGGCATGTTGAACTGGTTTTACATGTGGAACACGCATAATGACGCAGACGGGCGGGCAGCTTACGCNAAAACNGTNGCNGCCATGACAATGGGCGGNGTGCCANGCGCTCNGANNGNNTTAAAAAANTCTAGTGATCAAATTCGACATCGACCTGTTCGCTCACCGGAAAGGACTGACAGGCCAAAACATATCCCTGTTCAATCTCATAATCTTCCAGCGCGTGATTGGCGACCATGTCAACCTCGCCTTTGGTTACTCTGCACCGGCAGGTTGAACACACACCCGCTTTGCAGGCATACGGCGCACCAAGGGCGTGATCCAGGGCAGCCTCCAAGATTGATTGATTGGGCTCCATTNTAATCCTGCGCTGTGTCCCGTCTATCGTAACCCCCAATTCGGTAGGTTTGTCGGCAGAGGCGACAGCCGCTTTNCGCTGCTCCAAGCGCCCGTGCTGGGCGGCGGCAAAGAGTTCAAATTTAATCTGTTCATCGCGCAACCCGGTCCCGCGCAAAGCGTCGGCTATAGCCAACATCATCGGTTCGGGTCCGCAGATGAAAGCGGTATCCATGGCGGCAATATCAATCCAATGCTTGAACAGAAGGTCACATTTTTCGCTGTCCACACGCCCCTGAAAAAGGTCGATATCCTGTGCATCGCTTTCCAGAATATGAAGGACGGTGAGCCGACCCATAAATTGGTTTTTCAAATCTTCAAGCTCTTCTTTAAACATAATCGTGCTGACGCCCCGATTTGCATAGACAAGCGTGAATTTTGATTGCGGCTCCTCACTCAAAGTGGTTTTGAGAATGGACAAGACGGGCGNGATCCCGGAGCCACCAGCGAAACCGATATAGCTTTTTTCAAGTTCAGGTTCGATAGCAGTATGGAAATTTCCCATAGGCACCATCCCCTCAACCCGCATGCCCGGAGCCAGCGTATCATTGGCCCAATTCGAAAAGGCACCGCCGTCAACCCGCTTTATCCCGACTTTGAGCCCCTCGCCCTTGCCAGCGCAAATCGAATAGGATCGGCGAATTTCCGTGCCCTCAATCACTTGGCGGAAGGTCAGATATTGGCCTTGGGTGAAATCAAAGTCAGCTGCATCATCTTCCGGTTTAAGGGAGACCACGANGGCATCACGAATTGTATTCTCAACACCGGTCACTATCAGAGAATGAAATTTAGCCATTTCACCCCCTTAAATGCATTTGAAATAGTCAAAGGACTCATGACACGTGTCGCACCGCCAGTGGGCCTTGCACGGGGTTGAACCGAATTGCGAGACAAGACTAACNCCGTTCGCACNGCAAACCGGACAGGCCTCTGGCTGTCCCTTNGCGCTTGGCGGCGCAATGCCATATTCGCGCAANTTNGCCTTTCCCTTTTCCGACATCCAATNCGTCGTCCAGGGGGGCGAGATTTGCTGATTGATAACAAGCTGCTCGACACCTTGCGCGCNNAGCGCGTTTCGCACATCCTGCTGGATGACCCGTGTCGCAGGGCAGCCCGAATAGGTGGGGGTCAGNGTGANATTNAGCACATTGCCGGAATAAGCTACGTCGCGAACAATTCCCAAATCGACGAGTGAAATNACCGGNATCTCNGGGTCGGGTACCTCGTCCAGCCATTGCCACACNGTCTCTATATCCGGATGCGCTACCACGTTGCCCCCGGATAGGCGCGTTGCAGCCACTGCATTTGTGTCAGCAAATGTCCCAAATGTTCGCTGTGCTGTTTGCCCGACCGACCGCCCGAATGGGCAAAATTTGTGTCTGGAATGGTAAGTGTTGCCGCACCCAGAACCGCCTTTGCGCGGGCATCGAAACGGCTGCGTAAAGATGATGGTAAGGGCGCGATGCCCGTTTCATTCAGCGTCTCATCGCCTGCATCGGTTTCNAAAAATTCGCCGGCAAATGTCCACTGATCGTCCAAAGCGGCTTGCATGCGCGCATGGCTTTCTTGCGTTCCATCCCCTAGAGCGATAATCGTCGTGGCGGAGCGTTCAACGTGATATTCAACTTCCTTCAGAGATTTCGCNGCAATGGCGGCGATGCGCGCGTCACTGCTATTGACCAATTCAGACAACAACGCGACGTGATAGGCATCGAAAAGGAATTGCCGCATCATGGTTTGCCCAAAATGACCATTGGGGCGTTCGACCAAAATCGCATTGCGAAAATCCCACGCATCGCGCAGCATGGCGAGATCGTCAGCACTGCGGCCCGCGCCTTCCACCTCACCGGCAAGGCCCAGCCACATTTGCGCCTGTCCCAACAAATCAAGCGCGATATTGGCAAGCGCAATGTCTTCTTCAAGAACGGGAGCATGACCGCACCACTCGCTCACGCGATGCGACAAGATGAGGGTATTGTCCCCCTGCCGTAGCAAAAACTCGAACAGAGGCGCGTGCATTACATTGCCCCTACATCGTCGGGAATGTCGAAAAATGTCGGGTGACGGTAGACTTTGGACTGTGCGGGTTCATACATCGGGCCCTTATCCGATGGGGATGATGCTGTTATTTGTGATGCTTCAACAACCCAAATGCTAACCCCTTCATTGCGCCGGGTATAAACATCGCGCGCATTTTTTATCGCCATTTCGCTATCCGCGGCATGCAAAGACCCAACATGGCGGTGCGACATACCGTGTTGCCCGCGAATGAAAATTTCCCATAACGGCCATTCATTGCGGGCGGTGGGGCTTTTATCACTCATTCGGCGGCCACTTTTGTGTCCGCGGCTTTTTTACGAGCGTGCTCCATCATGCCCTCGCGCACCCATGCGCCGTCATCCCATGCTTTGTTGCGCGCCGCGAGGCGCTCGGCATTACACGGGCCATTGCCGTTAAGAACTTCAAAAAATTCGTTCCAATCCGGCTCGGAAAATTCATAGTTCCCCGTTTCTTCATTGAGGCGCAGATTCTCATCCGGAACGGTCAAACCAAGATATTCGGCTTGAGGAACCGTCTGATCGACGAATTTCTGGCGAAGCTCATCATTTGAATTGATTTTGATGCGCCATTTCATCGACTGGGTGGAATGCACGCTTTCCTTATCCGACGGGCCGAACATCATCAGCGACGGGTACCAATATCGGTTTAACGCATCTTGTGCCATGCGCTTTTGCGCGTCAGACCCCTGCGCCATCTTCATCATAATGTCATAGCCCTGACGTTGGTGAAAACTTTCCTCTTTGCAGATTCGCACCATCGCCCGCGCATAAGGACCGTATGATGTCCGTTGCAGCGGCACCTGGTTCATAATTGCAGCGCCATCGACGAGCCATCCAACCGCGCCCATATCCGCCCATGTCAGCGTCGGATAATTAAAGATCGACGAATATTTCATACGCCCATCTAGCAGCATTTCCGTCAGCTCATCGCGGCTCACGCCCAATGTTTCAGCCGCACAATAAAGGTAAAGACCATGCCCGGCCTCATCTTGAACCTTGGCTAGCAAAATGGCCTTGCGTTCCAGTGTCGGCGCGCGTGTGATCCAGTTTCCCTCCGGCAATTGCCCGACAATTTCGGAATGGGCGTGCTGGCTGATTTGGCGGATCAATGTTTTGCGATAGCCATCGGGCATCCAATCCTTTGGCTCAATTCTTTCGCCCGCATCAATGCGCGCTTGGAAGGCGTCAAATTCCGAGCCGCTATCTGTATTCTCAGATTTCACCATTTGGGCATACATCAGTTCGCTCCTCATGAGATGTTTAGGACATTATCTATCCAACACGCCCTAAATTCAGGAAAGGGGCGGGTTTTGCCGCTTTCCCTGTTTCTGACACAAGAAATAGCACGGTTCACACAATCACTCAATAATTATGTTACATAAATTTCGGTGCTGCTATTTCCTGTAACGCATTGGTCCTTATCTCCCGCCACCACACCCTGCGGTCATAGAACATCAAAGCGCGCCGGCATTAAAGCGGTGAGGGTCGCACCGGATCAGATCCGTCCCAGCCTTTGGCGGCGTCTTCAACCAATTTGAACAAATCAAGATACACCTGATTATTGTCCCAAAGCTCTATAAAGTGCCCGATGCTATCCACCGTATCGAAATAGACCAGAGGCGCCCCGCCAACCGTGCATTCAAAAGCGGCCTCATGGCCTCTGGCGGCGTATTCCTTGCACGTTTCTTCGAAATTCTCCGGCATCATCCCGAAGTGATGCACGCCGGTTTTGCCGGCATCCAGAAACTCTTTGTAGACGGAAGGCGCGTCATTTTCGCAATAGATCAATTCAATCTGCACATCCCCGGAATTACCCAGCGCGATAGAAATATCTGCATTTGATGTGCCACCCCGGTATTTTTGGTTTTCCAGAGGGGCATGCTCAAGCATGAAAAATGGCCCCACCTTAAGATATTCAGTCCAGTATTTAAGAGCCTTTTCCATATCTCTCACCACATAAGCAACTTGGCGAACGGTATATAAAGGTTGTGTCATAGCTTTCCCTCCTCCGGTTTAAACAACCAGCAGCAATGCTTTAACGCTACTTTTGAAACCATTTCTAATCAAGACCATGCGGAGCGTCACTTGCCCGATATAAAACCCCATTTTTGCTCCGGGACGGGTCAAGTTACCCCGATAGAATAGAGTATATCGGGAATGTGTTTCTTAACCTTAAAGAAGCCAGCTGTCGCGTGCGGCCAAATCGCCTCATCCCAATCCCTGCGCCATTCAACCACCGTTATTCCGGCCTCGTCCAAAGCGGGCTTGGCGTCAAGCATCCAGTCGCGCAAAGGGCCAGTTGGAATAAACGGCGTGGTGATCTGGGTGGCACCCGCGCGAGAAGCCCAACGGGCCAGATCAGCCGGTACACCTGCTCGAAGCTTAGTTATATCCAGATTGCTCCGCGCAGCGGCATCCTTTAACGCCTGTCGCTCAAACTCTTCTACCAAAGGTGAAACAGCTAAAGGAGAACGCAGATGGCTTGCTGTGAGTGTCGCGCAGCCGGCGAGGTTCAAACGGGACAGGTCGAAATCTTCGGGGCGGCAATCTTCTTCAGTGACCAACAAAACAGTTGGGCGGCGAGGGTCGGGGTTATCCGGCATCCGCGGTGGAGATACGCCGGGCAGGCCATCAGGTTCTTCGCCCTCCAAACCTTCAACGACTTCTGCGAGGTCAGCGGAGCCCGGGTTGAAACGGTTATTGGTAAACTCGGCGATATTCCGAGCCTGTGCATGATAGGGCTTCCCCCTCGTGTGGAGGCCTCCAACCCAACGCCACCCCAGCGTATTTGAAGCCGGGTCCCCATCAAGGAGGTGCCGAAAGAAGAAGTCCGCCCCCAGCCTCCAGGGCAAGTCGAGCGAGAATATCCAGATTGAGGCAAACCACATGCGGGCATGGTTGTGAAGGTAACCGGTTTCAACCAGCTCTTTCGCCCAACTATCAAAATAATCGAGCCCGGTCTGCCCGGTCTCAGCGGCCTCTACGCGCTTGCGGAGGCCACGATCGCGATCAAGCGCGGCGAGGTCACGTACTAGGCCCTTTTTGTATAAATCCCAGATAACGGGGCGGTGTTCCAACCACCCTTTGAAATAGGCGCGCCAAATAATTTCTTGGATAAATTTCTCGGCTCCTTCTGCACCATGCGTCTGAACTGCTGTTGCCACCACGTCTTGTTCAAGAACAAGCCGTCGCCGCAAATATGGCGATAACATTGACACATCGCAGTGTTTACCCATGCCTCGATCAAAATTGCGCCCGTTTGTATAGCGTTTTCCCATTTTGGGCGCGAAAACCTCTAGGACCGCCTCGCCGGCCATACGGGTCGGAATAAATTGTTGTTTGCTCAGATAATCAGACTGCATGACTTCCCTCTATCGTCCGTCTATGGGAAGTAAGCTGAAATATCAGCCTGTCGAGGAACCGAAAATTTTTCAGGGCCGCGAATTGACGGGGGATAATCTTTAAGATCCCATTATTTGAGGGCGATACCACATTGGGCGAACACCTCCGGCGCGTTATTGGTGAATGAAAGGTTGTATTTCTTTTTCACCTTGAAATAAATCTCAACATAGGCACAGCGGTCCTTGATCTCATAATCCATGCCCCTGCCATCACTGCTCTTTCTGAAAAAGTCCTTCGGCGTGCTTGATCCTTTGGAGCTGTTTATAACTCTGCAACTGGGAACATGATTGGATTTGTCGTTTGCAAACCGCGTTCTTTTGGATGACGACCAGTTAAAACCACCGCTTTCGTGCGCATCCTTTAGAGACACCACATGGTCGATATTGGTGGGGCATTTCATATCGGTGTAAAACCCGGTCGATATATTGGTCGGGTAACTGCGGTAAGAATATAAATCTCTCCAATAGGGGGTGTGACGAAGCGGCTTATCACGAGACTCAGTATCGGGGGTGTCTGAATTTCTGTGACAATGATAATTCCCTTTTTTAAGTTCATTGTGGCATCCGTCACTGTTCAGGCCGCCGCCATGTGCCCCGGCAGGGCCAGAGCAAACAATGCTCAAAAGTATGATTAAACGAACTGTCACAAATCAAAAAACAACTAACAACAACCCTTAAAGGCTACTTTTGAAACCCTCTCTTATCAAGACCGTGACGCGGGCTATATACCCAATATTCAACCGTAGTAGTAAAGCTTCTCTACCCTATCTTCCGCCCATCTTCAGGCCGGCCACGCATCTGGACAGGGCACTGGTAATGACATATAAACCATAGTCTTGGCGCGTCTTCTGCGTCTCATCGCCCAGGTAGCTCAGTTGGTAGAGCAGCGGACTGAAAATCCGCGTGTCGGTGGTTCGATCCCGCCCCTGGGCACCATTTTCCTAAAAAGCTATAACCTAAATATGCATTCAAACGGTTAGCTCCGTCCTTTGACGGCGCACTCTTTCATCACAGTTTATTTTTTGGCAGCGCTGGATTTTGAGTCGACGAAGGCAGACAGCCCACTATAGAATGCATGGGTTTGATCGTCATAATTTTCTACCCAGTCTTCCGGCCACGCGCTGGCTCTTGCCACCACAAGTTCGCGTGCGGGGTCAATGAAAATACTCTGGCCGCGGCTTCCATCCGCCTGAAAGGTACGATCAGCAAATGTCCACCAATGCCAACCATATCCCTTTCGCCAGTTCTTATCGACTTTGCCATGGGCCAAATGGGCTTCGGTTGTTATCGTCGCATCGGCTAGCCATTTGTCTGGTAAAAGCGGTTCGCTTTCCCATACGCCGTCACGGCTGATGAAGAACCCAAAGCGCGCCCAATCGCCAAGCGTCGCATTAAAAAATGCACCACCTATTTCTCGGCCACCACTTCCAGGCCGATCGATCACCCATGACGCATCGTGCTTCATCCCAAGGGGTTGCCAGATTTTCTGAGACATATAGTCGGCGGCATCCATTTTGGTTGTGCGAGCAAGCAACTCGAGAAGGATTT
>NZFC01000034.1 GCA_002689195.1 Rhodobiaceae bacterium | reverse complement strand
TTTGCAGCCGCTATGGTGATGACGGCCTTGCGTCGGTGCGGCTCCATNGAAGCGGCGCTGGCCCCGCATTTGAAACGCCGCGTNCCAGCACGCCCGCATCTGGCGCGCGCGCTGNTGCATATTGGCGTCGCNCAAATTTTGTTTATGGATGTGCCNCCGCATGCTGCAATTAACGAAACCGTNGCGGCAACGGGACGGCGCGAGCAGCCCTTTCGCGGGCTGATTAATGCGGTGNTGCGCCGCGTTAGCGAGGCCGGACAGAACTTCGGCGNGGCNCNGGATTTACCGGATTGGCTGCTCGATGGCTGGCGCGAGGCTTACGGCNCCANGCACACNGNAGANATAGAAGCCGTTTTGCGCCAAACCCCACCGCTCGATTTGCAGTTCCGCGANGCNGATGCCTTAANANACTGGCAGGCCGCCAATCCAGATNTGGGCCANGCGCTGACNCCGACCTGCCTGCGGCTTGAAACATCGGGCGATGTGACCCGCNTNCCGGGTTTCGACGCAGGCACNTGGTGGGTGCAAGATATNAGCGCNACCTTGGCCGCGCCGCTTTTGNNGGCGGACGCGCAANCCCATGTGCTCGACCTTTGCGCGGCNCCGGGCGGCAAAACCCTGCAACTGGCCGCGCGCGGCGNNNAGGTTACGGCGCTCGANGCCTCNGANAGCCGGCTCGAACGCCTCACCGCCAATTTGGCNCGCACCGGACTTAGCGCGCAGACCCTTCTGGGCGACCTTGAAAGCTGGGNCGCGCCGGAAAAATTTTCCCATGTTTTGNTGGATGCNCCATGCACNGCCACCGGCACAATACGCCGCCACCCCGACCTGCCGNTGCACCGCCGCCGCGGGGACATTGANAAAAGCGCNCATGTGCAATCTNCNCTTCTAGANCNGGCAGCGGCGGCGACGGCCCCCGACGGCACGCTTGTTTACTGCGTGTGTTCGCTGGAGCCGGAAGAGGGTGAGGGCGCNGCGGATGCGTTTTTGGCGCGCCATNAGGGGTTTTCCCGCGNGCCGATAGTGGCGGATGAATTGCCCGCATGTTTGTCGGCTGCGNCGACNCCTGCAGGCTATTTACGCACAACACCNGCAAATTTGGCGGCTTCTGGCGGCTGCGACGGNTTTTTTGCCGCGCGTTTCCACAGGAAAGCCGAGGCTTAAGCATGAGTGATATCTTGCGCGGGGCGTCAAATAGGATTATTGAAAATTATGCCCGCGGTTAAAATTGCACCTTCTATTCTCTCCGCTGACTTTGCCCGTTTGGGCGAAGAGGTNGCCNCCATCTGCGAAGCCGGATGCGATTATGTGCATGTCGATGTGATGGACGGCCANTTCGTGCCGAACATTACNATNGGGCCGGATGTTGTGAAGGCCATTAAACCGCACGNGTCGCGCCCGCTTGATGTGCATTTGATGATCGCACCGGTCGACCCCTATATCACGGCGTTTGCCGAAGCCGGTGCCGACATTATCACNTTCCACCCCGAAGCCGGGCCNCACCCGCACCGCACCGCGCAGGCCATTCGCGCTGCNGGATGTCGTGTNGGGGTNTCGCTGAACCCNGGCACGCCACTGGCCGNGCTGGACCAATTGCTTGACCTTGTCGATCTGGTGCTGGTGATGTCGGTCAATCCNGGCTTTGGNGGGCAAAGCTTTATTACCAGCCAGTTGNAAAAAATTTCGCAACTGCGCCNGCTGATCGNCGCCTCTGGGCGCGATATCGAACTGGAAGTTGATGGCGGGGTAAACCGCGAGACGGCGGCCCAAGTCATCGCCGCCGGTGCCAATGTNCTGGTTGCTGGCACCGCCACGTTCAAAGGCGGGCCNANGCTTTATGCCGAAAATATCACCGCATTGCGGGAGGCCGGGCAGACCTGATGAGCCGCGCACGCAAGCTGGGCCTGTATCTGGAAATTTTTTCGACCATGATGCGAAATATGCGCGTCGGCCTAAAACGAAGCTTGCGGCGNCNNGCGTCGCTANGCAGTCGGCGNCTGTCCGANGCNATNGACATAACCGGNNTGTATCCCCAAGCCCTCACCCCCGGCGATACGGTGCGCGGCGAAAACTGGCTGGCCGGAGACTACACTTTGCCCGGAGCTTTGGTCAAAGTCGCCAACACATCGCCTTTCGATGTGCCGGTTGCCAATTCCCAATGGCTGGCCTCGCTGCACGGGTTTGACTGGTTGCGCCATATCTGCGCCCTGTCAGCGCAACGCGGGCCGACCGCGGCGGCGTTTTATGTGCAAGACTGGATCCGGCGCAATCCGGTGCGCTTGAAAGAAGCGATGCGCCCGGATGTGACCGCGCGGCGGNTGATGAATTGGAGCGCCGCCATGCCGACCATTTTGCCAGCGCTTGAACGNCGCGANATCGACACCATCCGCCAGGCACTGAGCCAGCAATCAAAATATCTGGCGGGCTGCATTGATGAGGAAAGCGACGGCGTGCGCCGCCTGACAGCCGCCTTCGGGCTGGCCTATGCCGGCCTTGCTTTTTCCGGCGACGGCCAATGGGTGCGCCAGGGGGTCGAAGCTATTTTGCGCGAGTTGCGGCGTCAGCTTCTTGCCGATGGCGGCCATGTCAGCCGCTCGCCAGCTATACTCGCCGATATTTTGAACCACATGATTGCCTTGGAAGCGGCGATGCAGGCGCGCGGCGTGCAAGTGCCCGCAACGCTGNTGGAAACGCGCAAACGCATGCAGGCCATGGTNGCCCTGATTTGTCATTCCGATGGCGGGCTTGGATTGTTTAACGGTGCGACCGCGCGCTCGGCGGCTGAAATCGCGCCGCTGCTCAAAGGCGTCGATGCCAAAAATGCGATGAGCTATGCCCAACGCAGCGGCTATCAACGCCTTGCTTGCGGCAAGCTTTGTCTGCTGGTCGACGCCGGACAAGCGCGGGGCGGGGCGGGCACCGAGACCAGCCACGCNGCACCCTTGTCGCTNGAAATGAGTTACGCGCAAGACCGGATTCTGGTGAATTGCGGCCCCAATCTGGTGCATGGCGAAAAATGGCATCTNGCCTCGCGCGGNGTNGCGGCGCATTCTGCTTTTGGTTTCGATGCGGATATGAACGACCCGTTCCTGCGGAGCGGGCTGGGCGCGCGGGTTCTGGGGCACCGGCTGAAGCCGGAAAACTGGCATGTCACCTGCCGGCGGGTGGAAGATGCAACCGGCGTCTGGCTGGAAACCAGCCACGACCAATTCGCCAATAGCCACGGCGTGCGCTATAACCGCCGCCTTTTTGTCGACACGAATGGCGAAGATTTNCGCGGCGAAGATATGCTGATGCCCGCCTCGAGCAAAAGCAAATATATCGCCGCGCGCTTCCATTTNCGCTTCCACCTGCACCCGCAGGTTTCGGCCACTTTGCAGGCTGGTGGCTCCAGCGTNCTATTGGTGTCGCATGGCGGGCATGGATGGCAATTTCGCTTCGCGCCGCAGGCCGACCAGNTTTTGAAAATCGAGGAAAGCGTGTTTATGGGCGATNGGGGGATTCCCCAGCGCTGCCAGCAAATTGCCATTGCCGGCACGCTACAACCGAAAGATACCCAGATGAAATGGGCCATGCGCTATGTTGGGCGCATTGGCCGCCGCCGTTAACCCGTAACTCAAAGCTGCAAGCAAGGTTTATTCCCCATGTCTGTTTCCGAAAAATCATCCCCCAAACCCATTTCCCGCGCCCTGATATCCGTTTCGGACAAGACCGGCATTGTCGAATTCGCGACAGCGCTCNCGGCGCAAAANATTGACATTGTTTCAACCGGCGGCACGGCAAAAATTCTCACCGAGGCCGGGATTGCCTGCCGCGACGTTTCGGATTTAACAGGGTTTCCCGAAATGATGGACGGGCGGGTGAAAACACTGCACCCGATGGTGCATGGCGGATTGCTGGCGATACGCGACAATGAAACCCATACAGATGCCATGCGCGAGCATGGCATTGGCGCGATCGACCTGCTGGTGGTCAATCTGTATCCGTTCGAGGAGACGGTGCGCGGCGGCGGCGCNTATGAGGCGTGCATCGAAAACATCGATATTGGCGGCCCGGCTATGATCCGCGCGGCGGCCAAAAACCATCAGGACGTCACGGTGATTGTCGACCCTGAGGATTACGCCAGCGTGCTGGACAGCCTTCAAACCCACGGGGGCACTGAACTCGCATTGCGGCAAAGGCTGGCGCAAAAAGCCTATGCGCGCACAGCCGCTTATGATGCAGAAATATCCAACTGGATGGCCGCCGAGCTTAACGTCGAAATACCCGCATTTCGGGCCCTTGGCGGGCATTTGCAACAGGGTTTGCGCTATGGCGAAAACCCGCATCAGCAGGCCGCATTTTATGTTGGCGGGCCGCGCCGCGAGGGTGTGGCGACGGCGCAGCAAATACAAGGCAAGGAACTTTCTTATAACAATATCAACGACACCGATGCCGCGTTCGAGCTGGTGTCGGAATTTGACCCAGCCGATAGCGCGGCGTGTGCCATCATCAAACACGCCAATCCGTGCGGCGTGGCGCGGGGAACGGATTTGCCGGATGCGTTTGCCAAGGCCTTGGCGTGCGACCCGGTTTCGGCCTTTGGCGGCATTATTGCTATGAACCGCCCGCTGGATGCGACCACCGCCGAAGCGATTACCGCATTATTTACAGAGGTGATTATCGCGCCCGGTGCCGATGATGCGGCGCGCGACATTATCGCCGCCAAGAAAAATCTGCGGCTGTTGATTACCACCGGCCTTGCCGAGCGACATGGCGAAGGCTTGAGCGTGCGAACGGTGGCTGGTGGGTTTCTGGCGCAAAACAGAGATGCCGGTTCGGTTGCGCCCGCACAGCTTAAAACGGTGACGCAGCGCGCGCCCGACGCCAGCGAAATGGCCGATTTATTGTTTGCTTGGCAGGTCGCCAAACATGTGAAATCAAACGCCATTGTTTACGCAAAAGACGGCGCGACCGTCGGCATTGGCGCCGGCCAGATGAGCCGACTGGACAGCTCGCGCATCGCGGCGCGCAAATCCGAAGATGCGGCGCAAGCCGCCGGGCTTTCAACGCCGCTAGTTTCCGGCTCGGTGGTCGCCTCAGATGCGTTTTTCCCATTCGCCGACGGGTTGATGAGTGCTGCCAAAGCTGGCGCGACAGCGATTATTCAGCCGGGCGGGTCGATCCGCGACGATGAGGTGATTGCGGCGGCAGACGAAGCTGGGCTGGCAATGGTGTTCACCGGCATGCGCCATTTCCGGCACTAGCCCCCATTTCTGGCGCTAGCCCCCATTTCCGGCACTAGCCGGTTGCACATGAACGCGCNTGCCGCTCCCATGTGGTGAGCAACGGAAACACATCTATCGCNTTTNGCCAGTTTTGCGCGGCTTGCGNGCGCGCGAATATTTTTTCCACCATGGCACATGCTTTCGGCTTTTCGCCCAGATTTGTGAAAATCGCTGCCAGCCCGACCCGTGCGCCCATGCCCACCGGATCATCNGGCGGGGTGCGCCGCGCCAGACTGGACAAAGCNCGCGCCGCCTCCAGATCGCGGCCATTGACGCGCAAGGCCTCNGCGCGCANATACCATGCCGACGGGCGGCGCGGAAAATCCTGCGCCAGCAGGTCNGCAATGCGTAAGGCTTCTTCGGGGGCGTTNCGCGCCAGATTAATTTGCACCAGCGCTTCGCGTAAATTGGCAAGGGGACGGCCTTGCAATGCCGTCAGCCCGTCGCGCAGNAACACATAACGCGCCGCGTCTTTTTCGGTGCGTGCCGCGTCTTTTTCGGTTTCCTGCAGCTCGCGCAAAAACACCTTCCACGCGNCCAAAATACGGCTCGCGCGAACCTCCTCAGCCGGTTCAAGNAGCGCAATCAANCCGGGGCCATCGCCTTGCGCCACCAGATAGCCAATNGCGGCAGGTGCCAGCAGCACGACATCGCCGCCCGAAAGTTCGTATGACGCATAGGCCGTGTCAAAAAACCCCGTGCTTAGACCCGCATCAATAGCCAGATTAATGGCCGCACGGTGCACCGGCGTTTCATCGCCCGCGACACAGCCCGGCGGACATTTAGACTTGCGCCAAATGGTGTAAATCGCCTGCCCACCCCTTGCGGTTTTCTGCAGATTCGCGGCTGCTTCGCCGGTTTTGAGGCCCTCGGCCACATTGCGCGCAATCAACCGGACGCGCATGCCCGTGAGCATTTTATAGGCCGGCATATGCGGCACAAAACCTGATAATAGCTTGTCGGCTTTGCGCCATTTGCCTTGCGTCGCCGCATGGCGGGCCAGCAACACCCGCGCGCGCAGCGCGATCACCTGATCGAGGGCAAGCGGCTGGCGCGGTTCAATTTCCGGCAATGTCTGATGGCGCTGGGCCAG
Source organism: Rhodobiaceae bacterium (assembly GCA_002689195.1). Classification (GTDB taxonomy): domain Bacteria; phylum Pseudomonadota; class Alphaproteobacteria; order RS24; family RS24; genus UBA7378. Next base: position 9,317 of record NZFC01000034.1, on the reverse strand, counting down.
CGCGAGAAGCTCGTCATCCGGATCAGTATCTGACGACAGGCGCGCGAGCGCGATAAACTTATCGACCAGCGCCTGCTGCTCGCGGGTTTTATAGCCCGCGCGTGCCGCGCGCAAAAATGGCAAGGCGCGCGCCGCTTCGTTCAAATTGACCAGCGCAACCCCAAGCTGGTAGTCGACACCGCGCTTCAGCTTTGCGGGCAGAAGATTGTAATAGGGTTTCACGACGCGCCAGTTTTCGCGCACGGTGGCAAACTGGCTGATGGTGAAAGCCCTGTCCATCGTGTGCACAGCGTTGACCGGCGGATAATCAGCGGCGGCCAGCAGTTTTTTATCGCCCGCCAGAAATTCAAAAGCGGCTGTGATCGTGGCCGGTTGTCCCTCAAAAGCCGGCGCAAAAACCGGGGCAAGCACGGCGGCGATCTCGGTGGCCGGTTTGCCCGCACTCAGGGCTTGCTCAGCCGCGCGCAAAATTTGCGGGTCAGCCACACCGGCTTCTTGTGAGAAATCTCGCTCAAGGGTTGCCGCCGCGCCCGCCGACACAATGGGCGGCGTGTATCCGGGCGCGGTTATTTCGCCATAAAATAAATTGACGGCCTCTTCGAGCGGTTTCTGCCCGCCGCGCTGCAATGAAGCTTTTAACTGGTCAAGCGTCGCGATGGCGGCGGGAACATCACCGCCTTCAATTTGTGCCGTTGCCAGCCCATACATGGCGCGCTGGACAATCACCGGATGGCTGAACTCCAGCGTCAGGGCGCGCATGTCTTCGGTCGCGCCGACCAATGCTTTACGCCGCGCTTCGGCGCTAATCTCGCGTGTCGCACGCGACAGGTTCGCCCAAGCCAGCGCATAGGCTCCGGCCACGCGCAGGCTTTCCAAATCCTGCCAGAGGTCGGACGATAACAGTGCTTCGAAATTTAATTCATTGCCCCGCACGCGCGCTTCCGCCATGGCGCGCACGCCATCTATCTGGTCGCGCAAAGCCGCCGCACCNTTCCTGATCTCGGCAAGTTCCAGCGGCCCCATTGGNGCGTCATAACACGCCTCAANAGCGCTGGCGAAATCATCCATGGCTTTGAGTNCNGGTTGGGCTTGNNTATCGAGCGATGCCAGAATTTTNTCCGGCGGCGACAAAAGAGCTTCCGGCGGCANGCGGCACGCCGCANCCGGAGCCATGACCGCAAGATAGAAAATNGCCAAAGCGGNAAGGAAACAGCGCATGATTTATTCCAAACTCGCCAGAAANGGTGCCANCTCATCATGGAACNGGTCNTCAAAAATCAANAGCGCCAGCGTTTTCATCAACTGGCGTTCAGCCGCCAGNGTCACCGCCAGCCCACCGCCCGATTTGGCAAGNGCGCGAAACGCGGGCAACACATCCTGCTGGCGCAAGCTGGGGCTCCGCAAACTAAACCCGCCTTGCCCNCCGGTCCGCCCGAGATAACTCCGATTNGCTTCAACGCGCGAGTCGACAATCGACAGGCGTGCGCCGCGGCGGTTCATNCGTCCGGCAATCGTCAGCGCCTCGTCAGCCTCGTAGCGNTGCGGCGGCGCATCGCCGATAACAATCAACACGCGCTGGGCNCCNGCGCGCCANTTAATGGTATTTTCGGCCTGCCGCAGAGCCTCTGTCACNGCTTCGGGGATATCGCCACCGCCAAGCGCGTCAAGCTTGCTCATNAAACTGCGNGCTTTGACAATATCAAAGCTGGGCTGNGACANCCGNATCACAAATTCCGGGTCTTGATAGTCGCGATAGGCAATCACGCCGAAGCGCGCCAGCGGCACCANATTGCGTACATATTGCGACAAGGCTTCGATGCGTTCGCGCACACGATTATGCACCCAAACCATCGAGCCTGTTGCATCAATCACGAACACGACATCAATACCGGTTTGCCGCAAATACTGNATATAATCGGCAAAGGTTTGCGGCACGCCNGATATCAGGCCGCCGCCGGGCGCNGCGCGCTGCGTTGCGGCCTCAGACGGTGCCGGCATNGCNGGCGCAATAGCCGCGGTGCTGGCGGCTTCCATCATCACCTGGTTGAAATCAATTTCCAGCGGCACCTCAAGGATCTCCGACAAATCCAGTTCGGCTTCGGCCTCGCGCTCAATCTNGCCNGGATCGGGCAATTNCANATCAATGCTCTCCGGGGCGTTGGCAGCAGCCGAAATAATCAGNCTTTCGGCCGCATCGTCNCCACCNCGCGCGCCGCCAAATAACAGCACCAGCACCGTGCCTACGCCGATCACATGCACGACCAGCGAAACAGCAAAAAACGNAATCCACCAACGCCGCGGCAGGTTTTTGAGCCGNGTCAGCCAGCTTGNTTGCGGGGCGGGANNAGTCACCATTTGCCTGCTCCGCTCTAAATTCGGTNTTGATGCGTATTTCGCCCACACCGGCCTTCGCCATGGCTTGGCGAAAATCCATCAGCGCGGCGGNATGCGCGCGCCGGTCGGCAATTAACTCAACCGCCANCCCCTGTTCGCCAGCCCCTGTTTCGGCNACGCGCGCGGCNATTTCGGCCAGCGATTTGGGCGCCTCGCCCGTCAGATAAAATTTGTCATCTGCNCCAAGGCGCACGGAAAANGGCGCGGNGACATATTGGTTTTCTTGGGTNCTGAGCGCCACCTCGATCTCTCTGGGATGGTCNGTGGTCGGGCGACCNGCAATNAGCACAAACAAAATGAGCAGAAAAACCACATTGATCAGCGGCAGAAGATCAATGNTCTTGAATTTGCGTTTGGGTCTGTCGATTTTCATGCCGCCCTCAGAAATCCGCCAGATCAATATCGAAAANATCACGCTCCAGCGTCACNGCACTTGCGCCCGCCGCNGCCAGATCATCCATCACGCCAACCACTTGCTGCACCTCGGNNGCCGCGGCCGGCATGACCACAAAAAGCTGCTCGGCATCGGTTTCAANAAGCTCGGCNGCNCGTTCCTGCATTTGTGTGCGCGTAACNCCCGCGCCGTTCCATTGCANCTTGCCGGTTTCAGCCAGCGTGATGATGGCCGGCTGGCTCATGCCCTCAGAGCCACCCGTGCCGCGCGGCGGCGCAAGCTGGCTTTGGGANAACCNNGCAAAATCCGACCCCAGCAGAAAAAACAGCAGCAGCAGAAAAATCATATCGATGAGCGGTGTGAGCCCAACGGCTTCCAGCGTTNGTTTTGGNCGGTCGATCCGCATGGGCCTCACCCCTTGGCGGAAGCGCCTGTTGCGCTGNNTACCATGATTTCGGTGAGNGCATCTTCCAACAGGTCGCGCGTATTATCGACGGCATTGTTGAAAACGGCGGCGAGAATGGAAAACGGCAGAGCAACCGCCAAACCAANCGCCGTCGTCAANANCGCNTCCCAAATGCCCGCNGCCAGCAGCGCCGTGTCAGCACCGCCAACNCCCTGACCNACGCCTTGGAAAGCGACAATCATGCCAAGCACCGTGCCCAGNAGCCCGAACAAGGGGGCCGACGCCGCGATNAGCTCAAGCACCCAGATATTCGAGCCCAGATGCCGCAAAANATATTGCGCGCGCCGCGATGCCTCTTCGCGCAGCAATTCTCCGGCCTCGCCCTTNGAGCCACCGCGATGGGCCTCGGCAATTGCAAAAGCTATGAGTGGCGCNGCGGGGTGCGCGATATCTTCCAAATCACCGGACAGCCCGCGCANATCACCGGCGCGATAACGCATCATCGCGGCTTCGACATGTTTGGGACGCCAAATTTCCATTCGCAGAAACTGCACAAATTTCACCGCCGCAATGGGCAGGCCAANGGCCGACAACATGGCGATAATCCATGTCACAACGCCGCCCTTANTGAATAAGAGCGACCAGAANCCGCCTTCNTCTTCNNTTTGCGCGTCTTCTGTTTGCGCGCCNNCTTCTTCTACAACTGTTTCCGCCGCAACTTCTGTCGCAACTTCTGCCGCAACTTCTGTTGCGATTNCAGCCGCCTCTTGGCTNAAAGCNGCGACCGGCAAAATTAATGACAGAAATATGACNGGCGCGGCGCGCCTCACAGCGTGTGCAAAGGTTAATCGCATTTTGCCAGCCTCTTTTGAAAAACTACCGAATGNNAAAAAAGCGGCCCGCCTAAAGCGCGCGGGCCACCAACATACGCATAATCTCGTTCGAACCGCCATAAATGCGCTGAACGCGCGCATCCGTGTACATNCGGCTGATCGGATATTCGTCCATNTAGCCATAGCCACCNAAGAACTGCAGGCAGGTGTCGATAATCTCGCATTGACGCTCGCTCACCCAAAACTTCGCGGCGGCGGCTGAATTGGCATCAAGCTCGCCGCGCATAAGCTGTTCGGCCAGCTGGTCGACCATGGCGCGCGCCGCCATCCATGTTGCCTTGCACTCGGCCAGCTTGTACTGGGTGTTTTGATAATCGAACACCGCATTGCCGAAGGTTTTGCGCTCGCGCGTATAATCAACCGTCAGCTGAATGGCGCGCTCGATCGCGCCAACGCCCTGATTGGCGATAATCAGCCGCTCTGCCGGTAATTGTTGCATGAGCTGGTAAAAGCCTTGGCCTTCTTCGCCGCCGAGCAAATTGCTGGTCGGCACTTTCACATCGTCGAAAAACAACTCGGATGTGTCGGCTGCGTGCTGGCCCATTTTGTCGAGATTGCGTCCGCGCCGGAACCCGTCCGCCTCGGCAGTTTCCACAATCATCAGCGAAATGCCCTTCGCGCCCTGCTCGGGGTCGGTCTTGGCAACGACAATAATCAGATCCGCCTGCTGACCATTGGAAATAAATGTCTTGGAGCCGTTAATGACATATTGGTTGCCCTGCTTGGTGGCGCGCGTCTTGACCGATTGCAGGTCGGAGCCGGTGCCGGGCTCGGTCATCGCAATCGCGCAGACAAACTCGCCGCTCGCCATTTTGGGCAGCCATTTGCGTTTTTGTTCTTCCGTGCCATAGGCGTTGAAATAATGCGCGCAGATGAGCGAATGCACAGTATTGCCAAAGCCCGCAACCCCGCAGCGCTCCATTTCTTCCGTCAAAATGGCTTCATGGGCGTAAGTGCCGCCGCCGCCGCCATATTCTTCCGGTATCGAGGCGCATAAAATCCCCGCTTCGCCAGCCTTATACCAAGCGTCGCGGTCGACACTGCCCTGCTTGGTCCAGCGATCGCTATGGGGCGCAAATTCGCGGGTATAAAATTTGTTCACGGCGTCTTTGAAAATTTCCAAATCTTCCGTCATCCATGAAGGTGAATATGTGTCCAACATTGTTTCGTTCTCCCAAAACCTGTTTGAACGTTAGTGGGTCATCTTGAAACTTGCAAGCGTGGCGGATGGCCGCAAATGCTGGCCTTATCTCACATTCAGCTCACATCCAGCACCACCGGCGCGTGGTCGGATGGTCGCTCCCAGCCGCGCGCATCGCGCAATATCTCAAAGCCGGTCACATCGTCCAAAAGCGCGGGCGTCACCCAGATATGGTCGAGCCGACGCCCGCGGTCGGAAGCCGCCCAGTCGCGGGCGCGATAACTCCACCAGCTATAGAGTTTTTCGGAAGCTGGTACGAAGCGCCGCGACACATCTTCCCAGTCCAGGCTAGCCTGCACGCGCGCCAGCGCCTCAATCTCGACGGCAGTATGGCTGACAACATTCTTCAACTGCTTGGACGACCACACATCATGTTCGCCCGGCGCAATGTTCAAATCCCCGACCAGAATTTGCCGCTTGGCTTTTTTCTGCCGACGGATTGCGCGGAAATTGGCCTCCATCTCATCTAGAAAGTTGAGTTTATGGGCAAATTTTTCATTGATTTTTGGGTCGGGCTCATCGCCGCCCGCAGGCACATAAAAATTATGAATATGCAGGGGCCCGTTGGCGGTGTCGAAAACCGTTTCAATGTGGCGTCCATCCGTGCGGTCGCAATAGGTGACAATATTCGTATCGACCATGGGCAGGCGCGAAAGCGTCGCCACGCCGTGATATCCCTTAATGCCGTTTTTTGCGATATGGGCAAACCCAAGCTTGTTAAACAGTTTTTCGGGAAAACTGTCATTGGGGCATTTGGTTTCCTGCAGGCAGATTACATCCGCCGCCGTCTCGGTAATAAGTTTTTCCACAAGCGGGGCGCGCAGGCGCACCGAATTGATGTTCCACGAGATAACACGCATGAGCGGTTTGGCCCTTTCGTTTCGGTTCAGAAAATATTTAGCGTTTGGCCGGTTAATGTCAGCGGCCAGCGTCCGGCGGCGAACAGCCGGTATTTCAACATGAGCGGATGCGATAAAATATCTGCTGTATCGTCCGGTGCATCATCTGACGCATCATCCGGGTCCTGCGCGCCACTGGCCGCCAGCACCAGCGCCGCGCCATACGCCGCCTGCTGGCCGGCACCCACAGCCAGATCAATGACATGGTCGGGCAATTCATCCGCCATATAAAGTGCTTCCTCGGCCAGTTCGTGCAGGGTTTCGGAAAGCTGCGCCGCCAGATGCGCCAAAAGCACGCCAAGCCCCTCTTCGCTGACTTGCGTGAGCGCGGCATCAACGAGGGCTGCGCGCAACTGCTCTTCGGCCTCCCAGCCGGCGCTGTTGATATCGAGTGACAGCGCGGCATCCAGCGCATCGTCCCAGTTCATCATCGGCGCGGCCTCGGCGTCGGGATAGCCAAGCCCGTCAAGATAGGCGCGCGCCATGGCTTTGACAGGGTCGCCAAGCGGTTCGCCCAGTTCGGTGAACCAAGGCTGGCGACACGCTTCATCGGCAAAACCTCGCAAGGCCGCGAGCGTGGGGATTTCAGCCTCCAGCGCGTTCAGGCTTTCGGCGTCGGGGTGCCATTCGTCATTATCGGCTTCATTGGGCGGAAAATTTCCGGCGGTCATTCGTCTTCAGCCTCGGCTATGGATTCATCAATACGAAAATTATCCTCCGCTAGGCGCGCATGTCGGGTGACATTGTGCAACCATACCGTGCTGCGCTGCTGCTGTATATCAAGCAGACGCCAGCCCTGCAGCGCCAGTGTCTTGCTGTCAAAGATCAAAACCAGACGCCCCGGAACATCGCCTTCGGGGTCGCGCAAAGCGACTTCAATCGAGCCGCCTTTTTCAGTGAGCGCCTCCAATTGCGATGGCCGAATGTGCAGGCTTCGCCCGTCGACCAGCAAGTGCAGCGGCGTGGCCGACACCGGATAGCGATTGGCTTCCGCGCCTTGGAATTCCTGAACCACCAGCCAGTTACCCCGCAAGGTCACGACATTTTGCCCGCCTTGTGCCCGGCCTTGCGTGTAGACGAAACGGAACCGGTCGGGCAGGGCGAGAAAAAAATCGCCCTGCAAGGTTTCCCCACCCGAGCTCGATTGAACAAATTGCCCCGATAAGTCCCCCATATCGGCCAGCGCCGCATTGATATCGGCAAGACTAGCGGCACGCACAGGGCTTGCGACCGACATTATTAAAAGCGCGCAGGCCAAGACCCAAATTGCGCTAAATTGGCTGAACCAGCCGGTAAAACGGGGAAAATTGCTGTTCATATTCAATGCTTTCCAGCCAAGACTTCGCGCTTGCCGGCATGGTTTGGCGCGCTGATGACGCCTTCTTCTTCCATCTGCTCAATCAGGCGCGCTGCGCGGTTATAGCCGATTTGCAGACGCCGCTGCACATAGCTGGTGGACGCGCGCCCATCGCGCGTGACAATCGCAACCGCCTGATCATAGAGCGTGTCGCCGCTGGCCGCCGCGCCAACACTGGCTTCTTCTTCCTGCTCGGCTGTCACTTGCTCGATATAATCGGGGGTGGCTTGGCGTTTTAAAAACCGCACGACTTTTTCCACTTCGCCGTCTGAAACAAACGGCCCGTGCACGCGCCCAATGCGACCGCCGCCGCCCATATAAAGCATGTCGCCTTGGCCCAGCAATTGTTCGCCGCCCTGTTCGCCAAGCACGGTGCGGCTGTCGATTTTCGACGTCACCTGAAACGAAATGCGGCTTGGGAAATTTGCCTTAATGGTGCCGGTGATGACATCGACCGACGGGCGCTGCGTGGCGGTGATGAGATGCACGCCCGCCGCGCGCGCCATCTGCGCCAAACGCTGCACGGCGCTTTCGATTTCCTTGCCAGCCACCATCATAAGGTCGGCCATCTCGTCGACCACGACAATAATAAAGGGCAGGTTTTCCGGTTCGATAATCTCTTCTTCAAACACCGCCTCGCCGCTATCGGGGTCAAAGCCCGTCTGCACGCGGCGCGATAATTGTTCGCCCGTACGCCGCGCTTCGCCCATGCGTTCATTGAAGCCTTCAATATTCCGAACGCCGATTTTCGCCATTTTGCGGTAGCGGTTTTCCATTTCCTGCACCACCCATTTCAACGCAACCACGGCCTTTTTGGGCTCGGTCACGACCGGCGCAAGCAGATGGGGAATACCGTCATAAACCGACAGTTCAAGCATTTTCGGGTCGACCAGAATAAGGCGGCACTGCTCCGGCGTCATGCGGTACAAAACCGACAAAATCATGGTGTTGATGCCCACTGATTTGCCCGAACCGGTGGTGCCCGCGACCAGCAAATGCGGCATTTTTGATAGATCAGCCATCACCGGCGCGCCGCCAATATCCTTGCCGAGCGCCAGTGTCAGCTTGCCTTTTGCGCCTTCGAAATCGGCGCTAGCCAACAATTCGCGCAAGCTGACCAGCTCGCGCACCGCATTGGGCAATTCAATGCCAATGACATTGGCTCCCGGCACCGGCGCTACGCGGCAGCTGATCGCGCTCATCGAGCGGGCAATATCATCGGCCAGCCCAACCACGCGCGACGAGCGCACGCCTGCGGCGGGCTCCAACTCATATAAGGTGACGACGGGCCCCGGGCGCACGCGACCGATTTTGCCGCGAATGCCGAAATCTCCCAATACGGTTTCCAGCAGGCGCGCATTGGCTTCCAGCGCATCCTTGCTGAGGTCGCGCGACTGACGTGGCGGGCGATGCTCGGTCAACAGGCGCAAGGGCGGCAATTCAAACGGTGTCGAGGCGTCCAGATTGAGGCTGGTCTGGGCTTCGCGGGTGACGCGGCGCCCACGGCGCGGCGCCGTCTTTTTGTCATCGACCTGAACGCTTGTGACAGCGCCGATATCGGCGTCATCCGGTGCGGCGTCGGCAATGTTGGCAGGCTCATAAGCAGGCTCTTCGTTGGCGTCCGCAAGGTCTTCAGCGGGTGCAGCTCTGAGGCGCGGCATCAGCCCGCCCAGCAGACGCGCGCGCCAATCGGCCACCCCGCTCGGCAGACCTCGCAATATTTGCGGCAGGCGCGCGGCAGCCCTAGTAGCATGCCACAAAACCTGTCCGGCA